>NZ_JBHJVM010000036.1:0-22619 GCF_042264825.1 Isoptericola sp. NPDC056134
GATAGAGAGGGACGGGCCGGCGGTGCCGGCCCGTCCCCTCTCTATCTCGGCGGGGAGCCTCTCTATCTCGGCACTAGGACTCGCCGCGCTCACGGCGGCGCTTCTCCTGCTCCAGGCGCCACAGGAACTCGGGGTCGTCGTCGGGCGCCACGGGGCCGGACGGGCGGCGCGGGCCGGAGGGGCCGGGCCGCCGGGGGCGGGACGACGGCCCGCGGCCGCCGGACGCCCGGCGCGCGGACTGCTTGACGACGATCCACGCGACGGCGCCGAAGATCGGCAGCAGCACGATGATCACCGCCCACAACCAGCGGGGGAGCCCGCCGCGCTCGTCCTCCTCGGAGCCGAACAGGTCGAGAAGGGCGTACAGGGCGAGCCCCACCACGAGGAGGGGCAGGATCACACGCGCGAACATGCCTCCAGCCTAGTTCGGCGTCGGGATGCTCAGGAATCGCGCCTACCCTGGAACCGTGCCCCTCGTCATGTACACCGTCTGGCGGATCCTGCTGTTCGTCGCCGCCCTCGGCGCCGGCTACCTGCTCGGCCTGCGCAGCTGGCTCCTCGTCCTGGTCGCCGCCGTCGTGGCGTTCGCCGTCTCGTACCTCGCACTGAGCAAGCCGCGGGACGCCGCCGCGCGCTGGCTGGCGGAGAAGGAGCAGCGGCGCAAGGACGGCTCCGACAAGCACGACGTCGACTCCGACTACGAGGACTCCGTCGTGGACCGGGAGCACCCCACGGCCGGTTGAGCCGGCGGGCGAGCAGGCGTCAGAGCGCCAGGCCGAGGGCCAGCAGCACGCCGTAGGCGAGCTCGAACATCCCGGTGCCGGCGAGCACCTTGACGAGCAGCGGCCCGCGCGCCCCCGCGATCACCGGGGCGACGAGCAGCGCGGCGGGCAGCAGCAGCACCGTGACGAGCAGCGCCCACGGCGACCAGGCCGCGCACACCATGCCCAGCACCACGGGCAGCAGGATGCAGGCGGCGTACCAGCGCCGGGCGCGGTGGTCGCCGAGGCGGACGGCGAGGGTCCGCTTGCCCGCGACGACGTCGGTCGGGATGTCGCGCACGTTGTTCACCATGAGCAGGCCGCACGCGATCATGCCGACGCCGACGGCGCCGAGCACGGACGGCCAGGTGAGGGTGTCCGCCTGGGTGTACGTGGTGCCGAGCGTCGCGACGAGCCCGAAGAACACGAACACGCCCACCTCGCCGAGCCCCGCGTAGCCGTACGGGTGCTTGCCGCCCGTGTAGTACCAGGCGGCCAGCACGCACAGCACGCCCACCGCGAGCAGCCACCAGTGCCCGCTGACGGCGCACAGCGCCAGGCCGAGCACCCCGGCGACGCCGAACGACGCGAACGCGGCGCCCTTGACGCGGCGGGGCGGGGCGATGCCGGACGCCGTGAGGCGCAGCGGACCCACGCGGTCCACGTCGGTGCCGCGGACGCCGTCCGAGTAGTCGTTGGCGTAGTTGACGCCCACCTGCAGGGCGAGCGCGACGCCGAGCGCGAGGACGGCGGGCAGCCACGCGAAGGCGTCGACGTCCGCCGCGGCACCCGACCCGATCAGCACCGGCGCGGCCGCGGCCGGCAGGGTGCGGGGGCGTGCTCCGGCGATCCACTCGCTCGTCGTGGCCATGGTTCTCCGTCCGTCGGTGCGGCGCCGGGGCGTCGCGTGCGCGAGCAGGTCAGGCGTGCGCCTCGTGCTCGCGGACGAGGGCGACGACGCCGCTGCGGTCCACCTTGCCGGGGCCGCGCAGCGGGAGCGCGGCCGCGGCGTACACGCGGCGGGGCGCGGACGGCGCACCCAGCCTAGTCGCCACCGAGGACCGGACCCGCGCCAGCACGTCGTCGTCGACGGGCGCGATCCGCGGCCCGCCCGACGAGGCCAGGGTCGCGACCACGGCCACGAGCACCTGCCCCCACTCGGCGTCGGGCACGCCGACGACGCACGCCTCGCCGCCGAGCAGCTCACCGACCAGCGCCTCGACGGGCGCCGGGGCGACGTTCACGCCGCCGGTGACGACGACGTCGTCCGCCCGGCCGAGCACCTCCAGCGTGCCGTCGGGGGCGAGGCGGCCGAGGTCGGACGTGCGGAACCAGCGCGACCCGTCGGCGTCGGTGCGGAACGCCGCGCCCGTGGCGGCGGCGTCGCCCAGGTACCCGGCCGCGAGCGTGGGCCCGCCCAGCTCGACGACCCCCACCTCCCCTGACAGGTCGGGAGGGACGACGCGGACCCGGACGCCGCGCAGGGGCGCGCCGTCGTACACGCAGCCGCCGGCGGTCTCGGACATGCCGTAGGTCGTCACGACGCGCACCCCCGCCTCGGCGGCGCGCGAGAGCAGGGCGGGCGGGGACGCCGCGCCGCCCAGCAGCACCGCCGCGCAGCGGGCGAGCGCCGCCAGCCCACGGGGCGCGCCGTCCTGGGCGGCGGCGAGCAGGCGGTGCACCTGGGTGGGGACCAGCGACACGTACACCGGGTCGTCGCCGGCGTCGAGGACCGGCGCGAGCAGGTCGGCCAGGCCGTCGGGCGTGAACCGCGCGTCCGGCCGGGCGGCCGTCAGCGGCGTGCCCGCGAGCACCGACCGCACCACCACCTGCAGGCCGGCGACGTGCGTGGGCGGCAGCGTCAGCACCCACCGACCAGGGCCGCCGAGCCGCTCGTGCGTGGCCGCCGCGGACGCGCGCAGCGCGTCGGCCGGCAGTGCGACCTCGCGCGGCGTCCCCGTCGAGCCGGACGTGCGCACCACCAGCGCCGTGCCCGGCGCCACGGGGGCCGTCGTCGTGCGGGGCAGCGGGACGACGGCGGGGCCGTCGTCGAGCGCGGCGCGCACGGCGTCGCGGAGCGCGTCGACGGACGGGGGCAGGGACGCGAGGGGCACCGCACCAGCGTAGGTCCGGGTCGGTCCGGGGCCCGTCCGGGTCGTGACGGGCCTGCCGTAGGGTGGCACGGTCCCGGCCCGGGAGCCCCCGGGCCGCACGCACGTCGAGGAGGACGCCGAGGATGCCCACGAAGCCTGCGGGCGCGCCCCGTGGCGCCCGGACCGGGGCCGTCGGCGCGCTCGTCGCGCTCGCCCTGCTGGCCACGGCCGCCTGCGGCGTCGGCGAGCCCGCCGCGCCGCCCACCGTCACCGCCGCGCCGGACGTCTCCGTGCCGAAGGCGGCACCGCCCGACCCGGTGAAGCCCCAGCCGAAGCCCAAGCCGAAGCCCGTCGTCTGGCCGCTCAACGGCAGGCTGACCGGGACGAAGAAGGTCCCCGCCCGGCCGGCCGTCGCGGTGAAGATCGAGAACTCGACCGCGGCGCGGCCGCAGTCCGGGCTGCAGCAGGCGGACATCGTCTGGGAGCAGGTGGTCGAGGGCGGCATCAGCCGGTACGTCGCCGTCTACCACTCGAAGCTGCCCGGCACCGTCGGGCCCGTCCGGTCCGTGCGCCCCATGGACCCGGCCATCGTCGCCCCGATGCGCGGCATCCTCGCCTACTCGGGTGGGCAGCCGCCGTTCATCCGCGCCGTCGGCCGCGCCAAGGTGCAGTCCGTGACGATGGACAGCGGCGACCCCGGCTTCCGGCGCAGCGGCGACCGGGCCGCGCCGCACAACGTGTACGGCTCGGTGAACGCGTTCGCGAAGCAGGCGAACAAGAGCCGCGCGACCCCGCCGCCCGCGCAGTTCAACTACGCCGCCAAGGTCGGGCAGGGGACCGCCGCGACGAACGACCGCAAGGGGCGCGTCGCCGACGTCCGGCTCTCCCCGGCGCAGCGCACCGTGTGGCGATGGACGTCGAAGACGAAGACGTACGCCCGCTTCGACGGCTCGGCCCCCTCGATCTCCTCCGGGAGCCAGCTGCGGGCCCGGAACGTGCTGCTCCTGTCCGTGACCATGAAGAACACGAAGTACCGCGACCCGAGCGGCGCCCCGGTGCCCGAGACGCAGATGGTGGGCCGCGGGAAGGGTGTGCTCCTCACCCGCGGCAAGGCGCTCAGCGTGACCTGGTCGAAGAAGTCGACGGGCAAGAAGCTGATGCTGAAGACCCGCGGCGGCGATCCCGTCCGCCTCGACCCGGGCAACCTCTGGATCGAGCTCGTGCCGCGCGGCACCGGGTCGTGGCGGGTGCGTTGACGCCGGATCGGGGCGTTCCCGGCCTACGGTGAGGGCGTGTGACCGCGCGCACGGCCCGTGACCCCGGGAGGACCCGCATGACCGCCACGCCCCGCCCGTCCCGCACCCGGCGCGCCGCAGCGCTGACGGTCGCCGCCGTCCTGGCGCTGGCGGCGTGCTCGTCCGGCGGGTCTTCGACGCCGACCGTGACGCCGGGCAGCACCGCCGACAAGGGCGCCCCACCGTCGCCCACGATGCCGTCGGCCTGGCCGCTCACCGGGGTGCGGTCGGACGACGTGGCGGCCCGGCCGGCGCTCGCGGTGAAGATCGAGAACGCGCCGGAGGCGCGCCCGCAGACCGGCCTCGAGGACGCCGACCTCGTGTGGGAGGAGGTCGTCGAGGGCGGCATCACGCGGTTCGTCGCCGTGTACCACTCGCGGGTCCCGAAGGCGGTGGAGCCCGTGCGCTCGGTGCGGCCCATGGACCCCGACGTCGTCGCCCCGCTCGGCGGCATCCTCGCCTACTCGGGCGGTCAGGCGCCGTTCATCGCGGCGGTGGAGAAGTCCGGCACCCAGTCGGTCATCATGGACCGCGGCGACGCGGGCTTCTCCCGCGACCCGGGTCGCGCCGCGCCGCACAACGTCGTCGGGGACCCGAAGGCCTTCCTCGACCAGGCCGACGACGAGCGCACCGTGCCGCCGCCCGCCCAGTTCCGGTACGCGGGCAAGGCGGGCGACGGAACCGCAGCGGCCGACGGCACGAAGGCGGCCACTCTCGACGTGACCCTCAGCCCGGCGCAGCGCAGCGTCTGGGACTGGTCCGGGGAGGACAAGAAGTGGCTGCGCAGCGAGGGCTCGAGCGAGTCGGTGTCGTCGTCGGGGAAGCGGCACGAGGCCACCAACGTGCTCGCGCTGTCCGTGGACGTGGTGGACACGAAGTACAAGGACCCGGCCGGGGCCCCCGTCCCCCAGACCGAGCTGATCGGGAAGGGCAAGGGGGTGCTGGCGTCCGCCGGCAGGACGGTGTCCGTGCAGTGGTCGAAGAAGGACCAGAAGTCCCCGGTCGAGCTGACCCGCGACGGCGAGCCCGTCGAGCTCGACCCCGGCAGCACGTGGATCGAGCTCGTCCCCAAGGACGGCGGGACCTGGAAGGCCTCCTGACCGGCGCGTAGGACGTCCGGGCTCAGGGGCGTCCGAGCCCGGAGACGGCGTTCCCGACGGCGACGGGGCCGCCGCCGGCGGAGAACATTCCCCAGAGCACCCCGGTGCCGGCGCGCTCCCACGCGGTGCTGCCGTCCCGCAGGTCGAGCGCGACCAGGCGGTGCGGGGTGCCCGCACCGTCGTCGCTCCACGAGGCGGGGGTGATCGCGAGCAGCAGCCGGGTGCCGTCGGTGACGGCACCCGCGATCGTCTCGCCGTCCTCGAAGCCGCCGTCGAGCAGGTCCGTCACCCGCCATCGCTGCGCGCCGGTGCGGGCGTCGAGCGCCGTGAGCGACGAGCCGCCCGCGAGCACGACCGTGTCCCCGACCCGGGCGAGCGGCGCCGTGAGGGGGTCGACGGTCACCGACCAGGCGGGATCCCCGTCCGCGCCGAGGGCCGCGAGCGACGGGGCGCTGCCGTCGGCGCCGAGGAGGACGAGCCGCGGGCCGTCGGGCTCCGTGTCGACGGGCGGGGCGAGGGCGGAGCCGTGGATCGTCTCCACCCGCTCGCCGTGGGCGTCGCGGACCTCGCTGGTCTCGCCCTGCAGCAAGAACGTCCCGCCGGTCAGCGGCACCAGGGTGCGCCCCGCGCCGTCGTCGCCGCCGACGTCGAACGCCTCGCCCGTCGGCGTGACTGCCCGCGTGACGCTGCACAACCCGAGCGTCGTCGACGACGGCGTCGCGTCGATCCAGGGCTGTGGCGCGACGGTCCGGCCGCCCTGGCCGTCCTCCATGACGCCGCAGGACTCGAGCGCCTCCGCCGTGAGGGGGATCGTCACCTCGGCGCGCTCCTGGCCGGTCCGGGCGTCGACGACCTGCAGCGTCGGGTCGTGCCAGCCCGCGTCGCGCAGGGTGCGCAGCAGGCTCGCGGCGTCCTCGTCCTCCCGCCACGGGACCTCGGTCGCCGAGGCGATCTCGTCGAGCACCGCGACCGTCCCGCCGGCGGCCGGGATCACCTGGGACCAGGAGAAGGAGCTGGGGTCGCCGTCGCCGGGCGCGTCGACGGGCTCGAGGAGGTCCAGCTCGCGCTCGCTCACCACCGTGCCGTCGGCGTCGAGCACCGTGACGCGGGAGAAGTCCTCGACGCAGACCAGGGTGTCGACCGGGGTGCTCCAGTCGACCGCGGTCCAGGGGGTGGGCCCGCACATCGCGCCGTCGGACGGGTGCTCCCACACGGCGTCGCCGGTCGCCGCGTCGACGGCCCGGACGCCGTGACCGTCGGTGAAGGCGAGCACCCCGTCCGGCAGCACGGCGGCGAGGGAAACGTCCCCCGGGAAGGACCAGACGACCTCGAGGGGCTCGGACAGGTCGTCCACGACGCCGGGCAGGCCCTGCACGGCCTCGGCGCGCAGGCGCTCGGCGCGGGCGTCGAGCAGGCCCGGGGCGACGGCGGCTCCTGCCACGGCGACCACGACGACGGCCGTACCGGCCGCGACGGCGGCGCGGCCTCGCCGGGACAGGCCGCGCCAGCGGGCGAGGGCCCGGTCGCGCAGGTCCGCCAGGTGTCGGCGGCCCTCCTCGGGCCGGTCGTCCGGGGCACCGTCGGGCGCGTCCTCGCGCTCGTCGTCGGGCACGAGCTCGAAGGTGGTCATCGGCTCGGGGCGACGGAACCTCGGAGGCATGACCGGAGGCTACCGGCGGCCGTCAGCCCAGGCCGTGGACGACGCCGTCGAAGGCCACCACGTGGCCGTCGACCGCCATCAGCCACTCGAGGAACCCGGCCTGCTTCCGCCGCTCCCACGCCGTCGTGCCGTCCCGCAGGTCGAGGGCGACCAGCCTGTGGTGCTCGCCGTCGCCACCGATGCCGACCAGCAGGCGGGTGCCGTCGGTGACCGCCCCCGCGACCCAGTCGCCCGAGCCGTAGCCCGAGACCTGCAGCAGGTCGTCACGCGCCCAGACCTCGTCGCCGGTCCGCGCGTCGAGACCGACGAACCCGTCGGCATCCTGCACGACGACGACGCCCGAGACCCGCGCGAGCACGCCGCCCAGGTCGTCGACCGTCGCGACCCACCGCTCCGCACCGTCCGGGGCGAACGACGCGAGGCGCAGCGCCGACGGGCCCTCGCCCACCCCCGTCAGCGCGAGGTAGGAGGAGCCGGGGGCGTCGTCCACCGTCGGCGGGACCGACCACCCCGGCACCGTGGCCACGACCGTGCCGTCGCCGTCGAGCACGGTGCTCTCGTCCTGGCCCGGGACGACGTGCCGCCCGCCGGGGAGCGGCATCGCCCACTGGCCGTCGGCCCCGGCGTCGAGCACGGTGCCGTCGGGGGTGAGGCGGACCGCGCCGCCGCACACGGAGAGCACCGTCATCGACGGGGACGCGTCGACCTGGGGTTCCGTCATGAGCTCGGCGGCGGTGCCCTCGTCCTGCACCATGCCGCACTCCCCGAGGTCCTCCGGCCGGAGCCGGACGGTCGCCTCGCCCCGCACCTCGCCGGTGAGCGCGTCCTCCACGCGCAGCGTCGGGTCCGTCCAGCCGTCGGCGCGGAGCTCGCGCAGGGTGTCCGCGCCGGGCAGGTCGTCCGCCGGCCAGGGCGCGGTGGCGTCCGTGATGCCGTCGACCACCGCGACCGCCCCGGCGGCGGCGGGCACCACCACGGGGGCGCCGTCCGGCCCCCCGTCGCCGAACGTGTCGATCCTGGCGGGGCCGATCGACCGCTCGCCCACGACCGTGCCGGCGGCGTCGAGCACCGTGACGGTGCGGTCGTCCGGGTCGCCGCTGACGCAGACGACGACGGCGGCGGGCGGGACCGGGTCGGTCTGGTAGCCCCGCTGCGGGCCGCACGTCGGGAAGGTGCCGACGTCGTGCCGCCACGTCTCGCGGCCGGTGCCGGCGTCGAGCGCCGACACGGCCGTACCCTCCGTCGTGAGCACGAGGCCGCCGCGCAGCGTCGCCAGGCTGCCGTTGCCGTTCGTGAGCTGCCACGTCTCGGTCAGCGGCTCGGACAGGTCGCCGACGGCCCCGGGCAGGGCCTGCACGGCCTCCGCGCGCAGCCGCTCCGCGCGGGCGTCCAGCAGGCCGGGGGCGGCCACCGCGGTGGCGGCGGCGAGCACGACGACGGCGGTGCCGGCCGCGACGACGACGCGGCCGCGACGGGACAGGGCGCGCCAGCGGGTGACGGCGCGGTCGCGCAGGGCAGCCAGCCGTCGTCGGGCGGCGCCGGGCTCCGGGTCGTCCGGGGCGTCGTCGGGCCAGTCCTCGCGCTCGTCGTCCGGCACGAGCTCGAAGGTGGTCATCGGCTCGGCGCGACGGAACCTCGGCGGCATGACGGGAGGCTACCCGCGGGGCGGCGGCCCGGACGTGGTCACCGCCGCCGCACCCGGGTGAGAAATCGCCGGGGGAGCTCGCCGGTCAGCGGTCGAGGCGGCGCCGGCGATCGACCGCGAACCTGGCCGCCCCGGCGTCGTCCGTGCGCGCCACCCGGGGTCAGAAGGCGTCGGGTCAGAAGGCGTACGGGAAGCGCGACCAGTCGGGGTCGCGCTTCTCGAGGAAGGCGTCGCGGCCCTCGACGGCCTCGTCGGTGAGGTAGGCGAGGCGCGTGGCCTCCCCGGCGAAGACCTGCTGGCCCATGAGTCCGTCGTCGGCGAGGTTGAACGCGAACTTCAGCATCCGGACCGCCTGGGGGGACTTGCCCGCGATGGTGCGCGCGTACTCGATCGCCAGGCCCTCGAGGTCGTCGTGCTCGGCCACCTCGTTGACGCCGCCCCAGCGCTCGGCGTCGTCCGCCGAGTACTCGCGGGCGAGGAAGAAGATCTCCCGGGCGCGCTTCTGCCCCACCTGGCGGGCGAGGTAGGCGGAGCCGTAGCCGCCGTCGAACGAGCCGACGTCCGCGTCGGTCTGCTTGAACCGCCCGTGCTGGCGGCAGGCGATCGACAGGTCCGCCACGACGTGCAGCGAGTGCCCGCCGCCCGCGGCCCAGCCGTCCACGACGGCGACGACGACCTTCGGCATCGTGCGGATGAGTCGCTGCACCTCGAGGATGTGCAGGCGCCCGGCGCGGGCGGGGTCGACGGCGTCCGCGCCGTGCTCCTCGCCGCCGCCGTCGTCGGCGGTCGTGTACTGGTATCCGGAGCGGCCGCGGATGCGCTGGTCGCCGCCGGAGCAGAACGCCCAGCCGCCGTCCTTCGGGGACGGGCCGTTGCCGGTGAGCAGCACGGTGCCGACGTCGGAGGTCATGCGGGCGTGGTCGAGCACGCGGTACAGCTCGTCGACGGTGTGCGGGCGGAACGCGTTGCGCACCTCGGGGCGGTCGAACGCGACGCGCACCACGGGCAGGTCGCGCACGACGGCGCCGTCGGCGTCGCGCTCCACGCCGCGGTGGTAGGTGAGGTCGGTGAGGCCCTCGAACCCGGCGACCTCGCGCCATCGCGCGGGGTCGAACGTGTGGGAGACGGTGCGGGGGAGAGGTGCGCTGCTCACGCCGTCACCCTAGTTTGTCGGCGCGGCTCGTCGGCGCGGCTCGTCGGCGCGACGACGACAGCCCCAGCACGAGACCCGCCGCGACGACGAGCGCTCCCGCGACGCCGTGCGCCGTCGGAGCCTCGACACCGAGCGCGAGGGAGGCCGCGAGGGCCGCGACGGGCATCAGCCCCGCGAAGAGCCCGGCGCGGGCGGGGCCGACCCGGGCGAGGCCGGTGTACCAGAGCAGGAAGGCGACCGCGGTGACGACGACGGACAGGTAGGCCAGGGCCGCGAGCTCGCCGCCGTCGGGCGCGGCGAGCAGCGGCCCGGGCGCGAGCAGGCCGAGCAGCAGGAGCTGCGGGACCGCCGCGACGCAGGCGTACGCCGAGACGCGCAGCGGTCCCAGCGTCGGCAGCAGCGGCACGGCGAGCAGCGAGAACGCCGCCTCGCACGCGAGCGCCCCGACCGCGAGAGCCAGCCCGAGCGGGTCGGCCGACCCGAGGCCCTCGACGAGCGCCACCCCCGCTGTCACGACGACCGCCGCCGCGAGGGTCCGTGGGGCGAGCCGCCGTTCCCGGACGGCCTGCGTCGCGGCCAGGACGACGGGCGTGGCACCCACCACCGCACCCACCAGCGAGGGCTCGGCGTGCCGGGTGGCGAGGACGACGAACGCGCTGAACCCGGTGAGCCCGGTGGCGGCGAGCGCGACGAGGCGGGCGGCCTGGCGCGGGCGGGGCAGCACGAGCGCGACCCGTCGCCACCGCATCACGGCGAGCAGGCACAGGGCGGCGACGCCGTAGCGGACTGCCTGCCCGCCCGCCAGGGGGTAGTCGGAGAGCGCCGCGGAGGCGGTGAACGACGCGCCGACGAGCGCCATCGCGGCGGCGCAGCGGGCGTACGCGCCGGCGAGGTCGCCCGTCCCCGGCGACGTGACGGCGGTGGCGGCGCCCGAGGCGCCCGTCGAGGTGGTCATACCGTCGACGCTACGAGCGCGCTGGACCGGCGGGCAGGGCCAGTTCGCTGCTGGTTCACTGGTCCAGATGGCACGGGTGTCCAGATGGCGCAGGTGTCCAGATGGCACAGGTGGCCGGATGACGACGGTGGTCGGATGCGGACGTGCGGCCGGACGAGGAGCGTGACGTGATGAGGCGGCTGCAGCCGGAGGACCTGCTCCTCGTGCTCGGCGCGCGTCCGCCGACCGACGTGGGCGCCTGGTTGCGCGACGGCCTGCGGGACGCCGTCGCGACGGGGCGGCTCGAGCCCGGCGCGACGCTGCCGTCGTCGCGCACCGCGGCGGCGGGGCTGGGCGTCGCGCGGGGCACGATCGCGGCGGCGGTGGACGAGCTCGTCGGGGAGGGGGTGCTCGAGAGCCGGCCCCGCTCGAGCGTCGTCGTCGCCGACCTCGACCGGCGTCCCCGCGGCGCGGCCGCCGGGCCGGCAGGCCCCGGCCCGGGGGCGGAGCGCCCGGCCAGCGTCGGGGCGCCCGACCCGGCGCTCTTCCCTCGCGCGGCCTGGGCGCGCGCCGTGCGCGACGCGATGCGCGAGCTGCCCGACGCGCAGCTGGGCTACCCGGACCCGCAGGGCCTGCTCGGGCTGCGCCAGGCGCTCGCCGCGCACCTGCGGACCGCGCGCGCCGCCCCGGTCGAGGCCGAGGACGTGGTGGTCGTGAGCGGCGTCGCGCAGGGGCTGGCGCTGCTCGGCGAGGTGCTCGCGGGAGGGGGCAGCGGCCGACGGGTGGTCGTCGAGGACCCCGCGTCGCCCGGCGTCGTCGCACAGCTGCGCGACTCGGGCCTGGAGGTCGTCCCCGTGCCCGTCGACGACCGCGGGCTCCGGACCGACGCCCTGCCCGACGCCGCGGCGGCCGTCGTGACGCCCGCACACCAGTTCCCGCTCGGAGTCGTCCTGGCGCCCGACCGCCGTCGCGAGCTCGTCGCCTGGGCGCAGGACGGCGGCCGCCTGCTGCTGGAGGACGACTACGACGCCGAGCTCCGGTACGACCGGCAGCCCGTCGGCGCCCTGCGCGGCCTGGACCCGGAGCACGTCGCGCTGCTCGGCTCGGTGTCCAAGCTGCTGTCCCCGGCGCTGCGGCTGGGCTGGGTCGTCGCGCCCGCCGGGGTGCGGGAGGCGCTCGTCGACGCCAAGCGCCGCGCCGACCTCGGCTGCTCGGTGCCTGAGCAGGCCGCGTTCGCGCGGCTGATCGCCGACGGCGCGTACGCGCGGCACCTGCGCCGGGCCAGGCTGACGTACAAGCGCCGTCGGGGGCTGCTGCTCGACGCGCTCGCGCGCGGCGCCCCGCACCTTCCCGTCGAGGGCGTCGCCGCAGGCCTGCACCTCGTCGTGCGGCTGCCCGACGGCGACGGCGAGGCGCGGGCGGTGTCCGCGCTGCGCGGCGCCGGCGTGCCGGCGGAGCCGCTGTCCGGCACGTCGGCGCACCCCGGGGCCCGGGGTGTCGTCGTCGGCGCCGCGCGGGTGCAGGGCACCGCCGTGCCGCGGGTCGTCCAGATCCTGCGTTCGGCCGCCGACGGTGCCGAGGCTCGCGCGTAGCTGCCCACGGAGCCCGCCGGGACGGGTGCGGGGCCCGGTGTCGGCGCGCCCCGCAGGTTCCGGCGCCGCCCGCGTCAGTGCTGCGGCTCCTCGGGTTCGCCGTCGACCCCGTCGGTGGGCTCCGCGCGGGCCATCACGTCGCCAGGAAGATCGACCTCGTCGGGCACCTCGACGCCCTCGGGCGTGATCGGCCGGTCGGAGGGCTCGACCGCGATCGCGAACTCGTCCCCGTGCTCGGTGACGCCGGCGATGACCGCCTGCTTGACGGCCTCCCGGGCGTACTTCTGCCGGACGATCATCGGGTCCTGGCTGAGGTCCCGGGTCAGCGAGACCATCAGCAGCACCATCACGACCACGAACGGCAGGGCGACCAGGATGGTGAGGTTCTGGAGGCCGGTGAGCGCGTCGTTCCCGCCCACGAGCAGCATCACCGCGGCGACCGCACCTGTCGCGACACCCCAGAAGACGACGTTGGGACGGCTCGGTTCGGCGCTGCCCCGCTGCGACAGCGTGCCCATGACGATGGAGGCGGCGTCCGCGCCGGAGACGAAGAAGATCGCGACCAGGATCATCACGACCACGGTGGTGAGCGACTGCCACGGGTACTCGCCGAGCATCCCGAACAGCTGCGCCTCCGTCTCCCCGGCGCCGGCGATGTCGGTGCCGCCCTTCTGGAGGAAGAGGCTCGCGCCCCCGAAGACGCAGAACCACACGATGGTGACCAGGCTCGGCACCAGGAGGACGCCGCCGACGAACTGGCGGATCGTCCGGCCGCGGGAGATCCGGGCGATGAACATGCCGACGAAGGGCGTCCAGGAGATCCACCAGGCCCAGTAGAAGACGGTCCACTGCGCGAGCCAGTCGCTGGTGGAGACACCGCCGGGGGTGGAGGAGCTGTCGGCGCCGGTCCGGGCCGCCATCATCGCCAGGTCCTGGAAGTAGGTGCCGATCGAGTTCGGGATGAGGTTCAGGATGAACACCGTCGGCCCGACCACGAACACGAACACCGCCAGCGCCAGGGCCAGCACCATGTTGATGTTCGACAGCCACTGGATGCCGCGGGCGACGCCCGAGACCGCCGAGAGCACGAAGCAGACCGTGAGCACCGCGATGATCGCGACCAGGACGCCGTTGCCCACGTCGCCGGCCCAGCCGACGACCTGCAGGCCGCTCTTGATCTGCAGCGCACCCAACCCGAGCGAGGCGGCCGAGCCGAACAGCGTCGCGAAGATCGCGAGCATGTCGATGACCTTCCCGGCCGGGCCGTGCGCGTGCCGGCCCAGCAGCGGCTCGAACACCGAGGAGATCAGCTGCTTGCGGCCCTTGCGGTAGGCGCTGTAGGCGATCGCCAGCCCGACCACGGCGTAGATCGCCCAGGGGTGCAGCGTCCAGTGGAACATCGTGGTGGACATCGCGTGCTGGACGGCCTCGGGGTCGCCGGCGTCGACGGTGCCCGGCGGCGGGTCCACGTAGTGGGCGAGCGGCTCGGCGACGCCCCAGAAGATCAGCCCGATGCCCATCCCGGCGGAGAACATCATCGCCACCCAGGACACCGTGCGGAACTCGGGTGCCTCGCCGTCGGCGCCGAGCGGGATGGCGCCGAACCTGCTGATCGCCAACCACAGGCTGTACACGACGAACAGGCTGGCGGTCAGCACGAAGAGCCAGCCCATGTTCGTGGTCACCCAGCCCAGGGCCGAGCTGGAGGCGCTGGCCAGTCCGTCGGTGTCGACGAAACCCCAGACGAGGAAGGCGACGGCCACGGCGGCGGTGACCCCGAAGACGATCCAGTCCATCGGGCTGCGCCGATGCTCGTCGATCCCGATCGGGTAGTCCAGTGCGGGGTGCGGCACGACCTCGGCGGTGGGCGACCTGAGCGCGCGCCCGACCCTGTCCGCCGCGTCGTGCGCGTGCCGCCTCGCGCCGCGCTGTTCGACCTTGCCCGATTGCTCGTTCACTGCACAACCCCGTCCGTGACTTTGACGCCAGCTCCGTGTGCCCAGGTGGGACGGCGTCCGACCGTCTCGCACCTGGCCTCGTCGTGCAACCGCTGCGTGGCCACCGCGCGGGGACAGGGGTGCGGCCCGTCGCGGCACGCCCGGCGTTCCTCCCGACCGCGCGCCGAGAGCGGGCGCACCCTGGAGGCATGAGCGTGCGGGAACCGGACGACGACGTGGTGGACCCGGAGGACGTCGCGCACGAGATCTTCGTGTACGACGCCGAGACGGTCCGCCGCGACGCCGAGCGCATCGGTGGCCGTCCCGCTCCGAGCCCGTTGTCGTACGTGCCGGAGCTGACGGACTTCACCGACTGACCGCCGGGCGACCTCCGGGGCGGGGCCACCCGGCGTCCTGGCGTGCCCGCGTCCTGCGACCGGCTCCCGTGCCGGCCAGTAACCTGAACGGGTGCAGCTGCTGCGTGAGATCGTGTACCGCACCCCGCTGACCACCCGGTTTCGCGGCCTCGACGTGCGCGACGGCGTGCTGCTGCGGGGCGACGCCGGCTGGGGCGAGCTGTCCCCGTTCTGGGACTACGACGACGCGGAGTCCGCGACCTGGTTGCGCGCCGCGCGCGAGGCCGCCGACGTCGGCTTCCCCGCCCCGGTCCGCGACCGCGTGCCGGTGAACGTCACCGTGCCGGCGGTCGGACCTGAGCGGGCGCGGGAGATCGTGCTCGCGTCCGGCGGCTGCCGGACCGCCAAGGTCAAGGTCGCGCAGCGCGACCCGTCGATCGCCGGACGCCCCGGCGCGCTCGAGCCGCTGGAGGCGGAGGAGGCCCGGGTCGCCGCCGTCCGCGCCGCGCTCGACGAGCTGCACGGCCCGGGCGTCGGCGCCGTCCGCGTGGACGCGAACGGCGGCTGGACCACCGACGAGGCGCTCGCGCGCATCCCCGTGCTCGACGCCGCCGCCGGTGGCCTGGAGTACGTCGAGCAGCCGTGCGCCACCGTCGCCGAGCTGGCCGCCGTCCGGCGCGGGCTGCGCTCGCCCGTCCCGGTCGCCGCGGACGAGTCGATCCGCCGCGCCGCGGACCCGCTGCGGGTGGTGCGCGAGGACGCCGCGGACGTCGTCGTGCTCAAGGTGCAGCCGCTGGGCGGCGTGCGCGCCTGCCTCGACCTCGCCGAGCGGGTGGGGCTGCCGGTCGTCGTGTCGTCGGCCCTCGAGTCGTCGGTCGGGCTCGCCGCGGGCGTGGCGCTCGCGGCCGCGCTGCCGGAGCTGCCCTACGCGTGCGGCCTCGCGACCTCGCAGCTCCTCGTCCACGACGTCGTCGCCGACCCGCTCCTGCCCGTCGACGGCGCGCTGCCCGTGCGCCGCCCCGCGCCCGACCCCGCCGCCCTCGCCGCGGCCCAGCCGGACCCGGGCACGCGCGACCGCTGGCTGGCCAGGTACGCCCGCCTGTCGGCCCTGCTCGAGGAGGCCGCGTGAGCGCCGCCCTGCCGCCGTCGATCGTCGCGGCGCGGGCGATCGTGGCCGACCTCGCGCTCCAGGGCGTGCGGGACGTCGTGCTGGCTCCGGGCTCCCGGTCGGCACCGCTCGCGTACGCGCTCGCCGAGGCCGCGGACGCCGGCCTGCTCACGCTGCACGTGCGCGTCGACGAGCGGACCGCCGGCTTCCTCGCGCTGGGCCTCGCGCGCGGCAGCGAGCCCGTGCTCCGGCACGCGGGCGGCGAGCCGGTCCAGGTGCCGCGCCCCGTCGCCGTCGTCACGACCTCCGGCACCGCCGTGGCCAACCTCCATCCCGCGGTCCTCGAGGCCCACCACTCCGGCGTGCCCCTCGTGGTGCTCGCCGCCGACCGCCCGCACGAGCTGCGCGGCACCGGGGCCTCGCAGACGACCGACCAGGTGGGGATCTTCGGGACCGCCGTGCGGTACGCCGTGGACCTCCCCGCCCCCGACGGGCGCGACGGCGAGGTGCGCGACCTGCTCGGCGCGCTCGACCGAGCGCTCGCGGCGGCGCAGGGGCTGCGCGACCGGCACCCCGGCCCCGTGCACGTGAACGTCGCGTTCCGCGACCCGCTGCACCCACCGGTGCCGCTCGCCCCGCTCCCGCCCGCGGAGACCTGGCCCGCCGGCTTCCGCCGCACGACCGTCGCCCCGCCCGCCCCGGGCCCCGGCGGGGACCCGGCCCTGCAGGGCGATCCGGCTCGCACGCTCGTCGTCGCCGGCGACGGCGCCGGGCCGGTCGCGCGCGCCGTCGCCGAGGCGCAGGGCTGGCCGCTGCTCGCCGAGCCGTCGTCGGGCGCGTGCGGCGGGCCGAACGCGGTGGCGGCCTACCGCTCGGTGCTGGGCGTCGAGGAGCTGACCCGCGACGTCGAGCAGGTGGTCGTCTTCGGACGCCCGACGCTGTCCCGCCCCGTGCAACGGCTGCTGGGGCGGCCCGACGTCGTCGTCACGGTCGTCGCGCCCGACGGCGGGCCGTGGCCGGACGCCGCCCGCAACGCGGAGCTGGTCGTCCCTGCGCTCGCCGACCGGTGGTCGTCGCCGACGACGCCCGTCGGGGCCGGCTCCGAGGGCGACGGCGGGTTCCTCGACCGGTGGCGCGCCGCCGGACGCGCGGCCGCCGCCGTCGTGGACGCCGCGACCGCGGACGCCGCCGTCGCCGAGGGGCTGCTGACGGCCCCCCACGCCGCTCTCGCCGTCGCGCGCGCCGTGGCGTCCGTGCTCGGGCCCGACGACCTGCTCGTCGTCGGGTCGTCCAACCCCGTGCGGGACCTCGACCTCGTGCTCGGGCTGGACCACCCCCAGGCCGGCGAGCTGCCCGACGTGCTCGCCAACCGCGGGCTGGCCGGCATCGACGGCACCGTGTCGACCGCGACGGGCGTCGCGCACGCCGCCGCCCGCCAGGGCCGCCGCACCCGCGCGCTGGTCGGCGACCTCACCTTCCTGCACGACGCCGGCGGCCTGCTGCGCGGGCCGCACGAGCCGCCCGTCGACCTCGAGGTCGTCGTCGTGAACGACGACGGCGGGTCCATCTTCGCCACCCTCGAGCACGGCGAGCTCGCGACGTCGTCCGCGCGGGGCGCCGCCACCTTCGAGCGCGTCTTCGGCACCCCGCACGGAGCGAACCTGGCCCAGCTGTGCGCCGGGTACGGCGTGGACCATCAGCTCGTGCTCGACGTCGGCTCGCTGCGGCACGCCCTGCAGGCGCCGACGCGGGGCGTGCAGGTGATCGAGGTGCACGTCTCGCGCGCCGACCGGCTGTCCGAGACGCGGGACCTCGCGGCGCGCGTCGCCGACGCCGTACGGGAGACGCTCTGACCTGCGCCGTCACGATTCGCAGGAAGTTCTCAGGTTGAGCCAAGCACCACGCCAGGATGGGGTGGTCTCCTAGGGGCACACATCGAGGAGGGCACCATGAGCACCGACACCCCGGGCGCACCGCAGCCGTCGGGCGCCGACGAGCCGAACCGGAGCGAGAACCCCGCTGAGCGGCCGACCGAGCGGCCGGCCGAGCAGCCGGGCGCCGCGGACCGTACCGCGTCGCAGCCGGCCACGCAGGACACCCAGCACCTCACCGTGCAGCCGACCCAGCAGCTCCCCACCCAGGGGACGCCCCAGCAGGGGCCCCCGCAGCCGCCCGCTCCGCAGCAGGCATCGCAGCAGTACGGCGCGCAGCAGCCGCGGTACGGGCAGATGGCGGCCGGGTCGCCGTACTACGCGCAGCAGCAGTCCCAGCACCCGCAGGGCGCGCCGCAGCAGTACCAGCAGCAGCAGCACCAGCAGCAGGGCCAGCACCCGCAGGGCCAGCACCCGCAGGGCCAGCCGTACGGCCAGGGCCCGGGCAACCCCTACGGCCTGAACCAGACGTCCCCGCAGCAGGGACCCGGGGGAGGGACCGCCACGAAGCGCGAGCGGTCCGTCTGGGTCCCGGTAGCCAGCGCGGCGGTCATCGCGGCCGTCCTCGCGAGCCTCGGCACCGCGGCGGCGACCGGCGCGTTCGACGCCGGCAACCCGTCGTCGCTGGCGAACGTCGGCGCGAGCTCGCAGGCCACCGACGAGGCCCCGGTCAAGAACTCGACGTCGAACAACCCGAACTGGGAGGCCGTCACGACGGCCGTCGCCCCGTCGGTGGTCGCCATCCAGGTGCAGAGCCAGGCCGGCGGCGCCGAGGGCTCCGGCGTGATCTACGACGACCAGGGCCACATCGTCACCAACAACCACGTCGTCTCGGGCGCGCAGAACGACACCGTGCAGGTCACGCTGTCCGACGGCCGCCTGTACGAGGCGACCATCGTGGGCACCGACCCGACCACCGACCTGGCCGTCGTCAAGCTGAAGAACCCGCCGGACGACCTGAAGCCCGCGTCCTTCGGCTCGTCCGACGACGTCACGGTGGGCGACGCCGTGCTGGCCGTCGGGAACCCGCTCGGCCTGGCGAACACGGCCACCACCGGAATCGTGTCGGCCGTGGACCGCCCGGTCTCGGCGTCGGGGGAGGACGGCAGCACGCAGGTCGTCACCAACGCGATCCAGATCGACGCCGCGATCAACCCCGGCAACTCCGGCGGCCCCCTGTTCAACGCGCAGGGCCAGGTCATCGGCATCACGTCGTCGATCGCCACGATGTCGAGCGGCATGAGCGGCGAGCAGTCCGGCTCGATCGGGCTCGGGTTCGCCATCCCGGTGAACCTCGCGTCGAACATCGCCGACCAGCTCATCAAGGACGGCTCGGCGGAGCACGCGTTCCTCGGCGTGACCATGCAGGACGCGACGGCCACGGCCGACGGCGTCACGCGCCGCGGCGCCAAGGTGGTCGAGGTGTCGTCCGGGTCTCCCGCCGCGGACGCCGGCCTCCAGGCCGGCGACGTGATCGTCGCGATCGACGACGACTCCGTGAACGGCGCCGAGTCGCTCACGGCGTACGTCCGGGAGAAGGCGGCCGACCAGAAGGTCACGCTGACCTACGTCCGCGACGGCAAGACGCAGACCGTCGACGTGACCCTCGCCGTCCGCGACGAGTCCGCCACGACCGGCCAGGGCGACCAGGGCCAGAACGGCCAGGACGACCAGCAGGGGCAGGACCCGAACGGCCAGGACGGCCAGGGTGACCAGAACGGTCAGGACCAGGAGCAGGGCCAGGGCGGCTCCGACTCGACGGACCCGGGGAACCTGCCCGGCTGGCTCGAGGACCTGCTCCAGGGCGGTAGCGGCAACAACTGAGCCGCGACCGAGCCGCGGCCGGCCGGCACGCGCATCCGGCCGGCCGCATCAGCAGCCCCGCGGACCGCGACGACTCCCCCTCCCCGTCGCGGTCCGCGGGGCTTTGTCGTCCGCGGACCACTCGGCCCGGGGGGTGGTGAGCGGTATCTGGCCGTGTTCCGCGACCGGAACAGGGCCAGATGCCCGCTCACTGCGTCCCCGTCAGCAGGCCGAGGGGTGCAGGGCGGCGAGGACGCCGAGCGCGCTGCGCTCGAGGAAGTCGGCGAGGTCGGACGGCGAGATCGCGGGGTCGGTCGCGGCCTCGACGAGCGCCTGCTCGGCGAACGAGATCCACGAGTGCAGCGCGACCTCGAGCAGGGGGGTGGGGGCGACGCCGATCTCCTGGAAGGCGTCGCGCAGGTGCCCGGCCAGCACGTCGCGCGCGTGCTGGATGGTGGCGCGCACGTGCTCGTCGCCGGACGCCGCGCCGCGCACGAGCGAGTAGAACGTCGCGTCGTGGTCGTGCACGAACTCGACGAACCGGTCGAGGGTGTCGCGGAGGCGCTCGCGCGGCGGCAGCTCGGGCCGCGGCTGCGTGGCGTGCAGCATCGCGTCGCGCGCGGTCCGGACGATGGCGGAGTGCAGGCCCTGCCGGTTGCCGAAGTAGTAGTGGACGAGCCCGGGGGAGACCCCGGCCTGAGCGGCCAGGTCCTCGACGGTGACGGCCTCCAGGGGACGGTCGGCCAGCGCCGCCACGCCGAGCGCGACGAGCTGCTGCCGGCGTTCGTCGGGGCTCATCCGGGTGCGTCGCGCGGCTGCCATGCCCCGAGCATATGGCCGTCTCGCGAGGTGACGGCGCCGCCCGGAGGGTGAAGCGCCGCGGGCAACCATTGCTATTGACGCCGCCTCAGTAAGGGGCGTACCGTCGCCACTCGTCGGCGACACAGGGGTCGCCATGTCGTCTTGGTGGAGGGGAAATGAAGCTCAGCGCACTGACGCGCACGCGTCGAGGCCGTGCGATGCTCGCGGCGGTCCCGACGGTGGCGGTGATCGGCGTCCTCATGGGCGGCGTCGCCCAGGGCGCCGTCCCGGTGTCGATGGCGATCTCGGGCCAGCAGTTCAAGATCGCGGCCGACAAGCTCGACGGGACCGGATTCTCGCAGTACGCCGGCGAGTCCAAGGACGCCGACGGCAAGTCGCGTCCGGTGGCGATCGCCAACATCAAGGACGCGACGCTGCACAACCTGTGCCAGTCGGTGAAGGTCCCCGGTATGCCGCTGGGCCTGCTCATCTCCGCGGGGACCGACCCCAAGAACCCGGTCAAGGCGACCGACCTGCAGATCGGCATGAGCGACCTGCGCGGCACCGCGCAGTTCAACCAGATCCGGATCGGCGTCGACGCCTCCACCGTGAACACGAAGGCGCACGGCAGCAAGGGCGACTTCGCCATGGACTCGGACGCGATCACCATCGACGACCTCAAGCAGGTCTCGACGAGCACGTCGGCCGCGGTCTTCACGCTCACCGACCTGCACCTCAAGATCTCCGACGGCACCGAGTGCTTCTGAGCGGCCCCGGCGACCAGGGAGATCACGCGTGAGCGACGACGAGAACACCTCGATCCCCGAGGCGTCCACGGGGTCGACCGCTGAGCCGTCCGTGGCGTCGACCCCGGAGGTGCCGGCCACCCGCCGCCAGCGGTTCGCCGCCTGGCGGCGGGGCCGGCCCTTCTGGGGCGGCACGCTGGCGGCCCTGTCGGGTGTGGTGCTGTGGTTCTCCGGCCGGCTGCAGATCGACAACTTCGAGATCCAGCTCGGCATCGAGGGCATGCAGTCCACGCTGCTGCCCGTGGCGCTGGTGCTCCTCGGCGTCCTGGTGACGACCCAGCCGCAGTTCCGGGTGTTCTACGGGGTCATCACCCTGGCGATCTCGGTCTACTCCCTGCTGGGCGTGAACCTGGGCGGCTTCGGAATCGGCATGGTCCTCGGCGTCGTGGGCGGCATCCTCGCGGTGTCGTGGATGCCGCGACCCGCCGCCGAGGACGCCGAGGCGGGGACGGCGACGGACGGCGCAACGGACGGCGGGACGGACGAGGCGCCCGCGGCGTCGTCCGACCCTGCCGCGACGGCGGTGCCCGCGGACCCGCGCGAGGTGCAGGAGGTCGGCCTCGCCGAGATCCTGCCGTTCGACGAGGAGCCCGCCCGCGGCGGGCGGCACGTGGCCGTCGCCGCCGCGGTCGTCGTGCTCGCGCTGGGGAGCACGGGGGCGACGACGGTCGAGGCGGCCTCCGCGCCCGCGTCGCAGGTGCGCTCGGCGTCGGACTGCTGGGACCCGCTGGGCTGGCTCGAGTGGGCCTGCGGCAGCGACGACGAGGCCGAGCCGACGCCCAGCCCCTCGCCGTCCGTGTCGGAGGACGCCGGAGGCTCCGGCGAGGCGACCGACGACGGCGGCACCGCGGCGACGGACGACGGCGCGTCCGCCGGCGACGGGACGGCCGGCGGCGAGGCCGCCGACCCGACCGACGCAGAGGGAGGCGCCCCGAAGGACGCCGATGCGAAGGACGCCGACGGCAAGGACGCCGACAAGGGCGGCAAGGCCGACGAGGACACCCCGGCCGAGGAGCAGGCGCAGGACGACGTCGAGAAGGAGTTCAAGCTCGAGCTCGGCCCCTGCGCGCGGATCACGTTCGGCGGCGACTACGACATCAACGTCTCGCTGCCGGGGGACTGCGGCACGCGCGAGGACGCCAACGTGTTCTCCGTCGACGGCGAGCTGGAGACGCGGGACCTGCAGCTCCCGCTCACCGGCATCAACGGCATCGACGTGGTCAACGTGCCGGTGACGAACGGCGGTCCCCGCCGTGACGCGCTGCGGATCGACGTGGACTACGTCAAGGTGCCCGGGTTCTGGCTCAAGACCTACGCCGACAACGACGGCAAGGTCGGCGGCACCGTCACCGACGCGGACTACGTGTCGATGGAGGGCGACGCGCAGATGTACATCTCGTCCATCCACGCGGACCTGCCCGACGGCGACGACTGGGCCGAGCTGGGGGAGAAGATCGCGGCGGGAGCGTCGCCGGTCGAGATGCTGCTCGGTCTGACGGACGCGCGGATCGGCCTCATGGGGGCCACCTCGGACAAGCAGGTCTGGTCCGGCTTCCGCGAGCAGGTCTGGGAGGGCTGACCGCGAGATAGAGAACCCCTTTCGCCGAGATAGAGAGGCTCGGACGAGGCCGCAAGAGCTGCGGC
>NZ_JBHJVM010000037.1:0-22224 GCF_042264825.1 Isoptericola sp. NPDC056134
GGACCGCACCACGTGCGGTCCGCCCCCTCTCTATCTCGGCGAGGAGCCTCTCTATCTCGCGGTCACCAGCGGTCGTGCACGTGCTCCTTGATCGCCTCGTCGTAGATCTCCCGCACGCCGGACGTGAAGAGCGGCCCGAGGACGCCCGTGTCGCCGGCGGCGGCGTTGAGCCGCGCCTGCTCGGGGCTGCGTGCCCCCGGGATGACCGTGGAGACCCCGGGCTGCTGCCAGACCCAGGCGATGGCCGCCTGCGCGGGCGTGAGGTCCTGGTTCAGGGCCGAGCCGGCGAGCTCCGTGAAGCGGGCGGCCGCGTCGACGCCGACGTCGAACGGCACGCCGGAGAAGGTCTCGCCGACGTCGAAGGCCTTGCCCTCGCGGTTGAACGTGCGGTGGTCGTCCTCCGAGAACGTGGTCTCGTGGGTGTACCGGCCCGACAGGAGCCCCGACGCCAGCGGCACGCGCGCGATGATGCCGACGCCGGCCGCGGAGGCCGCGGGCAGCACCCGCTCCAGGGGCTTGAGCCGGAACGCGTTGAGGATGATCTGCACGGTGGCGACACCGGGGCGCGCGATGGCGGTGAGGGCCTCCTCGACGGTCTCCACGGAGACGCCGTAGGCGGCGGTGACGCCGTCGGCCACGAGCGTGTCCAGCGCGTCGTACACCTCGTCGTCGGAGTAGACGGAGGTCGGCGGGCAGTGCAGCTGCACGAGGTCGAGGGTCTCGACGCCGAGGTTCCGGCGCGACCGGTCGGTCCACTCGCGGAAGTTCGACAGGACGTAGTTCTCCGGCACCTGGTCCATCCGCCGGCCCATCTTGGTGGCCACGGTGATGGCGTCGTCACGGTGGTCGGCGAGGAACGCGCCCAGGGCCTGCTCGCTGCGGCCGTCCCCGTAGACGTCCGCGGTGTCGAAGAACGTCACGCCGGACTCGAACGCGGCATCCAGCACGGACCGGGCCTGGTCGTCGTCGACAGTCCCCCAGTCCGCACCCAGCTGCCAGGTTCCCAGGCCGACGACCGACACCAGCCGACCGGTGCGGCCGAGCACCTGCTTCTCCATCGTTCCCCCGTTCGGTGGCACCCCGGGCACCCCGGACCCGTGGCGCGGACCCCTCGCGCGCGAGGGGACGTCTCGTCAGATATCTGGCTCTCCTACGCTACGTCGCCCGCACCGATCCGGCGTGCCGACTACGGTGTGAGCGTGAACACCGCTGACTCCCCCGCCGTCCCCGCCCCGTCGGGCCGGCAGTTCCGCATCTCCTCCGGCGAGCACCGGGCCACCGTCACCGAGGTCGGCGCGATGGTGCGCGAGTACACCGTCGCCGGCCGCGACGTGTTCGTGCCGTTCGCCGAGGACGAGGCGGCCCCCGTCTTCAACGCCGCCGTCCTCGCCCCGTGGCCGAACCGGCTGCGCGACGGCGCCTACACGACCGACGGCGTCCGGCACCAGGTGGCCGTGAGCGAGCCCGACCGCGGGACGGCGCTGCACGGCCTCGTGTGCTGGTACCGCTGGACGCCCGTCGAGGTGGCGGACGACGCGGTGACGCTCGAGCTCGCCCTCCCCGCGCAGAAGGGCTGGCCGTTCCAGCTCGTGCTCCGCACCCGGTACACGGTGTCCGACGCCGGCCTGGAGGTCGTGGTCGGCGCGCGCAACGTCGGCACCGGGACCGCGCCGTACGGCGTCGGCTTCCACCCGTGGCTGTCCACCGGCGGGGTCGCGCTCGACGAGTGCACCGTCAGCCTGGACGCGACGACGCACGTCACCGTCGACGACCGCCTGCTGCCGACCGGCGTCGAGCCCGTCGCCGGCCCGTACGACCTGCGCACCACGCGGTCGCTCGCCGGCCTGGACCTCGACGACGCGTGGACGGGCGCCACCCGCGACGACGCCGGGCTGTCCTGGGCCCGGCTCGGCCGCCCCGACGGCAGCACCGCCGCGATCTGGATGGACGGCTCCATGGACTGCTGGCAGGTCTGCTCGGCCGACCACATCGACGGCTACGAGCGGTTCGGCCTGGCCGCCGAGCCGATGAGCTGCGTGGCCGACGCGTTCAACACCGGCGAGCGCCTGGTCCGCCTCGCCCCTGGCGACGAGCACGTCGTGCGCTGGGGCGCCACCCTGCTCTGACCTGTCAGACCCGGCGCGCCGCCTACCCCGCTGTGGCCCTGACAACTCGGGGAGCCGTGCGGCGTGGGATCCTGCGTCGCGGACGGGCGTGCGGCGACAATGGCCGCGCAACTGCGAGACAGGACTTGGACGGTGAAGGCTCAGTGACCCAGACCGAGGTGCGCATCTGCGTCGTGGGCGACGAGCTCAGCGTGGGCGTCGGGGACGCCCGCGCCCTGGGGTGGACGGGGCGCGTCATGGCCCGGACCAGGTTCGGGCGGCCGGCGATGGCGTTCACGCTCGCCGTGCCCGGGGAGACCAGCTCGGCGCTCGGCGCCCGCTGGCAGGCGGAGACGGAGTCGCGCTTCGGCCCGGAGGACACGTGCGAGAACCGCCTCGTCGTCGCCCTCGGCCGGCACGACGTCGACTCGTCGCTCTCGGTGGCGCGGTCACGGCTCAACCTGGCGAACATCCTCGACGTGGCGGAGACGAGCCGGATCCCGGCGTTCGTCGTCGGGCCCCCGCCGGGGCGGCCGGAGGACGGCGGCCGCATCGCGGACC
Organism: Isoptericola sp. NPDC056134; assembly: GCF_042264825.1. NCBI lineage: Bacteria > Bacillati > Actinomycetota > Actinomycetes > Micrococcales > Promicromonosporaceae > Isoptericola > Isoptericola sp. NPDC056134. The sequence continues at coordinate 2,667 of NZ_JBHJVM010000037.1, forward strand.
TCTCGGCCGCGTTCTCGGACGTCGCCAACCGGCGCCGCGTGCCGTACGTCGACACGTACACGCCGCTGGCGCAGCACGAGCAGTGGCTGGCCGACCTCGCGACGAACGGCTCCACCTACCCCGGGCAGGCGGGCTACGGCCTCATGGCGTGGCTCGTGCTGCACACCGGCTGGCACGCGTGGCTGGGGCTGCCCGCCGACGAGTGACGACCGCTCAGACGCCCGCCCGTTCGGCCAGGCCGCGCACGTACGCGGCCTGGCCGACGTGCTGCAGGTCGTCGCCGACGACGCTCACGAGCCGCACCCCGAGCGTGACGGGCGGGTCCCACCTCGTGTCCACCACGCGGTCCAGGTCCGAGGCGGTCACCGTCGCCAGGTAGGCGGTCGTCGCGGCGTGCACGTCGTCGAGGTAGCCCCGCAGCAGGGCCGCGTCGGCCCGGACGGTCGCGACCTGCTCCGGCGTGTGGCCGTAGCCGGTGTCCGCGACGTCGAACGGCAGCCCGAACCTCTCGGCCCAGCCGCCCGCCGCCCACCGCTGCTCGGTGCCGGCGACGTCCGCGACGTGGTCGTCCTGCACCCGCGCCAGGTGCCACACGAGCCACGCGACGGTGTTCGCCTCCGCGTCGGGGCGGTACGTCAGGCGGTCGGCCGTGGCGCCGCGCAGCACGCGGTGCGCGGTCTCGGCGATCCGCCCGAAGGCGTCGGTCAGCAGGGCGACGTGGGGTACGGACGCGTCCGTCATGGTGCTCCTCCTCCCCGGCGCCCCGGGCGGGCGCCGGTCAGCGACGGTCGACGGTGACGTGCGCGGACGTCACCGTCGCGGACAGGTACGCGGCGCTGCGGCCGCCGGCGGGCTGCTCGCCGTGGTCGACGACGAGCGTCGCGCCGGCGCTCGGCAGCACCGAGCCGTCGAGGACGACCTGGCCGGACGCGCCGCGCACCTTGAGGTTCACCGGGCTGCCCGCCGGGAGGCGCAGGTCGATCGCGCCCGAGACCGTCTTGGCCGTGATCAGCGGGCTCGCCTGGGTGGCGGTGACCGTCGCGGCCCCCGACACGGTGGTCAGGGAGACCCGCGCGAGCGCGCCGGTCAGGGCGATCGACCCGGCCGCGCTGTTCGCCGTCACGTCGCCGGTGTGCCCCTCGGCCGACAGCGCGCCCGAGACGGTCTTGAGCGACATCGGCCCGGTCGTGCCGGTCGCGCGCACGGCGCCGGTCACGGTCTTCACCGCGACCTTGCGGCCTCCGGCGACCTCGACGTCCGCGCCGAGGGTGCCGACGTCGACCGCCCCGTCGGCCGGGACGACGACGCGCACCACGGCACGCTCGCTCTGGCGCGGGTTGCGCAGCTTCGCCATGACGGAGTCGAGCACGGAGCTCTCGTAGCCCACGCGCAGCCGGTCCCCGTCGCGCACGACCTGGAGCGGCTTGGCGCTCACCTCGAGCAGCTCGATCCGCACGCCCGTCGCGGCCGGGTCGGCGACGACGTCGGCGCGCCCGTCCTGCAGGCGGAGCGTCACCCCCGTGGCCTGCTCGACGTCGATGGTCTGCGGGGCGGCGACCGCCCACGACTCCGTGCTCATGAGGCTCCCTGTGCTGCTCGGGCTGTGCTGAGGACGGGTACCACCCTGGCAGAGCCCGGGGACGTCCGGATCGGGGATGCCCCGGATTCCGACCCGGGGCCTCCGGTGTGGGACCATGGGAACCGACCCCTCGTCCATCCTTCGTGAGGAGACCACCATGAGCAAGCGCGGTCGCAAGCGCCGTAGCCGCAAGGGCAACGCCGCCAACCACGGCAAGCGTCCCAACGCCTGACGCGCCGAGGTAGTACGAAATTCGCCGAGGTAGTTCCGGTGGGCGCGTGGCCTGTGGCCACGACTCCTACCGGAACTACCTCGGCGAATTTCGTACTACCTCGGCGTGAAAGCTACTCGGCCGTGGACATCACGGTCAGCTGCGCGTGGATGCGCACCCGGAGGGTCTCCGGCGCGCGCTCCGAGCAGGAGCGGCGGACCAGCTGCTTGACGAGCTCCTCGACGCTCAGCTCGGCGAGGCACGGCGAGCAGTGCGCGACGTGCGCGCGCATCCGCTGCTCGTCCTCGGGCGTCATCTCCGAGTCGAGGAACTCGTTCAGGTGCACGAGGGCGTGCTCGCACTCGTTCTCCCCCTCGGCCCGGTCGTGCGGGATGGGGGTGACGGGGTCGGTCATGACGCTCCTCCACGAGCCGGGACCAGGCCACGCTGAGCGGCGTAGTCGGCGAGCAGCTCGCGCAGCTGCCGGCGTCCGCGGTGCAGCCGGGACATCACCGTCCCGATCGGCGTACCCATGATCTCGGCGATCTCCTTGTAGGGGAAGCCCTCGACGTCGGCGTAGTAGACGACCATGCGCCGGTCCTCGGGCAGCTCCTGCAGCGCGCGCTTGACGTCGGAGTCGGGGAGCCGGTCGAGCGCCTCGGCCTCGGCCGACCGCAGCCCCTGCGACGTGTGCGACGCGGCGCGGGCGATCTGCCAGTCCTCGACGTCCTCCGCCTGGGACTGCTGCGGCTCGCGCTGCTTCTTGCGGTAGCTGTTGATGAACGTGTTCGTGAGGATGCGGTACAGCCAGGCCTTGAGGTTGGTGCCCGGCTTGTACTGGTGGAAGGCGGCGAACGCCTTCGCGAACGTCTCCTGCACCAGGTCCTCGGCGTCCGCGGGGTTGCGCGTCATGCGCAGCGCGGCGGAGTAGAGCTGGTCCAGGTACTGCAGGGCGTCACGCTCGAAGCGCTCGGCCCGGGCCGCGGTGGTCTCTCCCTCGGGGGCACGCTCCGTGTCCTCGGGGATCTCCTCGCCGTCCGGGGTGCTCCCGCGCGGCGCGTCGCCGCTCGCCGGGCCAAGGTCCTGGGTCATCACCGTCGAGCCTAGTCCAGCCACTGGGCGGGGTCCTCCGATCCACGGGGTGTGCAGGTCTGTCGTGCGGCCGACCACCGCGTCGTCCGCGCCCGCCGTCAGGGCGTCTGCCGGGACGGCGAACAGCCGCACGGACTCGCGTCCGGGTGCGGGGACGGCGGTCGCCGTCGTCGGGGTGCGGGTGCTCACGCGGTGTGCAACCGCTGAAGGGGCCTCGACATTCCCGTGGGAGCGGCTCCGGCCGCCGGCCTCAGGAGGCCACCGGCGCGGCGAACCGTCGGCGGTAGGAGACCGGGCTGGTGCCGAGCTGGCGGGCGAAGTGGTGCCGCAGCACGGGCGCGCTGCCGAAGCCGACCACGCGCGCGATCTCGTCCACGGGCGCCTCGGTCGACTCGAGCAGCTCCTGCGCCCGTGCGACCCGCTGGCGCGCGAGCCAGGCGGCCGGCGTCGTTCCGGTCTCCTGACGGAAGCGGCGCGCGAAGGTGCGCTCGGACAGCGCGGCCCGGCGCGCCAGCCTGGACACGGTGTGCTCCTCGGCCAGGTGCTCCCGCATCCAGGCGAGCAGGCCGGCGAGCGACACGCCCTCGCGCGGCAGCGGGTCGACGACGAACTGGGCCTGACCCCCCTCGCGCTGCGGCGGCACCACCATGCGCCGCGCGACGGCGCGCGCGGCGTCGGCGCCGACCTGCGTCCGCACGAGGTGCAGCGCGGCGTCGATGCCCGCCGCGGTCCCGGCGCTGGTGAGCACGTGCCCGTCCTCGACGAAGAGCGCGTCGGGGTCGACGTCGGCGGTGGGGACCTCGGCCGCGAGCCGCTCCGTGTACATCCAGTGCGTGGTGCACCGCCGGCCGTCGAGCAGGCCTGCCCGCGCGAGCGTGAACGCGCCCGAGCAGATGGCGAACAGCCAGGCGCCGCGGTCGTGGGCCGCCCGGAGCGCGTCGACGTAGGCCTGCGGCAGCGTCTCCGCGCCGTCGTCGTCGATGCCGTACGCGACGGCGACGACGAGGTCGGCGTCGTCGAGCGCCTCGAGGCCGTGCTCGACGACGACGGGGAAGCCGCCCTTGGTCATCACGGGGCCGGGCTCGGGGGCGCAGAGGGTGAAGTCGAACGACGGGCCGCCCGTGTCGCGCCGGTCGATCCCGAACACCTCGTACGCGACGCCGAGCTCGAACGGGGCGACGCCCGGGACGACGACGGCGGCGACCTTGTGGATCATGCCGACCATGCTGCCACGGCGATGGCGGAATGTCGATGCATACTGGCACTTCTGCCACTCGTGGCAGAAGTGCGATGCGCGAAGGATTACTGCCATGACCGCACTGATCCTCGTCCTCGCCGCCCTGCTCCTCACCGCCTACGCCGCCCGCCTCGTGCGGACGGTCCGCCGCGACGGCCTCGGCACCCGCCGGCCGCCGCGCTCCCACCCCGACTGGTGGGACGGCGCGCCCGCCTGACGCCCGCCGGCGCCGCGCCCGCCGGTCGCCGCGCAAGCGCGGGTCGGCTCTGCCACAGTGGGCCCATGCTGCTGCGCCGTATCGCCCGACCCCTCCTGGCCGCCCCGTTCGTCTACGACGGGATCCAGGCCGTGCTGCACCCGGCCGAGCACGTGGACGCCGCCCGCGAGGGCTCCACGATCGTCACTGACGCGGTCGGCGCCGAGCCGCTCAGCGACCGCCAGCTCGGCCTCCTGGTGCGCGCGCACGGCGCGGTGACCGCCGTGGCCGGCGTCCTGCTCGCCGTCGGCCGCACGCCCCGCACCGCCGCGCTCGCGCTGGCCGCGCTCACCGCGCCGCTCGCCGTCGCCCACCAGCCGTTCACCAGCAGGGGGGCCGAGCGCAGCCTGCGCACCGCGGCCTTCGTCAAGGACCTCGGCAAGGTCGGCGCCGCCGTCATCGCGGGCGTCGACCTCGAGGGCCGGCCCGGCGTCACCTACCGCGTGCAGCAGGCGCGCACGCACGCCGCCCGCCTCGCGGAGGCGAAGGCCGAGACGGTCAAGGCCGCGACGAAGGGCGAGGCGGCCAAGGTCGCGGCCAAGGCCGACAAGGCGAAGGCGGCCACCAAGGCCGAGGCCGCGAGGCTGCGGGCGAAGGTCGCCGAGGCCGTCTGACGGTCCCGGACCTGGTCGGCACCGGCGAGACGGCCCGCGGTGCGTGCGGTCCGTGAACTAGCCTCGGAGCCATGACCTCAGCCGTCCCGCCGCACGCCGCCCCGCCCGCCCCCGACGTCGTCGACGAGTGGGCGGCACCGGTCGCGACGGCTCCGCTGGACGCGACGGTCGAGGTGCCGGGCAGCAAGTCGCTGACGAACCGCCTGCTGGTGCTGGCCGCGCTCGCCGACGACCCCGGCACCCTGCGCGGGGCGCTGCGCTCGCGCGACGCCGACCTCATGATCGGCGCGCTGCGGGCCCTGGGCGCCGGCATCGACGAGGGCGACGACCCGAGCACCCTGCACGTGACCCCCGGGCCGCTGCGCGGCGACGTGGACGTCGACACCGGGCTGGCGGGCACGGTGATGCGGTTCCTCCCGCCGGTCGCGGCCCTGGCCGACGGCCCGGTCCGCTTCGACGGCGACCCCGAGGCGCGGGTCCGGCCGATGCTGCCGGTGCTCGCGGCCCTGGGCAGCCTGGGCGTGCGCGTCACGTCCCCCGACGGCGGCACCCCGACGCACCTGCCCTTCACCGTGCACGGCACGGGCCGGGTGGCGGGCGGCGCGGTGGACGTCGACGCGTCGGCATCGTCGCAGTTCGTCTCGGCCCTGCTGCTCGCGGGCGCCCGCTTCGAGCGCGGCCTCACGCTGCGGCACATCGGCACCACGCTGCCGAGCGTCCCCCACATCGCCATGACCGTGGCCACCCTGCGCGACGTCGGCGTCGAGGTGGACGACTCGCGCGACGGCATCTGGCAGGTCGCCCCCGGCCCGGTCACCGCGCGCGACGTGCGGGTCGAGCCGGACCTGTCCAACGCGGCGCCGTTCCTGGCCGCGGCGCTGGTGGGCGGCGGCACCGTGCGCGTGCCGGGCTGGCCGGCGGAGACCACCCAGCCGGGCGCGCTGCTCCCGGACCTGTTCGCGGCCCTCGGGGCGCAGGCCCGCCTGGACGGCGGCGTCCTCACCGTCACCGGCACGGGCGAGGTCCGCGGGGCGGACCTGGACCTGCACGCCGCGGGCGAGCTCGCCCCCACCTTCGCCGTCCTCGCCGCGCTCGCCGACTCCCCCAGCCGCCTGCGCGGCATCGCGCACCTGCGGGGCCACGAGACCGACCGGCTGGCCGCGCTGGCCACCGAGATCACGCGGCTCGGCGGGCAGGCCGAGGAGACGCGCGACGGGCTCGTCATCACGCCGCGGCCGCTGCACGGCGGCCTGTTCCGCACCTACGCCGACCACCGCATGGCGACCTCGGCCGCCGTGCTCGGCCTGCGGGTGCCGGGGGTGCGGGTGGAGAACGTCGGCACCACGGCCAAGACCCTGCCCGGCTTCGACGTGATGTGGGAGCGGATGCTGGGGGTCGACGCCGGCCCCGTCACCGAGGGCGAGGCCTGATGGCCCGCCGCGCCGTCGACGAGCACGCGCAGTACGCGCGGCCCTCGAAGCGCGGCTCACGGCCCCGCACCAAGCAGCGCCCCGAGCACGCGGACGCCGAGGTCGGCATGGTGACCGGCGTCGACCGCGGCCGGTACACCCTCGTGGTCGACGACGGCACCGACCGCGAGCGCACCGTCCTCGCGATGAAGGCGCGCGAGCTCACGCGCACCCGCGTCGTCGTGGGCGACCGCGTCGACGTCGTCGGCGACACGTCGGGCGACGAGGGCACGCTCGCCCGCATCGTGCGGATCCAGGACCGGTCGTCCGTGCTGCGCCGCACCGCGGACGACACCGACCCCTACGAGCGCATCGTGGTGGCGAACGCCGACCAGCTCGTCGTGGTCACCGCGCTCGCCCAGCCCGAGCCGCGCACCGGCATGATCGACCGCTGCGTCGTCGCCGCCTACGACGCCGGCATGGACGTGCTGCTGTGCCTCACCAAGGCCGACCTCGCGGACCCCGCTCCCCTGCGCGACCTCTACACCCCCATCGGCGTCGAGGTCGTCGTCACGCGGCAGGACGACGCCGCGAGCGTCGAGGACGTCCGCTCCCGGCTGGCCGGGCGGACGTCCGTGCTGGTGGGGCACTCGGGCGTCGGCAAGTCGACGCTCATCAACGCCCTGGTGCCCGACGCCGACCGCGCCACCGGCGTCGTCAACGACGTCACCGGCCGTGGCCGTCACACGTCCACGTCGGCCGTCGCGCTGCGGCTGCCGGTCGGGCACGACGACCACGACGGCTGGGTGGTCGACACCCCGGGCGTCCGGTCGTTCGGGCTGGCGCACGTCGAGACGGACCACCTGCTGCAGGCGTTCGAGGACCTCGCCGAGGTCGCCGAGGACTGCCCGCGCGGCTGCACCCACCTCGCGGACGCCCCCGACTGCGCGCTCGACGACTGGCTCGCCGCGTCGTCCGACGACGAGCGCCCGGCGCGCGAGGCCCGCGTCGCGTCGTTCCGGCGCCTGCTGACCGCGCGCCACGCCGCCGACTGACCTCGCGCCGGATGGTGCGGGTGCGATTTCGGGGACCATCCACGTCCCCGTTCCCCCGGAAGTCGCGCTCACAGCGTCAGGACGCTGTTCGTCAGGTACAACTTGTCAGTCTGGGCTGACGAGTTCTACGGTGAAGAGATGTCCACCGCGCCCGATCCCGCCGCGCCCGCCGACATGCCCGTCGACACGGCCGCCGCCGCGGCGCGCGAGCTGCGCTCGCTGGTCGGGCGGCTCCGCCGCCGCTTCCTCGAGCTGAGCGACAACCAGGAGCTCACGCCGTCACAGACGTCGCTGCTCTCCCGGCTCGCCAAGCACGGCCCCGCGTCGCCCGGCGCCCTCGCCGCGGCCGAGCGGGTCCGGCCGCAGTCGCTCGGGGCGACCCTCGGCGTCGTCGCCGACCGGGGCCTCGTGCGCCGGGACCCCGACCCCGACGACGGCCGCCGCCAGGTGATCTCCCTCAGCGACGACGGGCGGGCGTTCGTCGAGGGCCGGCGCGAGGCCGGGCAGGAGTGGCTGACGCACGCGCTGCGCGACCGCCTCACCGCCGAGGAGCTGGCCACCGTGACGGCGGCCCTCGCGATCCTGGACCGGACGCTCCTCGACGCCGCGCCCACCGCCCCGGCACCCGCCCGCGAGGCCGACCGCCCGTGACCCTGCTCCACCGCCACCCCGCCCCCCGCCCGGCGGCCGCACCCCGCGGGCCGGACGGCTACGACACCCGCCTCACGCTGCCGCTCGCGCTGGGGTCGCTGCTCAACCCGATCAACTCGTCGATGATCGCGGTGGCCCTCGTGCCCATCGGGATCGCGTTCGGCGCCCCGGCCGCGCGGACGGTCTGGCTCGTCACCGCGCTCTACCTCGTGACGGCGGTGGGCCAGCCGGTGGTCGGTCGCGTGGTCGACCTCGTCGGGCCGCGGCGCCCTTACCTGGTCGGGGCCGCGCTCGTCGGCATCGCCGGCATGCTCGGAGCGCTGGCCCCGTCGCTCGGGGTGCTCGTGCTGGCCCGCGCGCTGCTCGGCATCGGCACCTGCGCCGCCTACCCGGCGGCGATGTGGCTCGTGCGGCGCGCGACCGACCGCTCCGGCGAGGACCGCGGGATCGCGACGGTGCTCACGATCCTCGCCGTCACGAACCAGGTGACGATGATCGTCGGCCCGACGCTCGGCGGGCTGCTCGTCGGCGCCGGCGGCTGGCGGGCGATCTTCCTGGTCAACGTGCCGCTCGCGGCGGCGTGCCTCGTGCTGGGCGGCCTTCGGCTGCCGCGCACGACCGCCGCCGACCTCGTCGTGCAGGACGCCGTGGACGACGCCCGGGAAGACGGCACGAGCCTCGCGACGCGCCTGGACCTGCTCGGCGTGCTGCTCTTCGCGGCCGCGCTCACCAGCCTGATGCTCGTCCTCGTCGGCGCCGCGCCCTGGTGGGTGCTCGCCGCGACCGCCGTGACCGGCGCCTGGTTCGCGCGGCACGAGCTGAGCGCCCGCCGCCCGTTCATCGACCTGCGGCTGCTCGCCGGGAACCGCCCGCTGCTGCTCACGTACGCGCGCGCCCTGCTCACCGCCACCGCCACGTACGCGTTCATGTTCGGCTACGTGCAGTGGCTCGAGCAGGGCCGTGGCCTGAGCGAGGCCACCGCGGGGCTGCTGATGCTGCCGACGTCGGTCGTCGCGGTCGCGGTCGCCTCGGCGACCGGGCGGCGCGCCCCCGTGCGGACGGCCCTGCTCGTCGGGTCGGGCTCGTTGCTGGTCGGCGGCGCGATCCTCGCCGTCGTGCAGCCCGCCAGCCCGACGTGGCTGCTCGTCCTCGCCGGCGTGGGCATCGGGGGCATGCAGGGGCTGGCCGGGCTCGCGCACCAGAAGGCGCTCGCCCGCCAGGCCGACGCCGCGACCGTCGGCGCCGCGTCCGGGCTGCTGCGCACGTTCATGTACCTCGGCGCGCTGGTGTCCACCGCGGCCATCGCGGCCCTCTACGCCGACGGCCCCACGACGGCGGGCCTGCACGACCTCGCCCTCGCGATGGCGGCCTGCGCCGTCGTCGTCGGCGTCCTCACGCTCGTCGACCGCTCCCTGCGGCGCCGTCCCACGAGCGTCCACCCCGTTCCCGCCCCTGTCCCCGCACCCGACCGAGCACCCGGAGAGCACCACTGATGACCCTCACCACCCTCGACCCCCGCACCGCCCTCGTCGTCGTCGACCTGCAGGCGGGCATCCTCGCCATGCCGACCGCGCCGCACGCCGCGGACGCCGTCCTCGCCCGCAGCGTCGAGCTCGCCGAGGCCTTCCGCGCCCGCGACCTGCCCGTCGTCCTCGTGCGCGTCACCGCGGCGCCCGACGGCGCCGACGCCGTGTCAGGTCGCACCGACGCACCGCGCGGTGCAGCCCGGCCCGACGGCTGGGACGTCCTCGCGCCGGAGCTGCACACCGCGGCGTCGGACGTCGTCGTGACCAAGCGGAACTGGGGCGCCTTCTACGGCACCGACCTCGACCTCCAGCTGCGCCGCCGCGGCGTGACGCAGGTCGTCCTGGCCGGCATCGCCACCAGCATCGGCGTCGAGTCCACGGCCCGCGCCGCCCACGAGCACGGCTACCACGTCTCCCTCGTCACCGACGCGATGGCCGACCGCTCCGCCGAGGCCCACGAGCACAGCGTCGGGCGGCTCTTCCCCCGGCTGGGCGAGTGCGGCACGACCGCCGAGCTGGTCGCCCTGCTGGGCGCCTGACCTCTCTGTCCCACCCCCGCGCGCCGGGGCCCTGGCCGGAGCGGCGGACCGCTACGGTGTGAGGCGTGTCGTACACCCAGCCGTCTCCCAGCCCGACCAGCGGGCCCGCGCGCACGTACGAGGACGACCTGCGCCTGGCCCACGTGATCGCCGACCAGGTGGACGCGATCACGATGTCCCGCTTCAAGGCCGTGGACCTGCACGTCGAGCAGAAGCCCGACGACACGCCCGTCTCGGACGCCGACCGTTCCGCCGAGGAGTTCATCCGCGCCCAGCTGCACCGCGCGCGCACCCGCGACGCGATCGTCGGCGAGGAGTACGGCTCGGCGGGCAGCGGCGCGCGGCGCTGGATCATCGACCCGATCGACGGCACGAAGAACTTCGTGCGCGGCGTCCCCGTGTGGGCCACGCTCATCGCGCTGGCCGACGGCGAGGAGGTCGTCATGGGCCTCGTCTCGGCGCCGGCGATCGGCCGCCGCTGGTGGGCGGCGAAGGGCTCGGGCGCCTGGACCGGCAAGTCCCTCGCGTCCGCGTCGCGGATGTCCGTCTCCGGCGTGAGCACGCTCGCCGACGCCTCGTTCTCGTACTCGTCCCTGTCCGGGTGGGAGGAGCACGGGAAGCTCAACGGCTTCCTCGACCTCACCCGCCAGGTGTGGCGCACCCGCGGCTACGGCGACTTCTGGTCGTACATGCTCGTCGCCGAGGGCGCCGCCGACATCGCCGCCGAGCCCGAGCTCGAGGTCTACGACATGGCCGCCCTCGTGCCCATCGTCACCGAGGCCGGCGGCCGCTTCACCGCGCTCGACGGCGCCCCCGGACCGTGGCACGGGAACGCCCTGGCCACCAACGGCAGGCTCCACGACGAGACCCTCGTCTACCTGGGCTGAACCCGCTCACGACGATCAGGGGCGCGGGATCTGGGAGATCTCGGTCGGGTCGTACCAGAGCAGGTCGCGGTCGGTGACGCGCTGCAGCGCCGCGTCCAGCGCCGCCTCGGACGTCGCGCCGACGTCGCCGGTGCGCTCGGCGTCGTTCTCCTCGTCGGCGGCGGCGAGCACCGCGCGCACGTCGTCCGCCGCCTCCGGCTCGTCGACGTGGACGGCGACGACGGCCACGCCGGTCAGGGCGGCGACGTCGACCGCGCTGGGCTCGTCGGCGCCGTCAGCCCCGGTGACCTCGGCGTCCGGCACGTCGAGCGAGACGACGACGCGGAGCGGCACGACGGCGCGACGCGAGGCCACGAGGGCCAGCGAGTCGTCCGCGGCGGCGAGGAAGGCCTCGTACTCCCGGCTCTCGTCGTCCTCGTCGGGCAGCTCGCGGGCGAGGGCGGGCGTCACCGCGTGCGCGCGGCGGGCGGGGACGTCCCACCGCGCCCCGGCGGCGGCGACCACGGCGCCCTCGAGCTCGTCCAGCGTGGCGGGAACGTAGATGCGCATGCGCACAGTCTGCCGCGAGCAGCCGCCCCGCGCTCACGCCTCCGCCGGCACCGCCGCGGCGACGGTCGCCCGCACCCGCTCGGCCAGCGCCTCGAACGCCGCCGTCACCGGCGACCCGGGAGCCTCCTCCGCGAGCGTGCGGCCCGCCAGCAGCGCGGCGTCCAGGCCGGCGGCGTCGTCGGGGACCAGGTGGACGTCCTCGACCCCGGCGTAGCGCGCCAGCGCGTCCCGCACCGCCGCCTCCGGGCGCGAGCCCACCGCCGACGCGCGCACCCGGTTCGCGACGACGACCCGCTCGCCCGCGACGGGCACCGGCACCTCGCGCAGGTCCTCGAGCCCGCGCACGAGGCGCTGGATGCCCACCGGGTCCGCCGCACCGACCACCACGACGACGTCCGCCGCCTGCAGCGCCGCGAGCGTCGCACCGTTGCGCTGCGGCGCGTGGGTGTCGTACATCAGCAGCTCGTCCGCCTCCAGGAGCGGGCCGCAGTCGACGACGGTCCAGTCGGCGAGCTCGCGCGCCCGCTCGAGGACCACCTCGACGGCGCTGGCCGGCAGCTCGGGCCACCGGGCGGCGCGCGTGATCCCCGTCAGCACCCGGAGCCTGCCGCCGACGACCGGGCTGTGCCGGGCGAGCGTCGGCAGGTCGAGCGACCCGTGCGCGGCGGCGCGGGCGGCGGCCGCCAGCCCCGGGGCGTCGTCGAGCAGGCCCAGGCGGGCCGCCACCGACGCGCCGTAGGTGTCGGCGTCCACGACCAGCGCGTGCTCGGTAGCCGTCGCCGCCGCCTCGCGACGCGCGCGACCGTGGCGGCGGCGCCCGCGCGACAGGCCGCCGAGCGCGGCCGCGAGCTCGAGCGCCGTCGTCGTGCGCCCCGGCGCGCCCACGGGGCCCCAGACCGCGACGACGCGCCCGCGGCGGGGCGTCGTGTCGTCCGCGACGACGTCCTCCAGCCCGATCCCGTCCTGGCCGGCGAGCGCCTCGTCGACGTCCTGCCCACCCTGGCCCAGCACCAGGCGGTCGGGTGCGGCGGCGCCCGGTGCCGCGTCGCGGACCGCGGCGAGCAGGAGGGCCTCGTCGTACCGCTCGACGACGGCGTCGACGCCCAGCGCGTGCAGCCTGGCCGCCGGCGCGACGTCGTCACCGAGCGCGACCACGCGGACGCCCGCGGCGCGCAGCCGGCCGACGGCCTCCCGGTCGAGGCCGGGCAGGTCGCCGGAGACCAGCGCGACGGCGCCCGCGCCGGCGGCGGCTGCCGCGAGCAGCTCCGCCACGTCGCCGCAGCGACGCGTGACGGTGGCGCCCGAGCCCGGGCCGCCCAGGGCGAGGACGACGTCGGTCTCCGCCGCGCCGCGCACCGCGCACAGGACGGTGACGCTCCCCATCAGACGCCGGCCCCGGCCTGCGGCACGACGGTCACGCTGCCGGGGACCGTCAGCGCCCGGAGGACGACGGGCAGGTCCTCGGAGGGCACGAGCACGTGCAGCGTGGCGCCGTCCGCGACGACGAGCCCGGTGCCCGCCTCGTCGACCTGCTCGACGACGACGCCCTCGACGAGCGGCGCCGGCTCCGCGGCCGGCGCGTCGGCTCCGGCGGGCGCCTCGGGCGTCGACCAGAGGTCGACGGCGGACCCGGCCTGCACGCGGGACGACATGGCCTGGTCGACGGGCACGGAGACCGAGCGCACGTCGACCTCCGCCGCGTCGCCGAGCGCCGACCGGGCGACGAGCTCGCCGTCGTCGACCACCCGCAGCGCGACGACCTCGTCGGGCAGCTCCTGGTCGGCCCGCAGGTACAGCTCCGCGCCCGCGTCGATCCTGACGTCGACCGTGCGCAGCCGGTCCACGTCCACGGTCTCGCCGGGGGTGAGCGTCCCGTCGGCCGCGTAGACCGGCACGGTGCGCCCCGCGGACGAGACCGCCCACGAGCCGAGGGCCACGGACGCGGCGACGATGACGACGCCGACGACCAGCCGGGGGTCGCGCCAGGTGGGGCGGCGCAGGCGCGCAGCCACGGGTGCCGGCAAGGGGTCGGTGCTCACGGACGTCCTCCGGGGTTGTCTGGACGCGGCCTCGGCGCAGCGTCGCGCCGGAACCTATCATCAGGCACCCCACGCGTGCTTTCGGCAACCACTGTGGACAACCGTCGCCATCGTCGATGACCGCTGTGCCAGAATTGCCCGTATGGCCAGCCGGTTCCTCTCTCTCGCGGACGTGCAGGAGATGCTCAACATCTCCAGCACCCAGGCCTACTCGCTCGTGCGCTCGGGCGAGCTGCCCGCCATCCAGGTGGGCCCCAAGAAGGTGTGGCGGGTCGAGGCGAGCAAGCTCGAGGAGTACATCGAGCACCAGTACGCCCGCACCCGCGAGCGGATCGCGTCGGGCGACCTCTGACGTCTCCGCCGGGCTCCCCCGGCAGACTCAGGCCTCGCTGACCCGCAGCAGGGCAGCGAACGGCACCGTCCGGACGACCGGCCGCGCGCGCTCCGCCTCCTCCACGTCGAGATGGTCGGCGCCCACGCGCCCGATCCGTCCGGTCACCGACCCGCCCGCCGTACGGATCAGCACCCGGGCACGGTCGCGCTGCAGCCCCCGGAGCACGTGGCCCAGCCCGAGACCGTCGGTGCGCGCCCGCGACGGCGTCGCGAGCCGGCCGAGACCGACGACGGCGGCGAGCGCGGCCGCCGGGACGAGGTGCTGGACGCTGCCGCGCGCGCCGCGCCCGTCGAGGAGCACCCACGCGTGCGCCACGCGGGCGAGCCGGCCCTCGATCCCCTCGCCGTCGAGCAGCTCGAGCCGCAGCACGGTGCCCGTCGCGGCCCGCAGCCGGTCGGTCAACGGGATCGACGCCTGCTCGGCGCGGGTCAGCTCGGCGACCGCCCCCTCCCGTTCGGCCGCCTGCTCGGCGTCGAACCGCGCCTCGAGGTCCGCGAAGAGCAGCTCCCACCTGGCCGGACCCGCGGATGTCATGAGGCTCCTCTCGTCGGGGTCGGTGCCCACAGGATGCCCGGGTGGACAGATCCGGCACCAGTCCGCTTCAATATGCACCATCAGAACACATCAACCGCTATCAACCTGCATCATAGTGAACGATCCGGGATGACGGCGGAGGGACGAAGGAGACCTCGATGTCCGGCAGCACGCAGCGCGACCGGTTCGCACGGCCGGGTGGGCTCGGGCGGCTCGCCGTCCTCACGGTCGCCGCCGCGGGCGTGGGCGCCGCCCTGCTGCTGCGCGCGGCCGCCGTCACCCCACGGACCACCACCGCGGCCACCGGCCTCACCGTCGACCGGTGGGTCGAGCTCGCCGTGCTCGCCGCCGGGCTCCTCGCCGCGGCATGGCTCGCCCTGAGCGGGGCGCTCGCCCTGACCTGCGTCGCCGCGTCGCTGCTCGGCCGCCGGTGGCGTGCCGGTGAGGCCGCCGTGGAGCGGCTCGCGCCCGCCACCGTCAGGCGGCTCGTCCGGACCGCCGTCGGCGCCGGCGTCGGTGCCGGCCTCACGCTCGCCCCGACCGTCGCCCTGGCGGCCGACCTCCCGCCCACCCCGCCGGCCGACCACGGAGCGTCGGTCGTCCTCGACCTCGGCTGGCAGCCCACCGCCACCGAGCCCGAGGCACCGGCCGACGGAGGCGTCGAACGCCCGGCGGAGGAGGACACGCTCGTCGAGGAGGTCGTGGCCGCCCCGATCGCACACCGTGCCGCCGACGACGCCACCGACCGCGCCGACGAGGCGGCCGACGACGAAGCCGACGGAGGGCCGACCCGCGTCGTGCACCGCGGCGACACGCTGTGGGACATCGCGGCCCAGGCGCTCGGCGGCTCCCCCACCGACGCGGAGATCCTCCGCGAGGTGACGCGCTGGCACACGGAGAACCGCCACGTCATCGGCGCCGACCCCGACCACCTCCTGCCCGGCCAGATCCTGCGCGCCCCGGCCTGACGGCCCCGACGTCCCACGACTCCCGCACCATCCACCGGAGGGCAACATGACCGCGACGACGACCGCGCCGACCACGCCGGAGACGGCGGCACCCGCCGAGCGGGGCACCACCGCCCCCGGGACCGCACCGGACGGCGCGACGGCGACGCCCGGCACCGTCCCGGGCACCCTGTCGAGCCGCCCCGCGGCGGCCGCGGCTCAGGACGACGGCGCGCCCTCGCCGCGCGCGCTCCGGGTGTCGACCCCGCCGCGACCCTCGGGTCCGGCGGGCTACCCCGAGGCCGGCACCCGACCGGCGCCGCGGCCGCGGCGGGTGCGGGTCGGCGCCCCGGGCGTCCGTCGCGGCCCGGGCGACGACGAGGACCTCACGGCGCGGCCGATGCGGGAGGCCGAGCCCGCGCCGCTGCCCGACCCGACGGCGCAGTGCTGCACGGTCGTGCGCGCCGCGGTCGAGGTCCTGCGCGGGGAGCGGCCGGCGACGCAGCTCGCCCGCTGGGTCACGCCGCAGGTGCGCGACCAGCTCGCCGAGCGTGCCCGGATCGGCCTGGCCCGCGCGCCTCTGCGGGACGAGGAGGCCCACCGACCCGTCCAGGTGCGGCGCGTGCGGCTGGTCCGCCTGGGCGACGACGTGGCCGAGGCGACCGTCGTCCTGGACGACGACGGCCGGGTGCGCGCCGCTGCCGTCCGGCTGGAGGCGCGCCGGGGCACTTGGCGGGTCGCCGTCCTCGAGGTGGGCTGACCGGACCCCGCGAGATAAAGAAGCCCTCCCCGCGAGATAGAGAAGCCCTCCCCGCGAGGAGGGCTTCTCTATCTCGTGGGGAGGGCTTCTCTATCTCGCGGGAGGGTCACTCCTCGTTGATGCCGTGGCAGACCTTGTACTTCTTGCCGGAGCCGCAGGGGCACTGGGCGTTGCGCGGCGTGCCGGGGAAGGTCCGGCCGTCGCTGGTCGCCGCGGTGGCCTCGCCGTGCAGCTCGCGGCGCGAGCGGCGCGTGGGGGCGCCCGTCGTCGTCGTGGAACCGTCCTCGCTCGGCGACGAGTAGGACAGGCGCTGCGGCGCCGGGGCGTCGAGCCCCTTGGCCAGGAGCACCGGCTCCTCCGCCCCGGCGGGCTCCGCCGCGGCCGGCTCGGGCTCGGCCGGGGCCTCGGGCTCGGCGACCGGCGCGGCCTCGGCGGCCGGCGCCGTCCCGCCCGCCACGACCTGGCCCGCGTCGGACTGCGCGGCGGCCGCGGCGCTGGCCGCCGAGATCACCGGGGCACCGGGGGCGCCCTGGGCGCCGGGCTGCTGCACCTGCACGTCCAGGTTGAACAGGAACCCGACCGACTCCTCCTTGATGGACTCGGTCATCGCCTGGAACAGCTGGAAGCCCTCGCGCTGGTACTCGATCAGGGGGTCGCGCTGCGCCATCGCGCGCAGGCCGATCCCCTCCTTGAGGTAGTCCATCTCGTAGAGGTGCTCGCGCCATTTGCGGTCCAGCACCGAGAGCACGACGCGGCGCTCGAGCTGGCGCATCGCGGGCTCGCCCAGGGTCTCCTCGCGCGCCTGGTAGGCCACGCGGGCGTCCGAGAGCAGCTCCTCGAGGATCATCTCGTGGCTCAGCCGACCGACGCCGCCCGCCTCCTCGACCACGTCCTCCGGCGTGATCGACACCGGGTACACGGACTTCAGCGCCGTCCACAGCGCGTCCAGGTCCCAGGCCTCGGGGTTGCCCTCGGCGGTCGCGCCGTCGACGTACGCGGTGACGACGTCCGTGAGGAAGTGCTGCACCTGGTCCTCGAGGTCCTCGCCCTCGAGGACGCGCTTGCGCTCCGCGTAGATGACCGAGCGCTGCCGCGACAGGACGTCGTCGTACTTGAGGACGTTCTTGCGGATCTCGAAGTTGCGGGCCTCGACCTGCGACTGGGCGCTCTGGATGCCGCGCGTCACCATCTTCGACTCGAGCGGCATGTCGTCGGGGAAGCCGGCGCGGTCCATCATCGAGGACGCGAGGCCGGAGTTGAACAGGCGCATGAGGTCGTCCTGCATGGACAGGTAGAACCGCGACTCGCCCGGGTCGCCCTGACGGCCGGAGCGGCCGCGCAGCTGGTTG
Source organism: Isoptericola sp. NPDC056134 (assembly GCF_042264825.1). NCBI lineage: Bacteria > Bacillati > Actinomycetota > Actinomycetes > Micrococcales > Promicromonosporaceae > Isoptericola > Isoptericola sp. NPDC056134. The sequence goes on from NZ_JBHJVM010000037.1 coordinate 20,295, forward strand.
TCGATCCGGCGCGACTCGTGCCGCTCCGTGCCCAGCACGTAGAGGCCGCCGAGCTCGGTGACCTCCTCGTGCTCCGAGGCCACCGCCTGCTTGGCCTTCTCGAGCACGTCCGGCCACGCCGCCTCGTAGGCCTCCGGGTCCTCCCCCGCGTCGAGGCCGCGCTGGGCCATCTCGGTGACGGCGAGGAACTCGGCGTTGCCGCCGAGCATGATGTCGGTGCCGCGGCCGGCCATGTTGGTGGCGACGGTGACAGCGCCCTTGCGGCCGGCCTGCGCGACGACGGACGCCTCGCGCTCGTGCTCCTTCGCGTTCAGGACGCTGTGCGGCACGCCCGCCCGCTTGAGCAGCCCCGACAGCAGCTCGGACTTCTCGACGCTCGTGGTGCCGACCAGCACCGGCTGACCCTTGGCGTGGCGCTCGACGATGTCCTCGACGACGGCGTTGAACTTGCCGTCCTCGTTCTTGTAGACGAGGTCGGCCTGGTCCATGCGGATCATGGGCCGGTTCGTGGGGATCGGCACCACGCCCAGCTTGTAGGTGCCCTGGAACTCGGCGGCCTCGGTCTCGGCCGTACCGGTCATGCCGGACAGCTTGCCGTAGAGGCGGAAGTAGTTCTGCAGCGTGATCGTGGCGAGCGTCTGGTTCTCCGCCTTGATCTGCACGCCCTCCTTGGCCTCGATGGCCTGGTGCATGCCCTCGTTGTAGCGGCGGCCGGCGAGGATGCGGCCGGTGTGCTCGTCGACGATCATGACCTCGCCGTTGAGCACCACGTAGTCCTTGTCGCGCTTGAACAGCTCCTTCGCCTTGATGGCGTTGTTGAGGAAGCCGATCAGCGGGGTGTTCAGCGACTCGTACAGGTTGTCGATGCCGAGGTAGTCCTCGATCTTCTCGATCCCGGGCTCGAGCACGCCGACGGTCTTCTTCTTCTCGTCGACCTCGTAGTCCTTCTCGACCTCGAGGCGACGCACCACCTTGGCGAACTCCGTGTACCAGCGGTTCGCGTCCCCGGAGGCGGGGCCCGAGATGATGAGCGGGGTGCGGGCCTCGTCGATGAGGATCGAGTCCACCTCGTCCACGATGGCGAAGTGGTGGCCGCGCTGCACCAGGTCGTCGGGCGACCAGGCCATGTTGTCGCGCAGGTAGTCGAACCCGAACTCGTTGTTCGTGCCGTACGTGATGTCGGCCGCGTACTGCTTGCGGCGCTCGTCCGGCGTCTGGCCCGAGACGATGACGCCCGTCGTCATCCCGAGGAAGCGGTAGACGCGGCCCATGAGGTCGCCCTGGTACTTCGCGAGGAAGTCGTTGGTCGTGACGACGTGCACGCCCTTGCCCTCGAGGGCGTTGAGGTAGGCGGCGGTCGTGGCCACGAGCGTCTTGCCCTCACCGGTCTTCATCTCGGCGATGTTGCCGAGGTGCAGGGCGGCGCCACCCATGAGCTGCACGTCGAAGTGCCGCTGGCCGAGGGTGCGGCGCGCGGCCTCGCGCACCGCGGCGAACGCCTCGGGCAGCAGCTCGTCGAGCGTGGTGCCGTGCTCGAGGCGCTCCTTGAAGCGGTCGGTCTCCTCGTGCAGCTCGGCGTCGCTCAGCTCCTCGAAGCTGGGCTCGAGCCGGTTGACCTGCTGGGCCAGGCTGTTGAGCTTCTTGACAATCCGGCCCTCGCCAAGACGGAGGACCTTCTCGAGGATCGCAGGCACGCAGTACTCCAGGGTCGGTGGCGCCCCGGGGATGGCCGGGACCGTGCGGCGTGACGACGGGCGACGACGGACGGTCAGGACCGCACGTCCGCGCCGTCGCCTGGGTCACACCGGCCCCATCCTAGGCGGATCACCTGAGAGTCCGGCACGGGTTCGCGACGGACGAACGGCCCGTCGCGCCCCGTCCGGACGCTGTGAGCGGGCGTTCGGCCCGGTCTCGGCGCGAGGACCGGGCC
>NZ_JBHJVM010000038.1:0-17209 GCF_042264825.1 Isoptericola sp. NPDC056134
CTCTCGCGTCGTCGGGTCCGACGGCGCGAGAGATCGCGTGCTGGCCGGCGTCGGTCGATCGGTGTCCACGCCCCCACCGTGTCGCTCCGTCGTGCGTCTGAGCAGGTGAACGGCAGGCGGCAGGTCACGACACGGTGACGATCACGACACGACCGGAGCGCTGCGGTCGCGTTCGGGGCACCCGCGGGGCACGGTGGTACCCCGCGGCGCGCCTGGTGCGCCGACGGCGCGGAAGGGGCTCCATGCGTACGGTTCCCAGCCTGAGGCGACGCCTGACGGCGTCGCTCGTCGGCGTCCCGGTGGTGCTCACCCTGGCGCTCGCCGGATGCGCTCCCCTGTCCGGCGAGACCGAGCCCGAGCCGGGCGCGGCCCCCACGACCTCCGCTCCCCCGTCCGAGGACGGCGCCGGGTCGACCTCCGACGCGCAGGGCCGCGCCGACCAGGACGCGCAGGACCAGGCCGATCAGGAGGCCGCCGAGAAGAAGGCCGCGGAGGAGGCCGCCGCGAAGGAGAAGGCCGACCAGGAGGCCGCCGAGAAGCGCGCCGCGGAGAAGGCGAAGAAGGCCGCGGAGAAGAAGGAGGCCGAGAAGAAGGCCGCCGAGGAGGCCGCCGCGAAGGAGCAGGCGGAGCAGGAGGCGGCGGAGAAGAAGGCCGCCGAGGAGCGGGACAAGATGCTCGAGTACGGCGACTCCGGTGAGCGGGTCGTCGCGCTCCAGGAGCGGCTGCAGGAGCTCGGGTACTTCATCCAGGAGGCCGACGGCAGCTTCGGCCCGGCCACGCAGCAGGCCGTCTGGGCGCTGCAGAAGGCCGCCGGGCAGTACCGCGACGGGGTCGTCGGCCCGAAGACGCAGGCCGCGCTGGACGACGGCGTGCGGCCGCAGGCCCACTCGTCGTCCGGCAAGGCGATCGAGATCGACCTGGACCGGCAGCTGCTCATGACCGTCGAGGGCGGGAAGGTCACCCGGATCATCAACGCGTCGTCGGGCAACGGGGAGACGTACGAGGCCAAGGGGCGCAGCTATCACGCGACGACGCCGCGCGGCTCCTACGCCGTGTACATGGAGCGCAACGGCATGCACGAGTCCACGCTCGAGCTGGGGTCGATGTACCGGCCGAAGTACTTCTCGGGCGGGTACGCGGTGCACGGCTCGGGGTCCATCCCGCCGTACCCCGCGTCGCACGGCTGCGTGCGCGTGTCCAACGCCGCGATGAACTGGCTCTGGGACTCGTGGGGCATGCCGAAGGGCACGCCGGTCATCCTCTACTGACCTCGGCCCTGCCGCTCACCACGCGTCAGAGGGCGGTGCCGACCAGGACCGGCTCGGGCTCGAGCTCGATGCCGAAGGCGTCGCGGACGCCGTCGCGCACGGTGCGGGCGAGGGCCACGACGTCGGCCGCCGTCGCACCTCCGCGGTTGGTCAGCGCGAGGGTGTGGCGCGTCGACAGGCGCGCCGGGCTGTGCTCGCCCGCGAGCCCGAAGCCCTTGGTGAACCCGGCGTGCTCGATGAGCCAGGCGGCGCTCGTCTTCACGAGCGTCGGGTCGACGACGCCGAGGCTCGGGCTCACGGTGGACTCCGGCGTCGCGGAGCGGACGGCGAAGCGCGGCGCGTCCTCGGGCAGCTCGTCCGCCGCGTCGGCCGGCAGCACCGGGTTGGTGAAGAAGGAGCCCGCCGACCAGCGGTCGTGGTCGCCGAGCGGCGCCCCGCCCACGCCGTCCAGCAGCATGCCCTTGCCGCCGCGCAGCTCCAGCACGGCCTCGCGCACCTCGGCCGAGGGCGCCCGCTGCCCCACCTCGACGCCGAGGCGCCGGGCGAGCTCGCCGTAGCCGACGGGCGCCGACAGGCTGCCGAGCCGCATCTGCAGGTTCACCTCGAGCACCACGTACCGCGGCGTGGGGTACCAGGGCGCGCCCGGGTCGTCCGGGTCGCCCGACCGCATCGTCCGCTTGAGCAGCGACGTGCGGTACCCGAAGCCCAGCTCGCTGAGCGTGAAGGTCCTGCGGCTGCCGGTAGCGCGGTCCCAGGTGACCACCGACGCGACGACGCCGGACACCTCCTGGCCGTACGCGCCGATGTTCTGCACGGGCGCGGCGCCGACGGTGCCGGGGATGCCGGACAGCGCCTCGACCCCCACCCACTCGTTCGCCACGGCCTGGGCCACGAAGGAGTCCCAGTCCTGGCCGGCGGGCAGGCGCAGGCTCGCGCCCCCGCACGCGCCGTCCGTGCCGCACGAGTCCTCGAGGTCCGCGTCGAGGCCCTGGCGCACGTCGCGCACGACGACGCCGGCGAACCCCTCGTCCGCGACCAGCAGGTTGGAGCCGCCGCCGATCACCAGCAGCGGCCTGTCGGCGTCGTCCGCGGCGCGCACCGCGTCGATCAGCTCGGCCTCGGACTCCGCCTCGACGTACTCGTCGACCGGCCCGCCGACGCGCAGCGTCGTGAGCTCGGAGAGCGCCGGGGCGGCCGTGTCGCGCCCGTCGCGCTCACGGGCGGGCTCGTCGGCGGACGGCGTGTTCAGGGTCGACAGGCTCACTCGCCCAGCGTACGCGCCGGCTCGGGAGCGGCCGGCAGGGGCCTCGCGGCCCCTGCGACCAGCAGGCCGACGGCCACCGGCACCGCCAGCACCAGCAGGGCGTCGCGGTAGCCGACGTGCTCGGCGAGGAAGCCGATGAGCGCCGGGCCGACGAAGAACGCCGAGTACCCGATGGTCGAGACGACGGAGACGCGCAGGGCGGCCTTGCGCGGGTCGTCCGAGGCGGCGGACATGCCGAGCGGGAAGCCGAGCGAGGCGCCGGCGCCCCAGACCGCGACGCCGACCAGCGCGACCCACAGCGTCGGCACGAGCGCGAAGACGACGACGCCCACGAGGGCGGCCGCGCCGCACACGCGCAGCATGGTCACGCGGCCGTAGCGGTCGATGAGCGACGTGCCCGCCAGCCGGGCGAGCGTCATCGCGCACAGGAAGACGGCCAGCCCGATCGCCCCGACGGAGTCGTCGGTGCCGAACCCGTCGACGACCGCGAGGCTCACCCAGTCGTTGGCGGCGCCCTCGGTGAGCGCGGCGGCGAGCACGACCAGCCCGACGAGCAGCGTGCGCGACTCGCGCCAGGTGGCGAGGGTGTCGCGCAGGGTGTGTCCGGTGCCGGTGTCCACGGCGGTGGCCGGGTCCGCCTGCGCGTCCGCCGCGCCCCCGGCCGTGCCGGCAGCGGCGTCCGCCGTCGGCTCGAAGAAGCGCACGCAGGCGACGACGACGATCAGGTCGATCACCATCACGGTGATGACGTGCCCCGGCAGCGAGGCGCCGGCGTGCGCCGCGAGGGCGCCGATGCCCGCGCCCGCGACCGTCCCGAGCGAGAAGCCGGCGTGGAAGCGCGGCATGACCGACTTCCCCAGCCGCTGCTCGACGACGGCGCCCTCGAGGTTCATCGCGGCGTCCCAGATGCCCACGCCCATGCCGCCGACGAAGAGGCCGACCCGCACCAGCATCGGGTGGTCGCCGTCGACGGCGAGGGTGGCGACGGCGAACCCCGCGGCCGCCAGCGCGGCGAACGACACGCAGGTGCGACCGGCGCCGACGCGCGAGGCGATCATGCCGGACAGCGGCAGCGCGACGAGCGACCCGATCGCGCCGGTGAGCAGCAGCACGCCCATCTCGGCCTCGGAGAAGCCGAGGCCGTCGCGCACCGCGGGGATCCGGGAGGCCCACGTGGCCATGCCGATCCCGGCGACGACGAAGACCGCGAAGACGGCCCAGGCGGCGCGGACGGCGTGCGCGGGCGGCCGGGTGGGGAGTTCGGTGCTCACGGTCCGACGCTTCCCGAATCCGCCACGCGGGTCGAATCGATTCGAGCGCGCGCTGGTCAGCGCGGGTAGGCTTCGCCCCGGACCTCGCCGGAAGGAGCCCCATGGGCCGCAGCAACGCCCGACCGACCCTCGCGCGGGTGGCCGAGCTCGCGGGCGTCTCGGTCTCCACCGCGTCCCTGGCGTTCTCGGGCGCGGGACCGATCACCGCCGAGACGCGCGACAAGGTGCTCGCCGCCGCCGCCGAGCTGGGCTACTCCGGCCCCAACCCGCTCGGCCGGCAGCTGCGCTCGGGCCGCTCCGGCATCGTGGGCGTCGTCCTCGGCGACCAGCCCGGCCGCGCGTTCCGCGACCCGGTGGCGGTCAAGGTGCTCGACGGCCTCGTGGACGTGCTCGGCGCCGAGGGCCTGGGCGTGCTGCTCATCCCCGGCGTGCGCGCGGTCCCCGGGCCGCGGGCCGACGGCGAGGAGACGGCGCCCGTGCCCGCCGTCGACCCCCTGCTGGAGTCCGCCGCCATGGACGTGGCCGTGCTCGTGTGGGGCGTGCTCACCGACGACGCGACGCTCGCGGCCCTGCGTCGCCGCGACGTCCCCGTCGTGGTCGGCGAGGGCGGCCGCGTCGACGGCGCACCGCTCGTGGCCCTGGACGACCGGGCCGGCACGGCCCTGGCCGTGCGCCACCTCCAGGAGCTGGGGCACACCCGCATCGCGGAGATCACGCTCCCCCTCGACGCGGCGGAGCGGTCCGGCCCGATCGACGCGGCCCGCCTCGCCCAGGCCGACCGCACGTCGACGCGGCACCGCCTCGCGGGCGTGCGGGACGCGGTCGAGCCCGTCATCTCGTGGGAGACGCCCGCGTCCCTCGTGGAGCACGGTCGCGACGCCGCCACGGAGATCCTCGGGGCATGGGTGCCGGAGACGGAGCGGCCGACGGCGATCGTCGCCCACTCGGACCTGCTCGCCGCGGGCGCCGTCATCGCGGCCCGCGAGCTCGGGCTGCGCGTGCCCGACGACGTCTCGGTCGCCGGCTTCGACGGGATCGACCTGCCGTGGCTCTCCCCCGACGTGCTCACCAGCGTGCACCAGCCGCTGCAGGCCAAGGGCGCCGCGCTCGGCCGAGCCGTCCTGGGCGTGCTGGCCGGTGAGGAGCCCACCTGCACGACGCTGCCCGTCGAGCTCGTGCCCGGCACCACGACCGGGCCCGTGCCCGACGTCGTCCGCCCCGCCGACGCGCAGGCCTGACCACTCTCCGCCTCACGTCGACACCGTCGAGCCTCGTCGACGTGAACGGGCCTCAGCGTCCGGCGGTGCGGAACCGCCCGGCGACGATCGCCTCCGCGCGCTCGCGCTCGCAGAACGCCAGCACCGCCTCCTTCGGCCCCTGCGGGGACTCGAAGCGCACGGTGCCCGCGGCCTCGAAGCCGAACGCCGCCATGCGGGCGACCGCGGACCGGTTGCGGGCGTCCGGCTCGCCGACCAGCCGCCGCGTGCCCGGGCGGGTGAACGCGAAGGCGAGCACGGCGGGGCCGACCACGGCCCAGGGCGCGACGCCGTAGCGGGCGGCCGGGCCGTCGCCGCCCTTGAAGAAGTGCATCCCCAGGTCGCCGGGGAGCGCGTCGTAGGCCGTCGAGACCGGGTCGTCCTCCGGGTGGTACAGCTGCACCAGGACGACCGGCTCGCCGTCCCAGCGCACCAGGTAGGCGTGGTGCGTGGGCAGGGAGTCGACGAACGCGTACGTGTCGCTCAGGTCCTCGCGGCTCAGGCCCGCCAGCCCCCAGAACCCGGCGTGCGGGCGGTTGACCCACTCGTGCAGCACGTCGAGGTCGGCGACCGGGTCCAGCACGTGCGCCGTGACGGTACCCGCGCCCGGGACGTCGGCGCGCCACACCTCCGCGCCGCGCGCTCCGGACAGCAGTCTGTCGGACGTCGCGGGCTCGGGCGGGGAATCGGACAGGGGCTCGGTCGTCATCGGTCCTCCGGGGGTCGTCGGGTCGGCAGGTGCTCGGGGCGCAGCCGCGCCCAGTCGGTCTCGATCGGGACGGTGCGGGCGTCGGCCCACGCCGGATGCTGGTCGGCGAAGTGCGGCGAGCGCGGGTCGCCGGAGGCGCCGAACGGCACGCCCCAGCGGCTGCGGCGGCGGTCGCCCAGGTCCCACACCCAGCGGGCGACCGACCCGTGCAGGACGGCGTGAGTCACGCCGGGCACGCCCGCCGTGCAGCGGACGGCGTCGCCCGACCCACCCAGCGGCCGCGCCTGCTCCGCCGGCACCGCGGGCACCGCCGCGCCGGGGACCAGGCCCAGCGCGTGCAGCGGGGCCAGGCGGTGCAGGTCGCCCCAGGTCTCGCGGGCGGCTTCGGGCGGGTCGGGGAGCGGGTCGGCGCGCCCGTCGACGTCCGCGAGCGCCTCCCCGGCCAGGCGCCGACCGTCGACGACCCCCGAGGCGAGGATCGGCGCGAGCGCGTCACCCACGCGCGCGACGACGTCCAGCCACGGCGCGAAGACCTCCGGCAGGCCGTGCGGGGCGCGCAGCGGGGCGAGGGCCGGGGCGGCCGCCACGCGGCGCACCAGCGCGTGCCGCCAGCGGGCGAACAGCGCGGCGTCCGGGGAGCCGGCGTCCATCCGCGCGCCCGCCGCGGCCCAGGCGCGCAGCCGGTCCGCGGGGCCCTGGGTCCCGACCGGTTCGACCGACGGAAGCCAGGCGACGAGCTCCGCCGCGCCACCGTCGCGCGTGTCGGCGAGCACGCGGTCCTGGTCCTCGGCCGTCTCCCCGCCGGGCGGCGGGTCGGCGAGCAGGGCCCGCACGCGCGCGGCGCGGTGCGGGGCGTAGGCATGGCCCAGGTCGTGCTCCGGCCGGGCCGGGCGGTGGTTGGCGTCCACGGCGACGTCGGCCACGACCGCGGGCGCGGGCAGCCGTCGCCACCCCGGCTCGTCGCGACGGGTCGCCGGGACGACGCGTCCCGACGGCGGCACGTCCGGCACCAGACCGGCGGTCAGGCGCAGCACCTCGCCGGCCGAGTCGGCGGTGAGGACCCGGTCCACGGGGTCGACCCACCCGGCGAACGCGGCGGCGACGTCGCGCGCCGTCCGCGCGCGCTGGAGCGCGCGCCAGGCGGCCACCCCGGCGTCCGCCGTCATGCGCACGGGCCAGCGCAGGCTGTGCCGGTCGGTGACGAGCGGGCCGCGGGCCGTCTCCGCCCACCGCACGACGACGGGTGCCCCGCCGCGCACGGGCACGGCCTCGGAGCCCTGCGCGACCACCCGTGCGCCGGCCGCGGCGGCGTCGACCCCTTCCGCGACCAGCGCGACGTGGTGCGCCATCGCGTTCGTGACGCCCCACGCGACCGCGCCCACCGGCGTCTCGGCGTGCCCGAAGTGCAGCACGCCCGGGACGCCGGGGAACGCCAGCCCGACGACGTCGTGCCCCGGGCGCGCGAGCCGGACCTGCTGGTAGACCCCGGGCAGCTCGAGGAGCCGGTGCGGGTCGCCGGCGAGCAGCGGAGCGCCGGACGCCGTCCGCGACCCGGGCAGCGCCCACGCGTTGGAGCCCGACGACGGGCCACCGCCCCCGCCGTCGCGCGCGCCCCACCACCCGACGACCGCGTCGCCGAGGGTCGGGCCGAGCGTGCGCGCCACGTGCTCGCGCCACAGCAGGTGCGGGAAGCCGCTGAACAGCACGTGGTGCACCAGGAAGGTGCCGATCGGGGTCCAGGGCCGCCAGGGCTCGTCGTCGGGGAGCGGGGCACCGCCGAAGGCCCGCGCCAGCTCCGCCCGCTCGGCGGCGTCCCGGCCGCCGGCGTCGAGCCCGTCCCGCACGCCGTCGGCGTACGCGGCGAGCCACACCCGCTCGGGCTCCGCGAGCGCCTCCCAGACCCGGCGGGTGGTGTCCGCGAGGCGCACCCGGACGGCGAACCGGTCCCACTCGAGCCCGGCCGGGCCGACCCGCGCCGCGAGCCGGCCGTCGCCGTACCAGCGGTCGACCTCGAGCTGCCAGCCCCGGTCGAGCGCGGTGACGTAGCCCTGCCCGTACGCCAGGTCCGCCTCCGAGCCCGCCCGCACGTGCGGCACCCCGAGGTCGTCGCGGAACAGCTCGAAGGGTCGGGTCACGGGACGTCCGGGCGGGCGACGGGGTTGGCCATCGTCCCTGCGTACAGCAGCGAGGCGGACTGGTCGGCGAGGTCGACCATCTGCAGCGTGTTGCGCAGCTGCAGCCGGTTGAGGCACGAGTGCGCGAACCGCGGCACCCGCAGGTCGACGCCCCGCCCGCCGCGCGGGGCGAGGTCCGGGTGCTCGGTGGCGTGCCGGTCCACGACGTCGGCCACCACGGCCCAGAACCGGTCCTCGGCGAGCACGCCGTCCACCGCGAGGACGCCCGCGAGGTGGCGCAGCACGCCGTCGAACACGTCGGTGAAGATCGCGAGCGCCTTCTCGTCGTCGTCCACGACCGACCGCACCCGCTCGACGCCGGAGGGCAGGGCACGCTCGCCGAGGACCGCGACCTCCTCCCCGATGTCCTTCATGAACACCCGCCGCACCACGCCGTCGCGCAGCACGAGCACGAGGTTCTCGCCGTGCGGCATGAACGCCAGGTCGTGCGCGCGCAGGCAGTGCACCAGCGGGTACAGGTAGGCGTCGAGGTAGGCGCGCAGCCACGCCTCGGGCGCGATCCCCGACTCCCGGGCGAGGGCGGTGGCGAGCGACCGCCCGGAGGCGTCGCGGTGCAGCAGGCTCGCCATGGTGGCCAGCCGCTCCCCCGGCGCGGTGCGCGGCACCGGCGACTCCCGCCAGAGCGCCGCGAGCATCTTGCGGTGCGCGCTGGGTCGGGCGGTGCGGTGGTAGACGTCGCCGGTGTACCCGATGGACGCGCGCTCGCGCAGGACGGCGAACCCGGCGTCGCGCAGCGTGGGGTCGCCCTCGACGACGCCCGCCACCCAGTCGTTGATCTCCGGCGTGCCGCGCATGTACGCCGGGGAGAGGCCGCGCAGGAAGCCCATGTTCTGGATCGCGAGCGCCACCTTGACGTAGTGCCGCTCCGGCCGCGTCCGGTTGAACATCGTCCGGATCGACTGCTGCGGCTGGTACTCGTCGGCGCCCGCGCCCAGGGGCACGAGGTCGCCGCGCGCGACGTCGGCGGCGAACGTGATCGGCACACGGTGCTGCCACTGCCACGGGTGCACCGGCAGGTACAGGTACTCGGCGGGGTCCAGCCCTCGCGCGGTCAGCCGGTCGGCGAACGCGGCGCGCTCGGCGCCCGAGAGCTCGTCGCCGTAGAGCGCCTGCTCGGTGAGGCCGGCACCGACCGCGAGGTGGGAGTGCTCGCGACGCGCCGCCAGCCACGTCAGGCGCAGCCGCTCGCCGCGCTCGGGCGCGTAGGCGCGGTAGTCGTCGAGGGAGAACCCGATGCGGCCGTTGTTCGCGAGGAAGCCGGGGTGCCCCTCGGTCATCGCCGCCTCGGCGGCCTGGAACGCGTCGGCGCGACGCCGGTCCTCGTCGCCGTCGTCGACCTGCTCGGGGGCGAGGGCGGACAGCAGCTCCGGGACCTGCGGCGACGTGCCGTCCAGCTCCCGCTCCCGCTTGGCGCACGCCGCGGCGAGGGTCGACGACAGCTCCTCGAGGTAGGTCGCCACGAGGTCGTCCGGGATCTGCAGCAGCGGCTGCAGCTCGGCCACCAGCTCCAGGGCGTCCACGGGCAGCTCGACGTCGGCCGTCCCCGTCGTGGCCGTGCGCGTGATCGATGCCGGGTCCACCACCCAGTGCTCCAGCGCGAACGTGCGCGCCGCGAACCGGTACGTCACGCCGTCGAGCGTCAGCACGTACGGCCCGGCGTCGTCCGCCGGATCGTGGTGAGCCGGCTCGGGCTCCGGGCGGAAGAGCCGCTCGTGCGCGAGCTCCGCGAGCGCCTTGGCGGCGAGGTGACGGTGGGCGTGCTCGGCGAGGTCGGGGCGCAGGTGCGGCGCGAGGCGCGCGCCGGCGGCGCGCCCGGCGAGGGCGCCGAGCGGCGAGGCCGCGAAGTCCTCCCGCGTGCAGACGCTCAGCGCCGCGCGCTTGGTGTGCCCGCCCTCGTCGAGCTCCACCTCGCGCAGCACGCGGAACCCGGCCGCTGCGTTCTTCGCGCCGATCGCGCGGTTGCGCACGTCCGGCTCGACGACGACGCGCGCGCCCCCGCAGCCCTCCGCCGTCAGGCAGAAGCGCACGACGGCGGCCATCACCGCGTCGGTGAACCCCGGCGCGCGGTCGGCCGGGTCCTCGGGCGGGGGCGCCACGAGCAGGTGCATGCCGACGTCGCCGGGCGCGGCGTCGTGCACGCCGACGAGCAGCACGCGGGCCGGGTCGTAGGTCTCGGTGTAGAACGCGGGGACGCCGTCGACCCGCCCGAGCCAGCCGTCCTGGTCCGGGTGGTCGGCGACGCCGGCGAGGTAGTCCCGGACGTCCACGGCGCCCAGGTGCCCCATCTGCCAGAACGCGGACGCCGGGTGGGACAGCCATCCGTGCACGGTCGCGGCGTCGCGCGCCGGGTCGACCGGTTCGAGGGTGACGGCGTCCGGAGAGGTCCGGGTCGCGGCGACGGGCCGGAGGCCGGACTCGGCGACGGCGGTCATCGGGCCACCCCCTGCACCGCGGCGGCCGCTGCCGGGCTCGGCACGGGTTCGCCGCCCGGCAGCCCGAACGTCTGGAACGCGATGCGCCGCTCGATCGCGTACGGCTCGCGGCCGGTGACCTGCGCCAGGATCACCGAGTTCCGCCAGGCGGCGAAGCCCAGGTCGGGGGCGGTGACGCCGTGGGTGTGCGCCTCCGTGCCACCCACGTGGAGGCGCCCGCCCGCGCCCGCGGTGTAGTCGCGGGCCACGTCCACGCGCCCGAGCTCGTCGAGGTCGACCAGACCGGGCGCCACGAAGCCCGGCACGCCCGACCCGTACCCGGTGGCGGCGACGACGGCCCGCGTGCGGTGCTCCGCCACCCGGCCGAGCTGGCCGTGCCGCAGGGTGAGCACGTACTCCCCCGCGCGGTCGGCGCCGTCGGGCTCGTAGCGCGCCGCGACCACCTCCGTGTCCGACAGCAGGGTGGTCGGCACCTCCCGCCCGAGGGCGGACTTGCGGTAGAGCGTGTCGTAGATGTCGTCCACGAGGTCGCCGCTGATCCCCTTGTACAGCGCGCGCTGCTCGCGGCCGAGGATCTCGCGCAGCTCGGTGGGCAGCGCCCGGTAGTGGTCGGTGTACTCCGGCGACGTCATCTCGAGGGTGAGCTTCGTGTACTCCATCGGGAAGAATCGCGTCGAGCGCGTCACCCAGTCCACGCGGTGCGCGCCGGGCGCGGCGTCCTCGAGCAGGTCGCGGTACACCTCCGCCGCCGACTGCCCCGACCCGACGACGGTCACCGCACCGGTCGCGGCGAGCGCGTCGCGGTGCGGCAGGTAGTCGGCGCTGTGCACCACCGGGCCGGCGCCCGGGTGCCGGCCTGCCTCGGCGGCCAGGGCGGCGAGCGGCGCCGGGAGCTGCGGCGTCGTCCCGACGCCCAGGACGACGTGGCGCGCCCGGTACGTCTCGGTCGTCCCGTCGGCCAGGCGGGCGGTCACCACCAGGTCCCCGGACTCCTCGTCCCGGGACACCGCCGTGACGTCCCGGCCCCAGCGCAGGGTGGTGAGACGGTCGGCCGCCCAGCGGCAGTACTCGTCGTACTCGGCGCGCAGCGGGTAGAAGGACTCGCGGATGTAGAAGGGGTAGAGCCGGCCCGTGTCCTTGAGGAACGCGAGGAACGAGAACGGCGACGTCGGGTCCGCCATCGTCACCAGGTCGGCGAGGAACGGCACCTGGATGGTGGCGCCCTCGAGCATCATGCCCGGGTGCCAGGAGAACCCGTCGCGCCGGTCGAGGAACACCGCGTCGACGTCGTCGAGCGGGTCGGCGAGCGCGGCGAGACCCAGGTTGAACGGCCCGATGCCGACGCCCAGGACGTCGTGGGTGCGCTCGGGGGCGGAGTCGGTGGTGCGGGTCATCGGGCGACCTCCTCGAGGGCGGGGTCGGCGGGCACGGCGGTCGCCCGCTGCAGGTGCGGGTGGGCGCCGCGGCACGGCGGCGCGTCCAGGTCGAGCAGCTCCTCGCCGGCGAGCAGCCCGTGCGCCGTGGCGCGGACCAGGTCGAGCACGCCCCGGACGTCGTCGAGCGTCGCGTCCGGGTTGAGGAGCGTGAGCTTGAGGCACGGACGACCGTCCACCACCGTCTTCGCGACGAGCGCACGGCCGGAGTCGAACAGCACGCGCCGCACGCGCGGCACGAGGGCGTCCGCCTGCGCGTCGTCGACGCCGTCGGGCTGGTAGCGGAACAGCACGGTGGACAGGTCGGTCGGGGCGAGGAGCCGCAGCTCGGGGTCGCCGGCGAGGTCGGCGTGCACGGCGGCGGCGAGGTCGCAGACGGCGTCGACCATCGCGCCGATCCCGTCGGCGCCGACGGCGCGCAGGGTGGCCCACAGCTTGAGCCCGTCGAACCGGCGCGTGGTCTGCAGCGACCGGTCGACGAGGTTGAGGTCGGGATTCGGCTCCCCCGCCTCCTCGGCGGGGTTGAGGTAGTCCGCGTGCCACGCGGCGCGCGCGAGGTCCGCGGCCTCGCGGACGAGGAGGGCGCTGGAGGAGACCGGCTGGAAGAACGTCTTGTGGAAGTCGACCGTGACGCTGCGCGCCCGCTCGACGCCGTCCAGCATGTGGCGGCGGCGCGGCGAGACCAGCAGCCCGCCGCCGTACGCGGCGTCGACGTGCAGCCACGCCCCGACGGCGTCGCAGAGGTCCGCGACCGGGGCGACCGGGTCGACGCAGCCGCGGTCGGTGGTCCCCGCGGTGACGACGACGGCCATGACGACGTCGCCCGCCCGCTCGACGTCGACCAGGGCCCGGGCCAGCGCGGCGGGGTCGAGGCGGCCGTCGGCGTCGGTGCCGACACCGATCACGGCGTCGTCGTCGAGACCGAGGAGCAGCGCGGAGCGGGCCACGGAGAAGTGCCCGGCGGTCGTGGCGAGCACCCGCAGCCGGCCGAGGCGCTCGCGCCGCGCCGCGCCGCCGAGCCGGGCGCCGTCGGGCCCGGTGAGCGCGGCCTCGCGCGCCAGGTGCAGCGCCTGGAGGTTGGACTGCGTGCCGCCCGAGGTGAAGACCCCGTCGCTCCCGGCCGGGAAGCCGATGCGGCCGGCGGTCCACTCGACGAGGCGCTGCTCCATGAGGGTCGCGACCGTCGACTGGTCGTAGGTGTCGACGGACGTGTTGATCGCGGCGAGCATCGCCTCCGCGCCGACGGCCGGGAGCGCCACCGGGCAGTTGAGGTGCGCCGTGTACGCGGGGTGGTGGAACCAGACGGCGTGCGAGGCGTACAGGTCGGCGCTCTCGCGCAGCGCCTCGGGCGTCCCGACCGGGGGTCCGTCGAGGTCGACGGCGTCGACGAGGGCCTGCAGCTCGCGGCGGCTGGCGCCGCAGAACGGCTGCCGGACGGTCTCGAAGCGGGCGGCCACGTCGTCCACGACGGCGTGCAGCGCGCCGGCGTAGTCGGCCGCGGTCGCGGCTCCCAGCAGGGCGGAGGACTTCGTCACGGGTCTCCTCGATCGGTCGAAGTGAGGTCAGCCTGGCCTAACTTAGGGTCACCTCGCTCCGATGCCAACCGCTGGGACGCAGATCACATCCCTCGGCCGGCGTCGATCCAGCGGAGCGCCCGCCCACGGGCGCGTTGCCCCGGCGGGCCCGACCGGGTAATGTCCTGCGGCTCCCACCCGCCGCCCTGGAGGTCAGCCGTGCCAGCCGTGTCCCCTGCCGAGCTCGACCGGGAGCGGGCACACCTGCAGCGGGCGCGCGAGGAGCTCGCCCGGATGCGCGAGCGCACGGCGGGGCTGACCGCCCACGCCGGCGACCGCATCAGCGCCGAGGTGCTCGAGGCCACGCTGGCCCGCCGCCTGGCCCAGCTCGCCGACGACCCCCACGTGCCCCTCTTCTTCGGCCGGCTCGACCACGACGAGCCGGCCGGTGGCGAGGTCTTCCACGTCGGGCGGCGGCACGTGTCCGACACCGCCGGGGACCCGCTGGTCGTGGACTGGCGCGCCCCGGTGAGCGCCGCGTTCTACCGCGCCACCCGGGACGACCCGATGGGGGTCGCCACCCGGCGCCGGTACGGCTTCGCACGCGGCGTGCTCACCGGGTTCGAGGACGAGGTGCTGTCCGGCGCGAGCGCGGGCGCTACCGCGGCCGAGCACTCGGAGATCCTTGAACAGGAGATCGAGCGCCCGCGCACCGGGCCGATGCGAGACATCGTCGCGACGATCCAGCCCGAGCAGGACGTCATCGTCCGCAGCGACCTCGACCGCACCGTCGTCGTGCAGGGCGCGCCCGGCACGGGGAAGACGGCCGTGGGCCTGCACCGCGCGGCCTACCTGCTGTACGCGCACCGGGAGCAGGTCACGCGGCGCGGCATGACCGTCGTCGGACCGAACTCGAGCTTCCTGCGCTACATCCGGGACGTGCTGCCCGCCCTCGGCGAGGTCGACGCCACGCAGACGACGGTCGAGGAGCTCGTCGCGGCGCACGGCCGCCTGCGCGGTACCGAGACTGCCGAGGTCGCCCGCCTCAAGGGCGACGCCCGCATGGCGCAGGTGCTGCGCCGAGCCGTGTGGTCGCACCTGGGCGAGCCCGCGGAGGCGCTCGTCCTGCCGCGCGGCTCCCGCCGCTGGCGCGTGCCCGCGCACGAGGCCCGCGACGCCGTCGCGCACGTGGTGGGCCGCGACCTGCGCTACGACGCCGGACGCGAGCAGCTCCGGTACGCGCTGGCGCACCGGATCCTGCAGCAGATCGAGGCGGCCGGCGACGCGCTCGACGACCGCGCCTGGGACGTCCTCGCGCGCACCAAGCCCGTGAAGGACTACGCCGCGGCGCTCTGGCCGGTCCTCACGCCCGCCCGGCTGCTGCACCGACTGCTGGGCGACCCGGACTTCCTCGCCGCGACGGCCGACGGACTCCTCACCCCGACCGAGCAGCAGCAGCTCACCTGGGCCGCACCGCCCCGGAGCGTGGGGGCGGCGCGATGGACGCTCGCCGACCTCGTGCTGCTCGACGAGCTCGCCGACCTGCTGGAGCGGGCGCCGTCGGTGGCGCACGTCGTCGTCGACGAGGCCCAGGACCTGTCCCCCATGATGCTGCGCGCCCTCGGGCGCCGGGCCCGCACCGGCTCGCTCACGGTGCTCGGCGACCTCGCCCAGGCGACCACGCCGTGGGCCGTGCGCTCCTGGACGGACGCCCTCGATCACCTCGGCAAGCCCGACGCGCACGTCGAGCAGCTCACCGCGGGGTTCCGCGTGCCCGGCGACGTCATCGAGTACGCGGCGCGCCTCCTGCCGACGATCGCGCCCACGCTCGCGCCACCCGTGGCCGTGCGGCGGGCCCGCGGCGAGCTTCTGCTCACCACGGCGCCGACCGAGGAGCTGGTGCGGGCCGCCCTCGCGCGGGAGGGCTCGGTGGGCCTGATCGTGCCGGACGCCGGCGTGGCCGCCGCGCGCAGACGGCTCCAGGCGGCCGGGCTGGAGCTCGCCGTCGTCGGCGAGGAGGACCTCACGGCGGAGGTCGCTGACAGCGCCGACGGTGCCGAGGGCGGCGCCGAGGGCGCCGACCGTGCCACCGAGTTCGACGCACGGCTCGACCTGGTCCCCGCGTCCCTGGCCAAGGGTCTGGAGTACGACCACGTCGTCCTCGACGACCCGGCGGGGATCGTGGCCGGCGAGACCGACCGCGGGTCCGGGCTGCGGCGCCTGTACGTGTGCCTGACCCGGGCGGTGACATCGCTCGCGGTGCGGCACGACGACGACGTGCCCGCCGAGCTGGCCGCCTGACCGCACCCCGCCACCTCCCCCGCCCTCGGGCCATGGGCCACGGCCCCGCGCAAGGTCGTGACACACGCCACAGTTTCTGGGAAAGTCTTTGCCAACGGGCGGAGGGGACCGTCCCACGCCCCCGTCCCTGGGGAGGGACCGTGACAGGCATGGTGCGGAGGACCTGGATGAGAGCGACGACGGCGGCCCTGGCAGCGGGGGCGGTGATCGCACCGACGGCGGGAGCCGCCGGTGCCGCGCCGCCGGACGACACCGCGACGTCGGGCAACAAGATCACCACGACCCACTGGCAGGGCATCGACGACCTGCGGCACGGCGAGTGGGAGAACCTGCGCCCCGGGGCGCGCGGCACCCTGGGGATCCGCGACGCCGGGGGGACCACCACGGCGTACACCGACCCGTTCGGCGACGGCAGCGCGGTGGACTACGAGACGGGGACGTGGACGTCGCCGGTCGTCGAGACCGGGTACGCCGTCGACGAGTCCCTGACCTCCTGGAACGCCACCACCCCGACGGGCACGTGGGTGGAGGTCGAGTTCCGCGGGCGCAAGGCCGACGGCGCGTGGACCAAGTGGTTCGTCATGGGCCGCTGGGCGTCCGGCGCCGATTTCGCGCCCGAGGACGGCTCGGTGGGCGACATCCACCGCACGTCGCTGAACGGCCAGAACGACGCCGACGCCGCCCTGTACACCGACACGTTCGTGGCCCGCACGGGCCACGAGCCCGAGGCCTTCCAGACCCGCGTCACGCTCTACCGGCCGGCCGGGTCGACGGCGACCCCGCGACTGTCGGGCGTGACGACGATGACCAACGAGTACCTGCCCGACTCCGCGTACACCGGCACCAGCGACTTCACGCTCGGCCGCGCGGTCGAGCTCGACGTGCCCGGCTACTCGCAGCTGATCCACATCGGCGAGTACCCCGAGTTCGGGGGCGGCGGCCAGGTGTGGTGCTCGCCGACGTCGACCACGATGATCCAGTACTCGTACGGCAAGAAGTACCGGGTGCCCGCCGACCGGCTCGAGGGCATCGTCGCCCCGAACGGCGACCCGCAGGTGGCGCACGCCGCCATCAACGCGTGGGACTACACCTACGAGGGCGCGGGCAACTGGCCGTTCAACACGGCGTACGCGCACGAGTACGGCCTGGAGACGTTCGTGACGCGGCTGCGCTCCCTGGCCGAGGCGGAGCGGTTCATCGCCGCGGGCATCCCGCTGGTCGTCTCGATCAACTTCGCGAAGGAGGAGATGCCCGAGGCGGGCTACGGCACCGACGGCCACCTGGTGACCATCGTGGGCTTCACCGCCGACGGCGACCCGGTCATCAACGACCCCAACAAGGCGACCGACGCCGACGTGCGCAACGTCTACACCCGCGAGAACTTCGAGCGCGTGTGGCAGACGTCCACCGACGGCATCGCGTACGTCATCCACCCGCACGACGTGAAGCTGCCGCGCAACGTCCCGGGGGCCACACCCAACTGGTGACCCCGGGAGACAGAGAGGCCGGATCCGCGAGATAGAGAAGGGATCCCGCCGAGATAGAGAGGGCGCGGACCGACAACGG
>NZ_JBHJVM010000039.1:0-17039 GCF_042264825.1 Isoptericola sp. NPDC056134
GCCCCGTCCAGGGTTCTCTATCTCGCGCTCGGGGTTCTCTATCTCGCGCTCGGGGTTCTCTATCTCGCGCTCGGGGTTCTCTATCTCGCGGAGGGCGGGGGCCAGCCCGTGGGCTCGCCCCACTTCGGCGCGCGGCCGTCGCCGCTGGAGGTGTGCTTGATCCGGCGCTGCACCCAGGGGACGACGTGCGTGCGCGCCCACTGCGCGTTGGCGCGGGCCCGCTCGACGAACGCCTGCGGCGGCAGGGGGTCGAGCGCGACGGCGTAGTCGGGGTCGTCCGGCGCCTGGCCGAGGCCGACGAGCGCGGCGTCGGCGACGCGGCGGTGCCCCTCGGGGGTGAGGTGGATGCGGTCGTCGGCCCACATGCGCAGGTCGAACAGGGGGTCGAGTCCCCACAGGTCCAGCACGTGCGCGCCGTGCTTGCGCGCGATGGTCCAGATGTTCGCGTTGTATTGGCCCACGCGGCCGCGGGTCCAGCTCAGCCCGGCGCCCGCCTTGAAGCCCGTGCCGAGGAGGACGTCGGCGCCCGTCGCGCGGATCGTCGCCACGCCCTGCTCCAGGCGGGCCGAGAGCACGTCGATGTCGGCCTGCGGGCGCAGGATGTCGTTGCCGCCGCCGACGAACGACACCAGGTCGGGCTGCATCTCCAGCGCGACGTCGACCTGCTCGTCCAGGATGTGGCGCAGCAGCCGACCGCGGATGGCGAGGTTCGCGTACTCCATCCCGGGCGCGCCGGCAGCGGTGCGGCGGGTGGACAGTGCGCCGGCGAGCCGGTCGGCCCAACCGCGCTGCTTCGCCGCCGACTCCGTGCCCGCCGGGGCCGGCGTGCCGTCGTCGTACGGGTACGGGTCCCACAGGCCCTCGCTGAACGAGTCGCCGATCGCGACGTAGCGCGTCCACGGGGGGACGGAGGAGGGGGCGGCGCGAGGGGTCGTGCCGTCAGGGGTCGGGGTGGAGTCCTGCGTGGTCACGTCCGCCATTGTGCTCCTCGCGCGGCGGTGGGCGCTCGGGGCGACGACGCCGGACCGGCCCCGGCGGTCCGAACGCCGTCAGGCGAGGCGCCAGTCCACCGGCGTCCCGCCCTGCTCCTCGAGCAGCGCGTTGACGCGGGAGAACGGGCGGGACCCGAAGAAGCCGCGGTACGCGGAGAGCGGGCTGGGGTGCGCGCTCTCGACGGTCGGGACGTCGCCCAGCCACGGCTTGAGCGACGCGGCGTCGCGGCCCCACAGGATCGCGACGAGTGGCCCTCCGCGGGCCACGAGCGCCTTGATCGCGGCCTCGGTGACCTGTTCCCACCCCTTGCCGCGGTGCGACGCCGGGGTGCCGGGCCGCACGGTGAGCACGCGGTTGAGCAGCATGACGCCCTGGTCGGCCCAGGGGCGCAGGTCGCCGTTCGACGGCGTCGGCACACCGACGTCCTCGGCGAGCTCGGAGTAGATGTTGACGAGCGACTTGGGCACGGGCCGCACCTGCGGCTGGACGGAGAACGACAGCCCCATGGGGTGTCCGGGCGTGGGGTACGGGTCCTGCCCGACGACGAGCACGCGCACGTCGGCGAGGGGGCGCGAGAACGCGGCGAAGATGTGCGCACCGTCGGGCAGGTACGTGCGGCCCGCGGCGACCTCGGCGCGCAGGAAGTCGCCCATCGCGTGGATCTGCGGCTCGACGTCGGCCAGCGCGGCGGCCCAGTCGGGCGCCATGACCTGGTCGAGCGGCGGCCGCTCCTGCGTCGTCGTGCCGGGGCCGGTCGTCGTCGGGGTGTCCACGCCGCGACGCTAGCGCACCCCGCCCGCGAGTCGTCAGGGCCAAGGGCACGTTGCGATGGTCCTGGCCCGACAGGTCGCGGGATCGCGGCGCGCGGGGCGACGTCGTCGGGACCGGCGCGCGGACGCGCCATACTGGGACGCCATGAGCGAGATCCTGGTCCAGGAGGTCCAGCCGGACCCGGAGGCGTCGGGCACGACGGCGACCGAGTCGTCCGCGGCATCGGCCGCCACGTCGTCGGACGGCGACCTCTCCGACCGCGACCGCGAGATCCTCGCCTTCGAGCGGCAGTGGTGGAAGTACGCCGGGGCGAAGGAGCAGGCGGTGCGCGAGCTGTTCGGCCTGTCGGCGACGCGCTACTACCAGGTGCTGAACGCCCTCATCGACTCGCCGGCGGCGCTCGCCCACGACCCCATGCTCGTCAAGCGGCTGCGCCGGATGCGGTCCACGCGCCAGCGGGCTCGCTCCGCGCGGCGCCTCTCCGACGGTCAGGGCTGACGACGCGCCCGCGACCCGGGCGGACGGGCGAGCCAGGGGCTCGCTGAGAGCGGCCTGGACGGGCGGACGCCCGGAACGGCTACCCTGTCCGCCGTGAGCAAGAGCCATTACCCCTACCCGCCCGACGAGTTCGACGTCCGCGGGCCCGAGGGCACGCCGGTCGGTGTGCATCGTGAGCCGCGCAGCGGGTGGAGCTCGGTGTGGCCGTTCCTGCTGATCGTCGTCGTGTGCGGCGGGCTCGCGGTCGGCATCGTCTCCTTCCTGTCGGACGACGGCGACCCCGCGACGCCCCCTGCCGCCGAGCAGACCGCGGGCGCCGGCGCCGAGCCCGAGGCCTCCGCCTCCGCCGACGCCGAGGGTGAGGAGCCGCCGGCCGACGGCGAGGCGAGCGAGGACCCGGCCGACGAGGAGCCCGGCGACGACGCCTCCGACACGGCGACCGAGCTGCCCGGCGACCCGGCGGCCGCGAACCTCGAGGCGTCCGTCGTCGTCTACAACGACGGTGCGGGCCAGGGCCAGGCCGCGGCCGGTCAGGGCGTCCTCTCGAGCGACGGCGGGTTCGTCGACGTCGCGGCCACGGACGCGCCGGACACGCTGAAGGGCGTCTACGAGGAGACGACCGTCCTGTACGGCGCGGACCGCGCGGACACGGCCAGCGCCGTCGCCGAGGCGCTCGGCGTCGACCCGGCGAACGTGCAGGAGTCCGACGACGTCACGGCCAGCGAGCAGGCCGTCTGGGTGGTCCTCAAGTCACCTGTGGGCTGACCGTCGTCGCACGTCAGGAATCTCGGATGCCGACATTCCGGACATCGGTGCTTCCCTTGCCGCGATCGCCGCTACTAGGCTCCCCCTCACCGTGGGGTGCCTGCCCTGCGGCCGAGTAGCACAAGGAGAGGTACATGGCCCAGGGCACCGTCAAGTGGTTCAACGCGGAGAAGGGGTTCGGGTTCATCACCCCGGCCGCAGGCGGGCAGGACCTGTTCGTCCACTACAGCGCCATCCAGACCGACGGGTACCGCACCCTGGACGAGGGCCAGGGCGTCGAGTTCGAGGTCGGCCAGGGGCAGAAGGGGCCGCAGGCCGAGCAGGTCCGCCCGCTCTGACCGCGCCGTAGGCCACGCCGTCGACCGTGACAGGCCGGCACCCAGGACGCAGGGACGCGTCCGGGGTGCCGGCCTTCGTCGTCCCCGGGTGGTGCACGCCCTCGGCGAACGTCTTGCACTCGCCACCCGAGAGTGCCAATAATGGCTTAGCACTCTCGGCCTGTGAGTGACAGCCGCCTCCCGGGGCGGCGTTCTCCTGGGCCGCGGGTGAAGCATTCGGGTCGTTCGGTGAGACCCTCCGCGTGCGCGTGACCTGAACGCCGCGGGGTGGGTCGTCCGTCGCGGGCGCCGGCCGGCCATCTCAGCCACCAGCGGAGGATCAGTCCCCATGGCCAAGATCATCGCGTTCGACGAGGAAGCTCGTCGGAGCATGGAGCGCGGGCTCAACCAGCTCGCCGACACCGTGAAGGTCACGCTCGGCCCCAAGGGCCGCAACGTCGTCCTGGACAAGAAGTGGGGCGCCCCCACGATCACCAACGACGGTGTCTCCATCGCCAAGGAGATCGACCTCGACGACCCGTACGAGAAGATCGGCGCGGAGCTCGTCAAGGAGGTCGCCAAGAAGACGGACGACGTCGCGGGTGACGGCACCACCACCGCCACCGTGCTCGCCCAGGCGCTCGTCAAGGAGGGCCTGCGGGTCGTCGCCGCCGGCGCCAACCCGATCGCCGTCAAGCGCGGCATCGAGAAGGCCGTCGAGGCCGTCACCGAGCAGCTGCTCAACGCCGCCGTCGACATCGAGACCAAGGAGCAGATCGCCGCCACCGCCGCGATCTCCGCCGGTGACCCCGCGATCGGCGAGCTCATCGCCGAGGCCCTCGACAAGGTGGGCAAGGAAGGCGTCATCACCGTCGAGGAGTCGAACACCTTCGGCCTCGAGCTCGAGCTCACCGAGGGCATGCGCTTCGACAAGGGCTTCCTCGCCCGCTACTTCGAGACGGACCCGGAGCGCCAGGAGGCCGTCCTCGAGGACCCGTACGTCCTGATCGTCGAGTCGAAGATCTCGAACGTCAAGGACATGCTGCCGGTGCTCGACCAGGTCATGAAGTCCGGCCGCTCGCTGCTGATCATCGCCGAGGACGTCGAGGGCGAGGCCCTGGCCACCCTCGTGCTGAACAAGATCCGCGGCACTTTCAAGTCCGTCGCCGTCAAGGCCCCGGGCTTCGGCGACCGCCGCAAGGCCATGCTGCAGGACATCGCGATCCTCACCGGCGGCCAGGTCATCACCGAGACGGTGGGCCTCAAGCTGGAGAACGCGACCCTCGACCTGCTGGGCCAGGCGCGCAAGGTCGTCGTGACCAAGGACGAGACCACGATCGTCGAGGGCTCGGGCGACGCCGAGCTCATCTCGGGCCGCGTCGCCCAGATCCGCTCCGAGATCGAGAAGTCGGACTCCGACTACGACCGCGAGAAGCTGCAGGAGCGCCTCGCCAAGCTGGCCGGCGGCGTCGCCGTCATCAAGGCCGGTGCGGCCACCGAGGTGGAGCTCAAGGAGCGCAAGCACCGCATCGAGGACGCCGTCCGCAACGCCAAGGCCGCGGTCGAGGAGGGCATCGTCGCCGGTGGTGGCGTGGCTCTCATCCAGGCGGGCGCCGCCGCGTTCCCGAAGCTGGAGCTCGAGGGTGACGAGGCGATCGGCGCGCAGATCGTCGCCGCGTCCGTCTCGGCCCCGCTGAAGCAGATCGCGATCAACGCCGGCCTCGAGGGCGGCGTCGTGGCGGAGAAGGTCAAGAACCTCCCCGCCGGCGAGGGCCTCAACGCCGCGACCGGCGTGTACGAGGACCTGCTGGCCGCGGGCGTCAACGACCCGGTCAAGGTCACGCGCTCCGCGCTGCAGAACGCCGCGTCGATCGCCGCGCTGTTCCTCACCACCGAGGCTGTCGTGGCCGACAAGCCGGAGCCGGCCTCGGCCGCGCCCGCCGGCGACGGTGGCATGGGCGGCATGGACTTCTGATCCGGAGTCCGGCCAGAGCCTGACGGTTCGACGACGGGCCCTCACCCTGCGGGGTGGGGGTCCGTCGTGCGTCCGGCGGTTGACACGGCGTCGTGGGTGCCCGGAGGATCCGGGTCGTGCACCGTGAACCTGGGGGCCGCTCATGATCGTCGCCCTGCACTCGGTCCTGCGGCCGGGCGCCGTCGACGACTACCGCGTCGAGCACGCCGCCATCCCCGCCGACCTCGACGCCGCGTTCGCCCGGGTGGGCATCCACGGGTGGACGATCTGGCGCTCGGGCGAGCGGCTCTTCCACGTCGTCGACTGCGACGACTTCGACGCCGCGATCGCCGCGCTCGACGACAACCCGGCCAACGTGGCCTGGCAGGCGTCGATCGGGCGCTGGGTCGAGGTGTTCCGCGATGCCGACGGCCAGGACGGGTTCGCGCCCCTGGAGCAGGTGTGGTCGCTCGCCGCCCAGCGCGCGGGGACCGCCGTGACGCCCGGACGCGGCTGAGGGCGCCCCGCACGACGCGGGACGCCCCCCGTCCGGTTCAGCGGGCCGTGAAGAGCCGCGTGGCCTGGGCCTCGGCGTCCGCGTAGGTGCGCGACGCCGACGACAGGGCCGCCGTCACCGCGTCGAGCGCCGCCTCGACCTGGGTCTGCGTGGCCTGCCACTGACCCATGACTCCCGCGAACTGGGTGGCCGCGCCGCCGTGCCAGCTGGACTGCAGGTCCTGCAGGTGCCGCATCATCGCCCCCACCTCGGAGCGGATCGCCGCCACGGAACCGTTCACCGCCGCGCTCGCCTGCGCCACCCGCTCGCTGTCGACCTCGTACCGCACGTGTCCTCCTTCGTCGCCGTGCCCCCTGCGGGGTTGCCGACGACGACGTTACGGAGGGTGCGGCGCGCGCGGACGCCGTCGTCCACAGGCTGTGGAGAACCGGGTCGGGAGAGGGTCAGGAGGCCGGCTTCTCCTCGAGCAGGCGCCGCTCCTTGAGCAGCCGGTGCAGCTCGCCGTCGAGGTTCTGCCGGGCCGCCTCCTCCCACGCCGCACCCATCGGGCTGAAGTACAGCGACGGGCGCTGCAGCAGCTTGGTGAGCACGCGGACGCGGGCGTCGAGGTAGTCGGGCAGCGGGATGTGCGAGTACTCCGCCCGCACGTTCGCCATGTACGCCTTGTAGCGCTGCGGTTCGGCCGCCAGCATCGCGAGGTCGGCGTCGTTGAGCACCGCCGAGTCGACGTCGTCGGGCAGCGGCTTGTGCCGGTCGATCGAGTCGACGAGCCGCGCGGTGCGCTCCACCGCGGCGTCCGGCAGACCGAGCTGGGTGAGCTGCGTGCGGGCGAGGTTGGCGCTCACCGTGGTCTGCTCGCCGCCCTGGTTCGCCTGGGCGACCTTGCGCGTCGCGTCGAACACCGCGCCGTGGTACCAGGCCGCGAGGCGCACCAGGTCGGGCTCGTGCGTCTCCTGGGACAGCTCGTCCACGCGGTGCAGGACGTCGGCCAGGTGGCGCAGGTTGTGGAAGTGCCGCTCCGGGGCGGACCACCGGTCGATGAGGTCCTCCCCGACGGAGCGGATCTCCGCGTCGTCGGCGGTCGCTCCCGCACCGTGACAGGTGCGGACGAACGCGGAGAGGAACCACTGGGGCGCGTCGGCGCTCATGACGCCCATCGCAATCAGACCTTCGGTCGTCGGACTCGGACTGTCCTCCTCCTCGTCAGACTACGACCGAGGTGCGACATCGCACCGCGGTCAGGGTGCCGGCCACGCCTGCTGGTCGGCATTCCGGTCAGGTGGAGGAGGACGACGCGCCATCGTAGCCGTCCGCCGACGGGAGAAGAACTCGCACCGTCATCCCGCCGCCGGGCGTCTCGCTCACCGACACGTGGCCCTGGTGCGCGCCGACGATCGCCGCGACGATCGCCATCCCCAGCCCGGAGCCGCCGGACTCCCGGTTCCGCGACGAGTCGGCGCGGTAGAAGCGCTCGAACACGCGGCTCGACTGCTCCGGCGTGATGCCCGGGCCGTGGTCGCGCACCTCGACGACGGCGCCGCCGTCGGGCGCCCGGCCCACCGCCAGCTCGGCCGGCGAGCCGGCCGGTGTGTGCCTCGCCACGTTCCCCACGAGGTTGGTCAGCACCTGGCGCAGGCGGTCACCGTCGCCGGTGACGACGACCCCGGACGGCGCCGGCGCGCCCGGGGCGAGCCCGGTCACCGTGACCTCGCGCGTCGGGTCGAGGGCGTGCAGGTCCTGGGCCGCGTCGCGGGCCATCGCCCCGAGGTCCACGGGCTCGTGGCGCATCGGCCGGCCCTCGTCGAGCCGGGCGAGCACCAGGAGGTCGTTGACCAGCGTGCTCATCCGGCGCGCCGAGTCCTCGATGCGCCCCATGGTGTCGTCCACCTTGGCGGGCGTGTCGAGCGCGCCGAGCCGGTACAGCTCGCCGTAGCCCTTGACCGTCGCCAGCGGCGTGCGGAGCTCGTGGCTCGCGTCGGAGACGAACCGGCGCATGCGGCGTTCCGACTCCTCCTGGGCGGAGAACGCGCGCTCGATCTGCGCCAGCATCGTGTTCAGCGACGCGGACAGCGAGCCCACCTCGGTCGACGTCGGGCGCTCGGGGACGCGCTGCGACAGGTCGCCCGCGGCGATCTCCGCCGCCGTCGCCTCGATCCGGCGCAGCGGTCGCAGCGACCGGTGCACCAGCAGGAAGGAGATCGCCCCGCCGAGGATGACGATGCCGAGCGCCGAGAACAGCAGCGAGCGCGTGAGGTAGGCGACCGTGTGCTGCACGTTCGCCAGGGGGTAGGCGACGTACGCGATCACCTGGTTCGTCGGGTCGGCGAGGGACGCGACCCGCCACTGCGTCGGCGTCGTGCCCCCCGACCCCTCGACGGTGAACGGCTCGCCGTGCCGGTCGTGGACCTCGCTGTACGTCTCGACCGGGATGTCCGGGGTGCCGTACTTCTCGATGTTGGGGGTCCAGCCGATCGGGTCGCTGCTGACCTCGCCGGTCGAGTCCCGGAAGATGACGACGTAGTCGGTGGGCGGGCCGGAGGTGGGGGACTCCGACTGCCGCAGGGTGAGGTTCGCGACCCCCTGGGCGGACTGCCGCAGCTGCTGGTCCACCTGGTCGACCAGGTACGTCGAGACGACGGTGCGCGTCACGACCGCCGCGAGGATGAGGCCGGCGGCCAGCACGAGCACCGTGATCACGACGAGGCGGGTGAGCAGCGGCAGCCGCTCCAGCCACGTCCAGCGCCCGGACCGGCCGGGCGGCGTCGCGGCGGGCGGGTCGGTCGTGGACCGCGGGTCGGCCGGAAGGGCCCGGCCGTCCGCCGTCGTGCCGGTTCCCGGCGGGGTCGTCGCGTCCGCCGTCCCCGGCGCGCCCGGCGTGGGCGCGCTCATCGCGGCGCCTGGGGCGCCCGCAGCAGGTAGCCGACGCCGCGCTTGGTGTGGATGAGCGGCGGCAGCGTGAGGTCGTCGCCGTCGGGACCGGTGACGGTGAGGTTGTCGATCTTGCGGCGCAGGTAGGAGATGTAGGACTCGACGATGTTCGCGTCGCCGCCCCAGTCGTACTGCCACACGTGGTCGAGGATCTGCGCCTTGGACAGCACGCGGCCGGCGTTGAGCATGAGGTAGCGCAGCAGCTTGAACTCGGTGGGGGACAGGTCGATCTCGACGCCGGCGCGGCGGACCTCGTGCGAGTCCTCGTCGAGCTCCAGGTCGCCGACGCGCAGGACGGCGTCGTCCTCGGGCTCGCCCGCGTGCGTCCGGCGGAGCACCGCGCGGATGCGCGCCACGACCTCCTCCAGGCTGAACGGCTTCGTGACGTAGTCGTCCCCGCCGACGGTGAGCCCCTGCACCTTGTCCTGCGTGTCGTCGCGGGCGGTGAGGAACAGCACGGGGGTGTGCCGGCCGGTGGAGCGCATGCGGCGGGTCACGGTGAAGCCGTCCATGTCGGGCAGCATCACGTCGAGCACGACGAGGTCGGGCTCGACGTCGCGGACGAGCTGCAGCGCCCCGTTCCCGTCACCGGCGGCGTGGACCTCGAACCCGGCGAAACGCAGGGACGTGGACAGCAGCTCGCGGATGTTGGGCTCGTCGTCCACGACGACGAGACGTGCCTCGGGTGCGCTCATGTCCTCAGTGTGCGACCGGGGTCTGAGCGTTGCCTGGGAAGGGGCTCGGACGGTGCTGGTGCCGTCAGGTCCAGCGCCAGACCTTCGCCGGGCGCCCGCGGCCACCGTGCGCCAGGCCGGCCTCCACGAGGCCGGGGAGCCGCGCCAGGTCGCGGTTCAGGTTGCCGCGGTGCACGCGACCCGTGAGCTGCTCCGTGATCGCGACGGCGTCGGTGGCGGTGAGCTCGGGCCCCGTCAGCGCGCGCGTGAGGCCCAGGTCGCGCCAGAGCATCCCGGCGACGAGCTCGCGGCTCGCCGCCAGGATCTGGTCGTGGTCGAACGCGAGGTGCGGGGCGTCGTCGACCGGGAACCACGGCCCGCCGGGCGCGGGCGCGCCGAAGGGGGACCACGCCGCCCACATGGCGACGGACAGGGACGGCCCGCGGGGGTCGCGGGTCGGCTCGTCGAACGTGCGCAGCTGGCCGAGCGCCCCCGGCGCCGTCGGCACGGCCACCTTGTCGAGGGCCCGGGCCGCGGCGTCCACGAGGCGTTCCCCGCTGTGCACGACGACCCCCGGGAGGGCGATCTCGCCGCGGTACGGGTCCTGCGGGCGCTCGGGGGCGGCGAAGAGGACGCGTCGCGCGGCCCGGTCGTAGGTCAGGGCGACCACGTCGACGGAGACGACGCTGAAGATGTCGGGCGGGGTCATGCTGATCATGCTGCCCTGCTCGCGGGCCCGTCCCCGACACGCCGCGAGCGGTCGGTGCGGCGCGGGCCGTCCGCCGTCAGGACGACGGGGGCCCCGACGGCGTCCTCGACGAGCCGGAGGACCGCGGCGGGGTCGTCGGGCAGCGGGGCGAGGTCGGGGAGGGCGCTCGCCGCCGCCGCGGTGAGCCGCTCGGCGCGGGCGAGGTCCGGGTGCGCGGCGAACGTGAGGGGCTGCCTGTCCCCGCCCCAGGAGCCGGCGACCTGGAGCGGGGTCCCCGCGGCCGCGGCGGCGGCGATCGCGTCGAGATGGCTGACGGCGACCCCGTCGACGCGCCCCGCGACCCGCGAGGCGTAGCGCAGGGCGGGCAGGTCGAGGTGCCCCGTGCGCCACCCGCCCTGGTAGCGGCCCTCCCGGTTGTCCGGCTCGGGCAGGACCAGGCCGGCGTCCTCGGTCGGCATGGGGCCCGCGCCGTGCCGCGTCGAGTAGGTCCGGGTCAGCCCGAGCACGAACGGGCGGTGGCCGGCGGCCTCGAGCTCGCGGACCAGGTGGCGGGGCGTCACCGTCGACCAGGTGGTGTGCGGGTGGAAGCCGTGCCACTCGTCGAGGAGCAGGCCCTGGCTGCCCTCGAAGAGCACCGTGCCGGCGCCGAGCGCGTCCCCGAGCCGGCGGTCGATGTCGTCGGTGATCTCGACGTCGCCGGCGATCGCGCACAGCAGCGACGCCATCTCCGACACGGACGGGTGCGCCACGTCCCCGTCGTCGACCGACTCGAGCAGGGGGGCGGCGTACCGGGCGAGCGCGTCGAGCGCGGCGACCGTGCGACGCCGGTCGCGCAGGGTCGCGAGCGTCGGGGCGGGCCCGGGCGGTGCGGCGGCCGGAGCGGTGAAGTTCCCGACGGCGTCGCCGGCCCGCGCGCGGGCGCGCACGGCGAGGTCGTAGGCCACGGTCTCGCCGATGCCGAGGCCCGTCGAGCCGTGCCGGCCCGCGCCGCGCGCGAGCTCCCGCGCCCGGTTCATGGCCGCGTGGACCGGCGTCGTGACGAGGCACCGGGCGTCGGCGACGACCAGGCCGAGGGGGTCGTGGACGCCCTGACCCTCGAGCGCGTGCGCCTCGGCCGCGAGCAGCACCGGGTCGACGAGCATCGGCGCGCGCAGCACGGTGCGCACGTCCAGGAAGGTGCCCGACCCGAACTGCCGGAACGTGTGGTGCCGGGCGCCGTGCCGGACGTTGTGGGCGGCCTGGCCGCCGCCGGACCACCGCACCACGGCCACGGCGTCGGGCGTGCCGGCCGCGAGGTGGTCGACCGTGGCTCCCTTCGACTCGTCGCCGTACCCGAGTCCCACGACGACGATCGCCTGCCGTGGTGCCGTGGTCAGCATCATGGGGTCCTCCCTAGAGGTCGGCGGGCAGGAGGCCGCCGGTGGCGGCGTCGCGGCCGGTCGTGGCGAGGCCGGCCAGGGCCTTGCCGACCGCGGCGGCCCCGGTCGACCCGATCGTGCCCAGGTCGGCCAGGCCCTCGTCGAGCGTGATGGCGTCCTCCATCATGCCGACCGTCAGCGCGATGAGGTCGCACACCGCGTCGGGGTCGTCGAGCTTGAGGAACCGCTCGCCGAGGAGGTCGCGCCAGTGCTCCTCGAGCCACGGGGCGTCGTAGTAGGCGGTGAGGTTCGGGACCACGAAGTAGACGTGGAACTTCTCCTCCAGCCGGCGGTACACCTCGCGCACGTCGAGGTCGCGGAACGCCCGGTCGCCGAC
Source organism: Isoptericola sp. NPDC056134 (assembly GCF_042264825.1). NCBI lineage: Bacteria > Bacillati > Actinomycetota > Actinomycetes > Micrococcales > Promicromonosporaceae > Isoptericola > Isoptericola sp. NPDC056134. Next base: position 11,882 of record NZ_JBHJVM010000039.1, read on the forward strand.
GAACTTCCGGATCGAGCTCGCGAAGAGCCGGTCCTTGTTGGCCTCGTCCCCGATGAGGAAGCAGTAGCCCTTGCGGCCGCGCCTCTCGAGCGAGTCCAGCCGGGCCCGCGTCGCGAGGAAGTGGGCGGCCAGGGCGTAGCCCTCCTTGCCGTCGCCGCCGCCCCCGCGCTCGAGGTAGATGTCCCGGAGCTGGGCGTCGATGCGGTTGTCCGACTCGAACTGCCCGACCTGGAGGGGCACGGCGTCGAACACGTCGTCCCCGATCGCGCCGACGAGGATCTGCGGGTCCTGTGCGTACCCGCCGCGCGTGAGGAGGCCGAGGAGGTCGGGCAGCCGCCGCTGGAGGGTCATGGGGACCTGCCCCATCGAGCCGGTGACGTCGAACAGGACCGCGATCGGGGTCGAGCGCGGGTGCTCGGCGCTGTCGCGGGCCTCGCGGGCCGTCGCGCCGAACGCGTCGAGGTCGGGGGCCGCGGTGCGCTGGTCGCGCGGCACGCCCCGCATCCTCGTGGTGTAGCCGAAGTCGTCCTGGCCGCGCGCCCCGCGCGCGGCCGCGGCGGCGGTGTAGGTGCTGGTGTCCCACTGTCCTGCGCCCATGAGGGGTTCCTTTCGTCGGGGCCGGTCGGCCCGTGGTCTACGCCGCGCCCGGGAGGGCGAACGGGCGGTATCGCCGCGCGCCGTACAGGTGGCGCAGCAGGAGGTCGTACTCGGTCCGACGGCGACCTGCGTCGAGCGACGCCGAGGCCCGGACCCAGGCGCGCTGGCGGGCCGCGTCGGGGCGGTCGTCGAGCAGCGCGTCGAACAGGGCGGCGAGCCCTGCGTCGGAGGTCGTCGCGCCCCAGCCCGTCAGGACGACGCCGTGCCGGGCCGGGTGCACGAGGACGGTGTCGACGTCCAGGGCCGCCGGCTCTCCCGCGAGGTCGAGGGCCAGGAGGACGCGGCGGGCCATCCACGCCCAGTCGCGGCCGTCGAGGCCGCCCGGGAAGGCCGTGCGGACCTCGCGCAGGGTGTGCAGCCCGTCGGGCAGCCGGGCCGCGACCCAGGCCCGGTCGGCCGTGGTGCCGCCGTCGACCGGGGTGGGGGCGACCGCGGCGGCGCCCGCCGTGGCGAGCGCCCGGGCCGCCGCCCGGAGCCGGTCGGTGCCCCGGTTCTCGGTGCGGCTGAGCATGACGCGGACCAGCGGGTCGTCGGTCGCGTACGTGCTGATCAGGTCGGCGCGGTGGAGGCGGTCGCGCAGCCGGTAGGTGTCGTGCCGGCCGACGACGTGCGGTGCCGCCGGGCCGGCCGTGCGCGCCGGGGCGCCGAGCCGCCACTGCTCGTACAGGTCGTTGAGCCGCGCCGTCGCCCGCTGCGCGACGTCGGGCGCGACGCCGTGGCCGACCGCCACGTCGGGGTGGACGAGGGCGACGAGGCGGCGGTAGGTCCGGCGGGCCCGGCGCGCGGCGGTGGCCTCCGCCGGTGCGCCGGCGAACAGGTCCGCCGCCGTCCGCGCGGCGGTGATGTCGGCGACGGCCTGGGCCGGGGTTCCTGCGTCCATGTTTTTACTCTAGACGAGTAATAAGACTCGCTGCAAGGGGTGGCGCCGTTCTCCGCGTCGCGGTGTCGGCGGTGGGGCCCATGATGAGCGGGTGCGGATCACGGGGGAGCAGCGCCGGCGGCGCCTGGTCGGACGACAGCTGGCGCTGGGCGTGGGCCGGCCCGGGTCACCGGCGGTGACGACGCCGGAGGACGTCACGCGGAGGTTGGTCGCGCTGCACGCGACGGACGCGCCGAGCGTGCACCTCGCGGTCCTCGCGCGGGTGCCCGGGCTCGGACTCGACGACGTGCGCGACGCTCTCTTCGAGCGGCGCAGCCTCGTCAAGGTGCTGGGCATGCGGCGCACGATGTTCGTCGTGCCGCGCGACCTGGTGCCGGTGGTGCACGCGGCGGCGTCGGCCCCGGTCGCGTCGCGGCTGCGGGCGCGGCTGCTCAAGGAGCTCGCGACGCTGCCCACGGACCCGGCCGTCGACGACCCCGAGGCGCTGGTCGCGGCCGCCGAGGCGCAGGTGCACGCCGCCCTCGCCGCCGGCCCGCTCGACGGCGCCGAGCTCTCGAGGGCGGCGCCGCTCCTGCGCACCGCCTTCCTGCCCACCACGGACAAGGCGTGGGACGTGCGCCGCACCATGACGTCGCCGCTGCTGTCCCTGCTGTCGGCCGAGGGCTCCGTGGTGCGCGGCGAGCCGCGCGGGGCGTGGTCGTCGCCGCGGCACGTGTGGTCGCCGATGACCGACTGGTTCCCCGACGGGATCCCCGCGATGGACGAGGAGGCGGCCCGGGTGGAGCTCGCCCGGGCGTGGCTCGAGGTGTTCGGGCCCGCCACCGTGGCGGACCTCAAGTGGTGGACCGGCTGGAACCTCGGGCAGGCGCGCCGCGCCGTCGCCACCCTCGACGTGCGCGAGGTCGAGGTGGAGGTCGGCCCGCCGGGAGAGGACGCCGTCGTCGCCGACGGCGTCATGCTGCGCGACACCGACCTGGACGCCGACCTCGACCCCGCGCTGGACGACGTCGTGGACGGTCACGCCGCGCTGCTGCCCACCCTCGACCCCACCACCATGGGCTGGACCGCCCGCGACTGGTACCTGGGCCCGCACCGCGAGCGGATCTTCGACAGCGCCGGCAACGCGGGCGCGACGGTGTGGTGGCAGGGGCGGATCGTCGGGCTGTGGATCGTGCGACCGGGCGGCGACGTCGCCTGGCGCCTGCTCGAGGACGTCGGGGCGGACGGCGAGGCCGCCGTCGCCGCCGAGGCGGAGCGGCTGCGCGCCGTCCTGGGCGGGAGCACGTTCACCCCCGGCTACACGACCCCGCTGTACCGGGAGCTGCTCGCCGCCGACTGAGCCGGCCCACGACGCGTCAGAGGTAGCGCAGCGGGTCGAACTCGTCGAGCGGGATGATCCGCACGCGCGGCAGCGGGGCGGTGAACGCGTCGGCGTCGCCCTCGAGGTCGAACATCTGCAGCCCGCGCTCGGAGAGCTGCGCGAACTGCCCGTTGACGAACTCGCGGAACGCCAGCAGCCCCACGCGACGGTCGTCGTCGAGCAGCGCCTCGATCTGCGGCAGGAAGTCGCCGTCGTGGCTCGCGAGCAGGACGTCGCCGTCCCGGTCCGCCAGCGCCTCCAGCGTGCGCTGGATACCGACGTCGACGACCTTCTCCGTGCCGGACGAGGCCAGCGGGATCGGCTTGTAGCCCATCGCGAGCAGCGCCTGCACGAACGCCATCGGCATCTGCCCGCTGCTGGCGTTGAGGAAGAACAGCGGGACGACGTCCTGGTCCCACAGCTTCTGCGCGAACGTCGAGATGCGGTCCCAGCGGGGACGCTCCTCGGGGTTCGGCCTCCGGTTCAGCACGTTCATGCCCAGCGTGGCGTCGATGTTCTCGCCGTCCACCAGGAGATAGGTGCGGCGGCCCGCGGTCTCGGCGGGGGTGGACGCGCTCGCAGGGGCCGGCGCGGAGAAGGCGGGAGACATGCCTCTCAGAGTATCCGTGTCGGCCGCCGGGGCGGTGCGCGGCCCGGCGAGGCAGCCTGGGAACTACCTCGCCGGGACTCGTACTACCTGGCCGGACTCGTCCTCCCTCGCGGGTCAGGCCGGGTCGGACGGGGAGATCTGCGGCGCCGGCGCGTTGCCGGCCTTGAGGGCCGCGAGCCGGGCCTCGAGCTCGATGTCCGCGTCGGAGGCCTCCAGCTCCGCGAACTGGGAGTCGAGGGACGCCGCGGCGACCTCCGCCTGGCCCATCGCCATGGCCTCCTCGCGGCGCACGGTCTCCTCGTAGCGGGCCAGCTCGCTGGTCGGGTCGAGCACGTTGATGGAGCTGATCGCGCCCTGCACGGTCTGCTGCGCCTGGGCGGCCTTCTGACGGGCGACGAGCTGGTCGCGCTTGGACTTCAGCTCGCCCAGCTTGTCCTTCATCGCGGCGAGGCCCGTCTTGAGCTTCTCGACCGTGACGCGCTGCTGCTCGATCATCGGCTGCGCCGTCTTGACCTCGGACTCGGCGTCGAGCTGCTTGCGCAGCGCCACCTTGGCCAGGCTGTCGAACTTGTCGGCGTCGGCGGTGTTGCCGGCGGTCCGGTACTCGTCGGCCTTGCGCGACGCGGCGAGCGCCTTGGTGCCCCACTCGCTGGCGGCCTGGACGTCCTCGTTGTAGTCCTGCTCGGCGAGACGCAGGTTGCCGATGGTCTGGGCGATGGCCTGCTCGGCCTCGGCGATGTTGTTCGTGTAGTCGCGGACGAGCTGGTCCAGCATCTTCTGCGGGTCCTCGGCGCGGTCGAGCAGCGCGTTGATGTTCGCCTTCGCGAGCTGGCTGATGCGCCCGAGGATGCTCTGCTTCTGCGTCATGGTCGTGCTTCCTTCCGTCGCCCTGCTGAGATGGTGTGCCGTCGTCGTGTGCCTGCCAGAACGTGCGCCGTGCCGGACCGGTTCCGGCCCGGGCCACGGGGGTCAGAAGCGGCCGCCGCGCGACCTCCCACCGCGCCCGCCGGCACTGCCGCGCCGGCCGCCGCCGAAGCCGCCGCCGCCCCGGCCGCCGCCGAACCCCCCGTTGCCGCCCCGGCGCCGGCCGCCGCCGTACCCTCCGCCGAACCCGCCGCTGATGCCGCCGCCGGACCCGCGCAGCACGGAGTCGAGCAGGATCCCGCCCAGCACCATGCCGCCGACGTTCGGCCCGCCCTGCCCGCCCTGGTTCGCGCCCCACGACGAGGTGTCCTGCTCCGCGAGCTGCGTCGCCTGCTGCGCGTACCGATCGGCCCGCTGGGCGCGCTCGAGGGCCGCCGTCGGGTCCTGCGACTGGAGCGCCTGGGCCTCGGCGACGAGCCGCGCCGCCTCGGCCAGACGGGTCCGGGCCTCGGGCCCGACGGCACCACGACGCGTCGCGACGTAGTCCTGCGTGGCACGCACCTGCGAGTCCACGCGACCGAGCGTGTCGCGCAGGAGGGCGCGGGCGCGCGCGTCCGCCTCCGCCTTCTCGCGGGCCGGGGCGAGGGCGGCGTCCAGCGCGGCCTCGGCCGCGGTGAGCCGGCGCAGCGCCCCTGCCCTCTCTCCCCCCACCCCCTCCCCCCCCCCCCTCCCCCTCTCAAACCTCCGCCCCACACCAAACCGCACCCCCCCAACCCCCCCCCCTCCT
>NZ_JBHJVM010000040.1:0-13363 GCF_042264825.1 Isoptericola sp. NPDC056134
AGCCGGTGCTCGTCGCGGCCGCGCCGCCCGCGCCCCGCGAGCCGCGCCACCGGGGCCGGGCGGCGGCCGCCGTCGTCCTCGTCGTCCTCGGGGCGCTGCTCGCGCCGGTCGCCGTGGTCGCTGCCTGGGCCGAGCGCACCCTCACCGACACGGACCGGTACGTCGCGACGGTCGGGCCGATCGCCGCGGACCCCGCGATCCAGGGCGCCGTCGCCGGCCGGCTCACCGACGTCGTGATGGAGCAGATCGACGTCCAGGCGATCCTCGGGACGGTCGTCGACGGGCTGGAGCAGCGGGGCGTCGGGCCTCGCGCGACGGACGCGCTGACGCAGCTCGAGGGCCCGCTGACCAGCGGTGTCGAGTCCTTCGTGCGCCGCGCGGCCGACGGCGTCGTGACCAGCGACGCGTTCGAGGATGCCTGGGTGCAGGCCAACCGGGTGGCGCACCAGCAGCTCGTCGCGACGATGCGCGGCGAGGGCGGGGAGCTGCTGCAGATCGGGCAGGACGGCCAGCTCACCATCCAGCTCTCCGGGATGATCGACCTGCTCAAGCAGCGGCTCGTCGACCGGGGCCTGGGCGTCGCGGCGCGGATCCCGGAGGTGAACGCGACGTTCACGCTCCTGCAGACGTCGCAGCTGGTGCAGGTGCAGAACCGGTACGCGCAGGTGGTGGCGCTGGGGACGTGGCTGCCGTGGATCTCGCTCGGTCTGCTGGCTGCGGGCGTGCTCGTCGCGCGGCACAAGTCGCGCACCCTGGTCGTGGCGGGTCTGGCGCTCGCGGCCTCGATGGTGGTCCTGGCGATCGGCCTCGCGATCGGCCGGGGGATCTACCTCGACGCGCTCAAGGACGTGGTGCTGCGGCTCGACGCGGCCGAGGTGCTGTTCGACCAGGTCGTGTCGTTCCTGAGGGTCACGCTGCGGACGATCGGCGTGCTCGGACTCGTGGTCGCGATCGTCGCCTACCTGGGCGGGAGCAGCGCGTCGGCGCGGTCGCTGCGCGCGGGTGCGGGCCGCGGGTTCGCGCGGCTGCGCGACTACGGCGAGGGGCGCGGGGTGTCGACCGGGCCGGTGGGCGACTGGCTGGGCCGGTACCGCACCCTGGTCCGCGTGACGATCATCGTGATCGCGGCCCTGGTGCTCCTGCTCGCGGGCAGCCCCACGCCGGGGCTCATCATCGGCACGGCGCTGGTGGCGGGCGTCCTCATCGCGCTGCTGGAGCTCGTGGCACGTCCGCCTCGGCCCGGTGACGCCGCTGACGACGGCACCCCGGACGACACCACCACGCCGCCCGACGTCCCCGCCGCGGCGCAGCCCAGCCACTGACGGGGCGGCGGTCGGTGCGTGCCGACGTCGTGACGATCCGGTGCGGGGTCGTGGCGCCGCGCCGGTGCGGTCACCCGCGCCGCTAGCGTGACGCGGCGTGACCACCACCGACGTCGAGATCACCGCCGACCTGGTCCGGGACCTGCTGCGCGAGCAGCACCCGGACCTCGCCCACCTCCCCGTCCGCCTGGGCGCGCGCGGCTGGGACAACCAGCTCTGGCGGCTCGGCGACGACCTCGCCGTGCGGCTGCCGTGGGCCACGGGGTCGGCCGACGCGCTGCTGCGCAAGGAGCACGCGTGGCTGCCCCGGCTCGCCCCGGCCCTGCCGCTGCCGGTGCCCGTGCCGCAGCGGCTCGGCGAGCCGGGCGCGCTGTTCGGTCGACCCTGGATCGTCACGACGTGGGTGCCCGGCGAGCCCGCTGACCGTGCACCCGTCACGCGGCCGGAGTCGGCGGACGTCCTCGCGGCGTTCCTGTCCGCGCTGCACCGCCCGGCCCCGGACGGCGCGCCCACCGGCCGCGGCCGCGGCGGCCCGCTCGCGGACCACACCTCCGGGGTCGAGCACGGGCTCGGCGAGGTGGTCGAGCGCGGGCTCCTCGCGGACCCGGAGCCGGTGCGCGCCGTCTGGCAGGACGCCGTCGACGCCCCCGCGTGGGACGGGCCGGCGGTCTGGCTGCATTCCGACCTGCACCCGGCCAACGTCGTCACCGCCGACGGCGCGCTGAGCGGCGTGATCGACTTCGGCGACCTGTGCGCCGACGACCCCGCCTACGACCTGGCCGGCGCGTGGCGGCTGCTGCCCGACGGCGCCGTCGAGCGCTTCCTCGCGGCCTACCGGGGACCGGACGGCCGCCCCGCCGACGACGCGACCCGACGTCGCGCCCGCGGGTGGGCGGCGGCCACCGCGCTGGGCGGGCTGCTCGTCGGCGACGCCGGCGACCACGGCCGCCCGGGCGGCAAGCCCACCTGGGGGCCGCCCGCCCGGGCGACCCTCGAGCGGCTGGTGGCCACTGCCGCCTGAGGGAGCCGGGCGGGCGCCGCCCCGGGTCCTTACCGTGGTCCCGTGGACCTCACCGCCGACGCCCTTGTCGCCGACCTGCACGCCGTCGCGGACCCGGCGGCGCACCCGAACCGGCACTACGCGGGCTCGGGCGAGGTGCTCGGCGTCCGGATGGGCACGCTGTTCGACGTGGCGAAGCGGTACGCCGCGATGCCGCTGGACCAGGTGCACCGCCTGCTCGACGAACCCGCGTACGAGCCCCGGCTCGCCGCGTTCTGCGTCCTCGACTTCGCCGCCCGGCGACCGCGCGTCACCGACGCCGAGCGGGAGGCGCGGTACCGCACGTACCTCGACCGGCACGACCGCATCGACACGTGGGACATGGTGGACCGGGCGGCGCCGCGCGTCGTCGGGGTCCACCTGCGCGACCGATCCCGCGAGCCGCTGTTCGACCTCGCCCGCTCGGACGACCCGCTGCGGCGCCGCACGGCGCTCACCGCGCCGCTCGCGTACACGCGGCCGCCGCACGCCGCGGGGATCGCCGACCTGCTGCGCCTCGTGGAGCTGCTGCACGCCGACCCCGACCCCGTGGTGCGCAAGCCCGTCGGCATCGCGCTCAAGCACGCGGGCGGGGCCGATCCCGCGGCCGTGCGCGCCTTCCTGGACCGGATGGGCGACGCGCTCGCGGCGTCCCTGCGGCGCGAGGCCCGCCAGAAGCTGCCCGACGAACGCTGACCGGTCGGTCGGCCGCCTCGGCCGACCGCGTCAGTCGCCCGCGGCCCGCCCCAGCTCGCCGGCGATGCGCTGCTCGAGCGCGTCGGTGGCGGCGTCCGGCAGCACGACGATCCCCTCGAGCTCCTTCATGGCCCGCCGGTACGCGGACTGCCGCTCGGCCTGCGACGACCCCTCGTCGTCGGCCATCGCCAGCAGCTTCTTCGCCCGGTCGAGGGCCTGCCGCTCCGCGGGGGAGAAGTCGGACGCGCGGCGCCGCTTCGCCTCTCGCTCCGCGACGTCGAAGCGGACCTGCATCTCGCGGACGGCGTCGCGGTAGCGGTCGAGGCGGCGGCGGTCACGCAGCTCGTCCAGGTCGTCGGGGCGGAGGTCCTCCGCCGCCCGCCGGGCTCGGTGGAAGTCGACGGTCACCTGTTCGCGCATGTCCGACATCAGCGGGTACTCGAGGGACTTCACGGCGTCGAGCTCGTACGCCAGCCAGCGCTGCTGCGTCGCGTCGTGCGCGGCCACCGTGCGCTCGATCTCGCTGGTCAGGGCCTCCTCGTCGGCCTGCTCGGCCGGGGCGGCGGGCTGCGGGGCGCCGTGCTTGATGCGGTACATCTCGAGCTTGTCCTGGCGCCGCTGCCGGTCCCAGCTCGAGATGCTCCGGGCGGCGCCGCCCACGGCGGGCCCGACGAAGAAGATCAGCCACCAGTAGGAGCCGAGGAAGTCCCAGACGCTGTCCACGGGGTCCACGCTATCGGCGCGGCCGTGCCCGCAGGGTGGTCGAGGGAGCCGCCGGGTGGCCGCCGGTCTAGGCTGGGCGGGTCAACCCAGCACCGTCGCGGGCGTCAGCGGCCCCGGGCACTCGCCTGAGCGTGGTCGCGCGGTCGCCCGCGGACCCCCGTCTGAAGGAGCACCCGTGGCAAGCATCGAAGCCGTTGGAGCACGCGAGATCCTCGACTCGCGCGGCAACCCCACCGTCGAGGTGGAGATCGCGCTGGACGACGGCACCTTCGCCCGCGCGGCGGTCCCGTCGGGCGCCTCGACCGGCGCGTTCGAGGCCGTCGAGCGTCGTGACGGCGACAAGGGGCGCTACCTGGGCAAGGGCGTCGAGGGCGCGGTCAACGCCGTCATCGACGACATCGCCCCCGAGCTCATCGGCTACGACGCCGAGGAGCAGCGCATCATCGACCAGACCCTCATCGAGCTGGACGGCACCCCGAACAAGGGCAAGCTGGGCGCCAACGCGATCCTCGGCGTCTCGCTCGCCGTCGCGAAGGCCGCCGCGAAGTCGGCCGGCCTGGACCTGTTCCGCTACGTCGGCGGCCCGAACGCGCACGTGCTGCCCGTGCCGATGATGAACATCATCAACGGCGGGTCGCACGCCGACTCGACGGTGGACTTCCAGGAGTTCATGATCGCGCCGATCGGTGCGCCGACCTTCAAGGAGGCCCTGCGCACGGGCACCGAGGTCTACCACGCCCTCAAGAGCGTGCTGAAGGGCAAGGGCTTCTCCACGGGCCTCGGCGACGAGGGCGGGTTCGCCCCCGACCTGCCGTCGAACTCCGCCGCCCTGGACCTCATCGTCGAGGCGATCGAGAAGGCGGGCTTCACGCCGGGCTCCGACGTCGCCATCGCGATGGACGTCGCCGCGACCGAGTTCTTCAAGGACGGGGCGTACCACTTCAAGAACGGCGAGGTGCACTCGACCGAGGACATGATCAAGCTCTACGAGGGCCTGGTCGCGAACTACCCGATCGTCTCCATCGAGGACCCGCTGTCCGAGGACGAGTGGGCCGCCTGGACGCAGTTCGTCTCCGAGGTCGGCGACAAGGTGCAGGTCGTCGGCGACGACCTGTTCGTCACCAACCCCGAGCGCCTCGCCCGCGGCATCGAGGAGAAGGCCGCCAACTCGCTGCTGGTCAAGCTCAACCAGATCGGCACGCTCACCGAGACGCTCGACGCCGTCACGCTCGCGCAGCGCAACGGCTTCACGACGATGACCTCGCACCGCTCCGGCGAGACCGAGGACACCACCATCGCCGACCTGTCCGTCGCGACCAACGCCGGCCAGATCAAGACCGGCGCCACCGCCCGCGGCGAGCGCATCAACAAGTACAACCAGCTCCTGCGCATCGAGGAGGCGCTGGACGACGCCGGTCGTTACGCCGGCCGTTCGGCCTTCCCGCGCTTCCAGGGCTGACACCCCGGACGCTGCACGACGACGGCCGGTCGCTCCCTTCGGGGGCGGCCGGCCGTCGTCGTCCCACGAGGTGGTACGCACCGCGCCGAGGTAGTACGCATCTCCGCGAGGTAGCACGGATCGTGCCGAGGTTGCGAGCCAGGCCTCCTACCTCGGCACGAGGCGTACTACCTCGCGAGTGTCCGTACTACCTCGCGAGTGTCCGTACTACCTCGCGGAGTTTCGTGCTACCCCCCCCGGGGGGGGACTCGGTGCCGCCTCGGAGGGTCGTCCTCGCGGGCGCGCCGACGACGGTCCCGGGCGAGGGCGGTGCGGCTCGGCAGAATCGGGGCGTGCCTGCCCGTCGCCCGACCTCGCCCGCCGCCCGCCGTCCGGCGTCGCGGCCCTCGGGGGCGCGCGGCGGTTCCGCGCGGCCCACGACGACGTCGAACGCGTCGGTGGGCACCAAGCCCAAGGCCCCGGCGAAGGGCACGGGCAAGAGCGCCGGCGCGAAGGGCACGTCGAAGGGTGCGTCCCAGGGCTCCGGCAAGGGCTCCGGCACGGGCACGGCGAGCACACGGCGCGGGTCGCGTCGTCCGGCAGGGCCGGCGCGCGAGGACCGGCGGCGCAGCCGCTACGGGCTCGTGCTGCCGGAGGTGCTCACCGTCCGGCTCATCGTGCTGTCGGTGGTGGTGCTGCTCGCGGTGGTGCTCCTGCTGCCCACGGTGCGCGGCGCGGTGACGCAGGCGCACGAGCTGGACCGGCTGCGCACGGAGCTGGCCCAGAACCGGGCCGAGCGCGACCGGCTGGAGGTGGAGCTCGGCCGCTGGGAGGACCGGTCGTACGTCGAGGAGCAGGCGCGGTCGCGCCTCAGCTTCGTCATGCCGGCCGACAGGGTGTGGCGTGTCGTCGACCCCGACGCGGCGGGGGACGACGACGTCGACCCGGTGACGGGCGAGGCCGTGGGCTCCGGGCCGGTGGGGACGTCCACGGGGCCGAGCGTGCCCTGGTACCAGTCGGTCTGGGAGTCGGTGCGGGTGGCCGACGGACCGGCCACCACGGACCACGGCACGGGCGACGACGCCACGGGCGACGAGCCGGGGCCCGGCGGTTCCCCCAGCCCGTCGTCGGGAGGCTGACCCGCGCCGGCGGGCCGTGGGTCAGCGGCCGCCCGGCCGGTGGCCGAGCCCGGCCGCAACGGTGGCGGCGGTGTCGAGGACGACGGGCACGAGCGACTCCACCCGCGCGGGCGGCATGTACGGACGGGTGGCGGCGACGCTCACGGCGGCGACGATCGCGCCGGACGCGTCGCGCACGGGCGCGGCGACGCAGAGGATGCCGGGCTCGTTCTCCTCCAGGTCGAACGCGACCCCACGACGGGCGGACGCCTCCATGACGGCGACGAACTCGTCGGGCGTGAGCACGTCGGCCGCCGGCCCCTCCGGCGCGACCCCGCCGACGCGCCGCTCGGCGACGAACTGCTCGCGCCACCGGTCGGGGCGGTCGAGCAGCAGGGCCTTGCCCACCCCGGTGCGCGTGAGCGGCATCCGGTGCCCGACCCGGGAGCGCATCTCCGCGCCGCGGGTGCCCGGGATCTTGTCGAGGTAGAGCACCTGGCCGCGGTCCTCGACGGCGAGGTGCACGGTGTCGGAGACGCGGGCCGCGAGCGCCCGGAGCGGCCCGGCGGCGACGTCGGCGACGGGGTTCTCCTGCAGCGCCTGGTAGCCGAGCTCGATGAGCGCCGGGCCGAGCGCGTACCGGCCGTCCTCGAGCCGGCGCACGTACCCGGTGGCGAGCAAGAGCTGCAGCAGACGGTGGGCGGTGCTGCGGCCGATGCCGGTGTCGGCGGCGATGTCGCGCAGGCGGCCGTGCCCGCGTGCGACGGCGTCGACGACGGCGATGCCGCGGGCCAGCGTCTGCGTGCCCGAGGGCGCGGGGGACTCCGGGGGGAGGGGCAGGCTCACGACGACGAGGCTATCCCGATAATAGGGACGCAGTTCTCGTCATCGGGAACTGCTGCCTACCGTTCACGACCATGGCCGATGACGTACCCGAACGCGACGCCGCGCTCGTCGCCCTCGACTGGGGCACCTCCAGCTTCCGGGGCTGGCTCCTGGACGCCGCCGGCGGGGTCCTCGACGAGGTGCGCACGGACGACGGCACCCTCCTCTGCTCCGCGGGCGCCGGCTCCGCGCCGGACCGCGCCGCCGCCTTCGAGCGCACGTTCGTGCGCCTGTGCGGGTCCTGGCTCGACCGCCGCCCCGGCCTGCCCGTGCTGGCCGCGGGGATGGTGGGCTCCAACCACGGGTGGGCCGACGCGGGGTACCTCGACGTGCCGGCGGCGCTCCCGCGGCTCGCCGACCACCTCACGCCGGTGCCGGTGACCGGGACCGACGTCGGCACCGTCGTCCACCTGGTGCCGGGCCTTCGGGTCGTCGGGCCGGACCCCGACGTCCTGCGCGGGGAGGAGGTGCAGCTGCTCGGCGCGCTGGAGGAGGCCCGGGAGGAGGGCGGCGCGGCGCTCGCCACGGCGGTGCTGCCCGGCACCCACTCCAAGTGGGTGCACCTCGACGGCGACCTGGTCACGGGCTTCAGCACGGTCATGACCGGCGAGCTGTACGCCCTCCTGCTGCGCGACAGCATCCTGGCCCGCCTCGCCGACGGCGGCCCCGACGACGGTGCTGACGACGCCCCCGGGCCCACCTCGTGGGCGGCGTTCGACCGCGGGCTCGACGCCGAGGCGCGGCGCGGGGACGAGCGCGGGCTGGCGGCGCTGCTGTTCACGGCGCGCACCCTCGTCATGGCGGGCATGCTCCGGCCGGCCGAGGTGGCGGACTACGTCTCGGGCCTCCTCGTCGGGTCCGAGGTGCGGCACGCGCTGCGCGCCGACCCGGCCCCGCGCGTCACGGTGTGCGCCTCCCGCGCGACCGCGCGTCGCTACGACCGGGCGCTCGGGCGCCACGACGCCGCCGCGCGCGTCGCCGGCCAGGACGTGGCGGTGCGCGGCCTGTGGCGCGTCGCCCGCGACGCCGGGCTCGTGGCCGCACCCGGCCCCGGGGCCCGGGGCCGCCACCACGCCACCACCCCGTCCCGCACCGAGGAAGGACTCTCATGACGCACCGACCCGTCGGCCTCGTCGCCATCCTGCGCGGAGTGACGCCGCCCGAGGCCGTCGACGTCGCGGCCGCCGTCCTCGGGGCGGGGTTCGACGCCGTCGAGGTGCCGCTCAACTCTCCCGACCCGCTGGCGTCGGTCCGCCGCATCCGCGAGGCCGCCGGCCCGGGCGCGCGGGTCGGGGCGGGCACCGTGCTCACCCCCGACGACGTGCGCCGCGCTGCCGACGCCGGGGCGTCTCTCGTCGTGTCGCCGAACACGAGGCCCGACGTCGTCGCGGAGACGGTGCGGCTCGGGCTGGAGAGCTACCCGGGGGCGGCCACGCCCACCGAGGCGTTCGCCGCGCTCGACGCCGGGGCCACCGCCGTCAAGCTCTTCCCGGCCGCCGCGGTCGGCGTCGCGGGTCTGCGGGCCTGGGCGAGCGTGCTGCCCGCCGGCACGGCGCTCGTCCCCGTGGGCGGCGTCGACGCCACGACCCTCGGCGAGTGGGCCCGCGCGGGCGCGGCGGGCGCGGGCCTGGGCACCTCGCTGTACCGGCCGGGCGATACCCCGGAGGTGGTCGCCGCGCGCGCCGCCGAGCTCGTCCGCGTCTGGGCCGAGCACACGAACCACTGACCACGCGTCGCACGCTGAAAGGGAAGCCGTGAAGATCACGTCGCTGACGACGTTCGCCGTCCCGCCCCGCTGGCTGTTCCTCAAGATCGAGACGGACGAGGGGATCGTCGGCTGGGGAGAGCCCGTCCTGGAGGGGCGCGCCGCCACCGTCGCGGCCGCCGTCGAGGAGCTGTCCGACTACCTGGTGGGCAAGGACCCCCGGCAGATCGAGGACCACTGGACCGTGCTGTACCGCTCCGGCTTCTACCGGGGCGGCGGCGTCCACATGAGCGCGCTGGCCGGCATCGACCAGGCGCTGTGGGACATCAAGGGCAAGGCCCTCGGGGTGCCCGTGCACGAGCTGCTGGGCGGGCGCGTGCGCGACCGCATCAAGGTGTACTCGTGGATCGGCGGCGACCGGCCGGCCGAGACCGCGGCGGCCGCGGTCGAGGCCGTCGACCGCGGCTTCTCCGCCGTGAAGATGAACGGCCCCGAGGAGCTGCAGTACCTCGACACCCGGGACAAGGTGGAACGGGTCGTCGCCAACGTCGCCGCCGTCCGCGAGGCCGTCGGGCCCGACGTCGGCATCGGCGTCGACTTCCACGGACGCGTGCACCGCCCGATGGCGCGGGTCCTCCTCGAGGCGCTGGAGCCGTACCACCTGATGTTCGTCGAGGAGCCGGTGCTGTCCGAGCACGTCGACGGCATCGCGGACGTGCTGCGCGCCTCGAGCACGCCGATCGCGCTGGGGGAGCGCCTGTACTCGCGGTGGGACTTCAAGGACGTCATCACGTCCGGCGTCGTCGACGTCATCCAGCCCGACCTCTCGCACGCCGGTGGCATCACCGAGGTCCGCAAGATCGCGGCGATGGCCGAGGCGTACGACGTCGCCGTCGCCCCGCACTGCCCGCTCGGGCCGATCGCGCTCGCCGCCTGCCTGCAGCTCGACGCCGTCACCTACAACGCGGTGATCCAGGAGCAGAGCCTGGGCATCCACTACAACACCTCCAACGACCTGCTCGACTACGTCGTCGACCCGTCCGTCTTCGCCTACTCCGACGGGTCGGTCGAGATCCCGCGCGGCCCCGGCCTCGGCATCGAGGTGGACGAGGACTACGTGCGCGAGCGGGCCGCCGTCGGGCACCGGTGGCGCAACCCCGTGTGGCGGCACGCCGACGGCTCGTTCGCGGAATGGTGACGGGCGGCACCGCGACAGCGGTGCGGCAGGGCGAGGGTCCGGGGGAGAATGAGGGCTGCCCCGCCCGCGAGCACCCGAGGAACCCGTCGTGACCGACCAGACCCCCGCCAGCACGTCCGCCGACGGCGCCGACCCGACCGCGGTCACCGAGCGCGACCTTGAGGTGCTCGCCGAGCAGCTCGGCCGTGAGCCGCGCGGCGTCGTCGGCATCGCGGCCCGCTGCGTGTGCGGTCGTCCGCTCGTCGTGCGCACCGCGCCGCGGCTGCCCGACGGCACGCCGTTCCCGACCACGTACTACCTCACCCACCCGGGGGCGGTCGCCGCCGCGTCGCGGCTGGAGGCGGACGGCGTGATGAAGGAGATGACGGCGCGCCTCGCCGAGGACGAGGAGCTGGCGGCCGCGTACCGCCGGGCGCACGAGCACTACCTCGCCCGGCGCGCCGAGCTCGGGCGGGTCGACGAGATCGAGGGCATCTCCGCCGGCGGCATGCCCACGCGCGTCAAGTGCATCCACGTGCTCATGGGCCACGCGCTGGCCGGCGGCCCGGGAGTGAACCCGCTCGGCGACGATGCGCTCGCCCTCGTCCGCGACCAGTGGCGGCCCGACCGCTGCACCTGCTGACGGCCGGCAGGCGGGCCGTCGGTGTCTGATGAGACAGTGTGGCCCGTGACAGAGAGCTCCACACGCGCGACGCGGGTCGCCGCGATCGACTGCGGCACCAACTCCATCCGCCTCCTGGTGGCCGACGTCGGCCCCGGCGGCACGCTCACCGAGATCGACCGGCAGCTGCGCATCGTGCGGCTCGGGCAGGGCGTGGACCGCACGGGCGAGCTCGCCCCGGAGGCGCTCGCGCGCACGCTCGAGGCGTCGCGCGACTACGCGAGGGTCATCAGCGAGGCGGGCGCCACGCGCGTGCGCTTCGTCGCGACGTCGGCCACGCGCGACGCGCGCAACCGGCGGGAGTTCTTCGACGGCGTCAGCGCGGCGCTGGGCGTCGACGCCGAGGTGGCCTCGGGCCGCGAGGAGGCGGAGCTGTCGTTCCGCGGAGCGACCGCGGGCGTCGCCGCGCAGCACCCCGGGCCGTACCTGGTGGTGGACCTCGGCGGCGGCTCGACCGAGCTGGTGCTCGGCACGACGACGCCGGAGGCCGCCCTCTCGCTCGACGTCGGGTCGGTGCGGATGACGGAGCGCCACCTGCACTCCGACCCGCCCGCGCCGGCCGAGGTGGAGGCCGCGCGCGCCGACGTGCGCGCCGCGCTCGACGACGCCGCCCGCACCGTGCCGTTCGGCCGGACCACGACGCTCGTCGGGCTCGCCGGTTCGGTGACGTCGGTGACCGCGCACGTCCTGGGGCTCACGGAGTACCGGCGCGACGCCGTGCACGGCGCCGTCCTCGGCGTCGACCGGGTGCTCGCCGCGTGCGACGACCTGCTGCACCGCACTCGCGAGCAGCGCCTCGCCCTCGGGTTCATGCACCCCGGTCGCGCGGACGTCATCGGCGCGGGCGCGCTGGTCTGGTCCGAGGTCGTGCGGCGGGTGCGCGACGACGTCGCCGCCGCGGGCGGCACGCTGCCCGACGTCGTGACCAGCGAGAGCGACATCCTCGACGGCATCGCCCTCTCGCTCGTGTGACCCGTGCGGCCTGACCTGCGCGAAAGCTGCCGGGGGTCGCAGGGTGGACGGCCCGACTGCGTGCCCCCGGCGCGGTCGTAGAATGGTGTTCATGCCTCAGAACGTTCTGTCGTCGGACACCTCTGTCCAGGACGCGCCCGCCGCGGCCCCGCGGCCCCGCAAGGTGCCCCGCATCGTCGTCCTCGGCGGTGGTTCCGTCGGTCTCTACGCGGCGCGTCGTCTGCGCCGCAAGCTCGGCAAGCAGGACGCGGCGATCGTCGTCGTCGACCCGCGGCCGTACATGACCTACGCGCCGTTCCTGCCGGAGGCCGGCGCGGGCTCGATCGACGCCCGCGACGTCGTCGCCCCGCACCGCAAGGCCCTCAAGGGCATCGACGTGCTGCAGGGCCTGGTCAACCACATCGACCACGCCGGGCACAAGATCACGATCCACCCCGAGGAGGGGCCGGACTACGAGGTCTCGTACGACCAGCTCGTCGTCGGCCTCGGCTCCGTCTCCCGCACGCTGCCCATCCCGGGCCTCGCGGAGAACGCGATCGGCTTCAAGAACGTGGAGGAGGCCATCGCGGTCCGCAACCACGTGCTCAACCGCATGGACGTCGCCTCGTCCACGTGGGACGCGGACGCGCGCAAGCGCATGCTGACGTTCACGTTCGTCGGCGGCGGCTTCGCCGGCATCGAGGCGCTGGCCGAGATCGAGGACATGGCGCGGTACGCCACGCGCAACTACCCGACGATCGACGCCGAGGACCTGCGCTTCGTCATGATCGAGGGCTCGGGCCGCATCCTCCCCGAGGTCTCCGAGCCCATGGGCCTGTGGGCGCTCGACGAGATGAAGAAGCGCGGCATCGAGTTCCACCTCAACACGTTCCTGTCGTCCTGCGTGGACGGGCACGTCGTCACCTCGACGGGCGTCGAGTTCGACACCGAGACGATCGTGTGGACCGCCGGCGTCAAGGCGAACCCGGTCATCAAGGAGGAGTCGGACCTCCCGTTCGACCGGATGGGCCGCGTCATCGTCAAGCCCACCCTGCAGGTCGCGACGGAGGACGGCGAGATCGTCCCCGACGCCTGGGCCGCGGGCGACTGCGCCGCCGTGCCGGACGTGCTCAACCCCGGCCAGTTCTGCCCGCCGAACGCGCAGCACGCGATCCGCGAGGCGACGAAGCTCGCCGACAACCTGGTCGCCGTCCTCAAGGGCCAGCAGCCCGAGGACTACGCGCACAAGAGCGTCGGCGTCGTCGCGTCCCTCGGCCTGTACAAGGGCGTCGCGGAGCTGTTCGGCTTCCTCAAGCTGCGCGGCCCGCTCGCGTGGCTCGCGCACCGCGGCTACCACGTCATGGCGATGCCGACCGGCAACCGCAAGGTGCGCATCCTCATCGGCTGGGTCGGCCAGTTCCTCATGGGGCGCGAGATCGTGTCCCTCGGCTCCCTGCACGACCCGCGCGACGAGTTCCGCAAGGCGTCCGTGCCGCCGAAGCAGCCCGGCGAGAAGGTGGAGCAGAAGGCCGAGTCGTCGGCCGCGCGCGCCGAGAAGGGCTGAACTTCCCCCGCCGAGATAGAGAGGGCGACCTGACGAGATAGAGAGGCTACGCGCCGCGGCCGG
>NZ_JBHJVM010000041.1:0-11976 GCF_042264825.1 Isoptericola sp. NPDC056134
TCGATCCCGACCCACGACGGCGGCCGGAACAAGTCATAGTCCGTGAACGCCAGATACAACGACGCCACCATCGGGAACGCCGTCAACACCACGAAACCCACCAACCACGGCGACAAGAACGCGAACCCCGCACCCGCCTCACGGCGGCGCTTGGCGCGCCCCCGCTCGGGGGACGCGTTCTGCGTCCCCCGAGCGGTGTCGAGCGTGGTGCCCGAGGTCACCGCAGTCACGACTGCTTCACCGCGCTGTCGGCGAAGGAGAACCACTGGGTGACGAACTCGTCGACGGTGATGTTGCCGTACCCGAGCTCCTCACCGAGGCGCTTGAACTCGGCCTCGATCTCGCCGAAGCCCTCGACCGGGACCGGGGCGGGCTCGGTGACGACGTCCGCCACCTGCTCCTCGTACTTCACGACCTGCTCGTCCACCGAGCCGGGCTCGACGTCCATCGCGTCGATCTGCGCCTGGACGGCGGGCACGCCCTTCGAGGTGCCGAAGATCTTGCCGACCTCGGGCTCGTTGATGAGGAAGTCGATGAGCGCCGCGGACGCCTCCGGCTGCTGGGTCTGCGCGGACGCGGAGAGCAGCATCGACGGCTTCCAGAACTGCGACGGGCCGTTCTCGCCGGACGGGATCGGCAGCATCTGGATGTCCTCGCCGGACTCGGCCACGTAGCCCGCCAGGAAGTTGTCCCACGTCGACTCGGACGCGACCTCGTTGACGTGGAACCCGCCGAGCGGCTCCAGCTGCTTGTTCTTCTTGATCGGGTAGATCGCCTCGGAGTCGCGCAGCCCCTGGCCCAGGTTCAGCCACTCGGTCATCTGCGCCTCGTCGAAGTTGAGCTTGCCGTCCTCGCTGAACGGCTCGACGCCCTGCTGGATGAGCCACTGCAGGAAGAACCAGAACGTCGCGGTGAAGTCGCCGCCGCCGTACAGGGCCGGGTCCTCGCCGGCGCCCGCCTCGGTGACCTTCTCGATCCACTTGCTGTAGTCGTCCCAGGTGTACCCCTCGGCGAGCGGCTCGACGCCCACCTTCTTGAGCAGGTCGGCGTTGTAGAACGTGGCGAGCGTGTTGGTGCTCGTCGGGACGCCGTACTGCGCGCCGTCGATCTGCCCGGAGGTGAGGAGCGAGTCCTCCACGCCGTCGGTGTTCAGGTTGACGCCCACCTGGCCGCCCAGGTCCAGGAGCTGCCCCGTGGCGCCGTACTGGCGCAGGTAGGACAGGTCCATCTGGATGACGTCCGGCAGGGCGCCGCCCGCGGCCTCGGTGGCGCGCGCGGTCCAGTAGCCGTCCCAGTCCTGGAACTGGGTCTGCACCGTGATGTTGGGGTGCTTCTCCTCGAAGAGGTCCACCGCCTTCTCGTACATCTCGGCACGGGCGGGCTCGCCCCACCAGGCGAGCGAGATGGTGATGTCCTCGTCGGTGCTCACCTTCTCCGCGGAGCCCGGCTCCGCAGGGTCGGCGCCGCCCCCGCAGGCGGTCAGGGTGAGGGCGACGGCGACCGCCGCCGCGGCCGCGCCGGCGGCCTTCCGCGTGATCCTCATGTGAGCCTCCTCGCTCGTCGATCGTCCACGATCGTCGGCGACGAGGACGCCCCGTTGACCCCTCGTACGGCTGCCGACTGAATCGATAAAACAGGATTCGGTAAGCGTTGTCCAGCCCCGGGGTGCTCCGAGTCACATCACGATCTCGCAACGAGCCCTGACGTGTCCCCGCGGCGACGACCCGTCGCGGCCCGGCGAGCGCCCCGGCGACCCGCACACGTGTGATCGCTCACATCCGGCCGGCAGCCTACGTGGCGGCGGCGCCGTCCGACGAACCCGCAGGAGAGAGGGGCCGCCGCCCCGCACGCCCACGTTTCCTCGGGCTCAGACCTCCGCGAGCTCCGGCACCTGGGCCAGCACGGCGTCCACGAGCCCGGCGTCCGTGCCGACGCCCTCCGGCAGCAGGCCCGGCAGCGCCAGCAGCGCCCGCGCGACGTCGGCCGGGGCCGCGGCCGCCGGATCACCGTCCCCGGCCCCTGCCACGACGTCGGCGAGCTCCTGCGCCCGCGGGTCGTCGACGAGCCGGCCGGCGGCCGCCTCCCGGCGCACCACCTCGCTCCACGCCGCGAGCGCGAACGCCGCGCCGGCCGGGACCGCGCCCGCCGCGAGCCGGTCCGCGACGATGCCGCCCCAGCGGAACGGGATCTTCTGGGTGCCGTCCATCGACACCTGGACCGTGGTGTGGCCCGTGGCCGGGTTGGCGAACCGCTCCAGCAGCGACTCCGCGTACGCGCGCAGGTCGGCGCCGTCGGGCGGGGTGAGCGTCGGCAGCGCGTCGTCGAGCATGAAGGCGCGGGCGCGCTCGTGCAGCACGGGGTCGGTCACCGCCTCCGCGAGCGTCGCGTGTCCCGCCAGCCGACCCGCGTACGCGAGCAGCGAGTGCGTGCCGTTGAGCAGGCGCAGCTTGGCCTGCTCCCAGGGTGCGACGTCGTCGGTGAACGTCGCGCCCGCCTCCTCCCAGGCGGGGCGCGGGCCGGCGAACCGGTCCTCGATCACCCACTGGCGGAACGGCTCCCCGACGACGAGGCCCTCGTCGCGGGCGCCGAGCTCGCGCTCCACCGCGTCCCGCTGCGCGGGCGTCGTCGCGGGCACGATCCGGTCCACCATCGAGCACGGGAACGCGACGTCGGTCGCCAGCCATGACCGCAGCCCGTCGCCCTGCTCCCCCGGGAGCGCCGCGTCCACCGCCTCGCCCACGAGCCGCCCCAGGACGTGCCCGTTGTCGACCATGTTGTCGCAGGTCAGCACGGTGATCGGGCGCCGCTCCCCCGCTGCCTCCGCAGCACGCCACCGGGCCGCGAGCCCGCGCACGAGCAGCCCGACCGCCGTCGCGCCCGGGACGGCGGCGTCGCCGGCGGCGAGGGCGTCCAGGTCCGGGCGCACCCGCTCGACGTCGAGCCCGCCGTCCGCGCCGCGGGCGTACCCCTTCTCGGTGACGGTCAGCGTCACGACGTGGGTCGTGGGCGCCGCGATCGTCTCCAGCACCCGCGTGGTCTCCTCCGCCGGCCAGGCGACGTCGAGCACCGCCCCGACCAGGTCCAGCCGGGTCCCGTGCGTGCCCGCGGTGAGCACCGAGTAGGCGCCGCCCTGCGGCCGGAGCTGGTCGCGCACGGAGGCCGACCGCTGTGTGACGCCGAGGATGCCCCAGCGGCGGTCCCCCGTGGCGCGGGCGGCCAGCTCCGTGAACACCGCCTGGTGCGCCCGGTGGAACGCTCCGATCCCCAGGTGCACGATGCCCACCTGGTCGGGGGTCACCGGCGCCTCGAGACGGGCGGGCAGGTGGGAGCGGTGCAGGCGGTCGGTCATGGTTCCTCCGTCGTCCGGCGGCGTCGCCGGGGTGGTGCGTCCGTGTCGGTCGGGGTGGTCAGGGGGCGTCGGGGGCGGGCCGCGGCGCGCGGGGGTGCGGTCGATCCGCGGACGACGAGCTCGACGGGGAGCGTCACGTCGCCCTGCAGGGCGCCGTCGTCCTTGCCCGGGCGCAGGACCAGGCGGTCGACGGCCACGCGGCCGGAGTCGCGGAGGTCGGTCCGCAGGGTGGTGAGGGGCGGGGCCAGGAGCTCCGCGACGTACGCGTCGTCGCAGCCGACCACGGACAGGTCGCCGGGCACGTCGAGGCCGCGCACCCGCAGGCGCTCGACCAGGCCGGCGGCCACGAGGTCGTTGAAGGTCACGACCGCCGTCGCGCGGGTGGCGACGACGAGGTCCGCCGCCGCGTGCCCGCCCGCGACCTGCGGCCGGTGCGGCCCGAGCTCCACGAGCTCGACGTCACCCAGCCGCGCGGCGGCCGCACGCAGGCCGGCGCGGCGGCGGCTGTCCGACCACGAGCGGGCGGGCCCGCCCACGTAGGCGACCTTCGCGTGGCCCAGCGCCCGCAGGTGCTCGAGGGTGCGCAGCATGCCCGCCTCGTGGTCGGCGACGACCGACGGCAGCCCGTCGACATGGTGGTTGACCAGCACCACCGGTCGCCCCTCGAGCGCCTCGACGGTGCGCTCCACCGCGCGCGGCGAGCACAGGATGATGCCGTCGGTCTGCGGAGCCAGGCCCGAGACGGCCTCGGTCTCGAGCTCGGGATCCTCGTCGGAGTCGACGACGAAGAGCCCGACGCCGCGTTCGCGCGCCTGGGCCTGGGCGCCCTTGGCGATCGCCGCGAAGTAGGGGTTGGCGAGGTCGGGCACCACGAGCCCGAGCGCTCCGGACCGTCCCGCGCGGAGCACGCTGGCCGCCCGGTTGGGTCGGTAGCCGAGCTCGCGCGCCGCGGACGTCACCCGGTCGCGCGTCGCCACGGCGACCCGCTGCGGGTCGGTCAGGGCGCGCGAGACCGTCGAGATCGACACGCCGGCCGCCCGCGCGACGTCGTGCACCGTGACCACGACCACCGTCTCCTCGAGCCCGCCGCTCGCACCCGGACGATGCGAACGTTTGCCAGATCGTCGCACATCCCGGCTCGTCGTGTCTGCCCCCGGCCGCGAATGCCTTGGGGATTCCGTGCTCGGCAGTCGGCAGGCTACGATGCAAACGTTCGCATCCCGTCTCGACGTTGAGGAGCTCCTGTGAGCGAGCGCTGGACCCTGCACCCCGACCGGGCGCTGCCCGCCGACCCCGGATCCCGGGTACTGGCCCGCGAGATCTACGCCGCGGTGCAGGACCTGCCGATCGTCTCGATGCACGGCCACGTGCCGGTCGAGTGGTTCGCCGACGACGCGCCCTTCGGCGACCCGGCCCAGCTCGTCGTCGTGCCCGACCACTACCTCACGCGGATGCTGGTCTCCCAGGGCGAGACCCTGCCCCGCCTCGGCGTCGGATCCACGGACGACGAGGCCGTCGAGACCGACCCGCGCGAGATCTGGCGCCGGTTCTGCGCCGGGTGGAAGCACTTCCGCGGCACGCCCACCCGCTACTGGCTGGAGCACGTGCTCGTCGAGATCTTCGGCGTCACGCAGCGCCCGTCGGCCGAGACCGCCGACGCCCTGTACGACCAGGTGGCCGCGCGCCTCGCCGAGCAGGAGTTCCGCCCCCGCGCACTCCTCGACGCCTTCAACATCGAGGTCATCGCCACGACCGACCCCGCCTGGGCGACTCTCGACGCGCACGCGAAGCTCGCCGCCGACGGCTACGGCGACCGCGTGCTGCCCACCTTCCGGCCCGACCCCCTGCTGCACGTCGACCGCGCGACCTGGCGCGACGACGTCGAGCAGCTCGGCGAGGCGGCCGGCGTCGACGTCACGTCGTACGACCGCTACCTCGAGGCCCTGCGCGCGCAGCGCGAGCGCTTCGTCGCCGCGGGCGCGCGGGCCACCGACCACGGCCACCTGTACGCCGACACGACGCCGCTGGACGACGCCGAGGCCGCGCGCATCCTCGACAAGGCCCTCGCGGGCACGGTCACGGCCGCCGAGGCGCAGGCGTTCAGCGGGCACATGCTGTTCCAGATGGCCGCGATGTCGGCGGAGGACGGCCTCGTGATGCAGCTGCACCCCGGCGTGCTACGCGACCACGCGAGCGCCCCGTTCGCCGCGTTCGGCCCGGACAAGGGCTACGACATCCCGGTGGTCACCGAGTTCACGCACTCGCTGCGCCCCGTGCTGGACGCCTTCGGCCACCACCCGGGCTTCCGGATGATCGCGTTCACGGTGGACGAGGACGTGTACTCGCGCGAGCTCGCGCCGCTGGCCGGCGTCTACCCGTCGCTGCGGCTCGGCGCGCCGTGGTGGTTCCTCGACGCCCCCGACGCGATGCGGCGGTTCCGCGAGGCGGCGACCGAGACGGCCGGGTTCAGCAACATGAGCGGCTTCGTGGACGACACCCGCGCGTTCTGCTCCATCCCGGCCCGGCACGACCTGGCCCGGCGCGTCGACGCCGGCTACCTGGCCCGCCTGGTGGCCGAGCACCGCCTCGACCTGGACGAGGCGGTCGACGTGGCCACCGATCTGACCTACCGCCTGCCCCAGGCGGCCTACTCCCGCCCCTGAACCGCTGCGAGCGGGCGTTTGGCCCGGACGGACGTCGAGAACGGGGCCAGACGCCCGCTCACAGCAGGTGGAGGGGCAGGACGACGAGCACGAGGAGTCACGCAGTGAAGATGGGTTTCCGCTGGTACGGCGAGGGCAACGACACGGTCACGCTGGACCACGTCCGGCAGATCCCCGGTGTCGAGACGATCGTGTGGAGCCTGCATCACAAGCAGGCCGGCGAGGTGTGGGAGCAGGAGGAGATCGACGCCGAGGTGGCGCGCATCTCCGGGCTCTCCGACGAGGCCCGGGCCCGCGGCGTGACCCGCACGCTCGACGCCGAGGTGGTCGAGTCCGTCAACGTGCACGAGTCGATCAAGCTGGGACGCACCGTCCTCGGGCTGAGCCGTGACGAGGCGATCGAGAACTACGTGACGACGCTCCGGCGGCTGGGCCGGGCCGGCGTAAAGGTGGTCTGCTACAACTTCATGCCCGTCTTCGACTGGCTGCGCACCGACCTGTGGCATCCGCTGCCCGACGGCTCGACCGCGCTGTTCTTCGAGAAGGCGGTCGTGGACCGGATGACGCCCGAGGGCCTCATCGCCGACATGGAGGCCGGGTCGCACGGCCTCACGCTGCCCGGCTGGGAGCCCGAGCGGCTCGCGGGCTTCACCGAGCTCAACGCCGCGTACGAGGGCGTCACGCACGAGGACATGTACGCGAACTACCGGTACTTCCTCGACGCGGTGGTCCCGGTGGCGGAGGAGGCCGGGATCAAGCTGGGCGTGCACCCGGACGACCCGCCGTTCGACGTCTTCGGCTGGCCGCGCGTCGTGTCGACGCCGGACGACCTGCAGCGCGTGCTGGACCTGCACCCGAGCCCGAACCACGGCCTCACGCTGTGCCTCGGCAGCTTCTCGGCGAACCCGGCGCAGGCGCCGCTCGCCGCGGACACCGTGCGCCGGTTCATGGACCGCATCCACTTCACCCACGTGCGGAACATCAAGCACTTCCCGAACGGCGACTTCACGGAGGTGGGGCACCGGGCGTGCGAGGGCGACGTCGACACGACCGGGATCATGAAGGCGTACGCCGAGGCCGGGTACACCGGCTACGTCCGCCCCGACCACGGCCGCCACCTCTGGGACGAGAACACCACGAACAAGCCCCGCCCCGGCTACGGCCTGTACGACCGCGCGCTGGGCATCCAGTATCTGCTCGGCGCGTGGGACGCGTTCCGCTACACCGCCCCCACCGACCGCTGAGCACCTCCGCGGGCCCGGACGCCGTCGTCCCGGGCCCGCGGCCTCTCTCCACCTCCCACCACCGACCCGAGGGGCCCGCCGGTGACTTCCGAAATCGTTGTCGATCCCGCACCGCACCCGGCCTGGCTGCCCGACGGCGCGCTGGCCGCCGCCGGCCGCCGCCGCGTGGCGGTCGGCACACCCGAGCTGGCAGAGCCACAGCGCGGCGGTGTGGCACCGCCTGGTTCTGACAGCTCCCCCCAGGTCGTGGCCACGCTGCGCGCGGAGCTCGAGCGCGCGACCGCGGCCCACGGCGGCGCCGTCGTCGACCCCGACGGCTCCCCCGACCTCCTCCTCGCCCTGGTCCACGAGGTGTCAGGGCCAGGTGCACGTCTTCCTGCACGCGGCCCTGACACTTCGGGCGGCGACGGGTTCCGGATCGTGCGGGACGGCGGCCGAGTCACCGTCACGGCCGAGACGCCGACGGCGCTGCTGCACGGCTGGTTCCACGTGGTGCGGCACGGCGAGACGGCGTTCACGGGGCCCGACGTCGACGAGCGGCACGCCCCCGCGTTCGCGCTGCGCGTGCTGGACCACTGGGACAACGTGGACGTGCACCCGGTGATGGGGCAGGTCGAGCGCGGGTACTCGGGCGGGTCGATCTTCTACGCCGACGGCCGGGTGCGCGACGACCTGTCCCGCGTCACGACCTACGCGCGCCTGCTCGCCGCGACGGGCGTCGACCGGGTCTGCATCAACAACGTCAACGTGCACGCGCGCGAGGCACGCCTGCTCACCGACGACCTGCCGGAGGTCGCGCGCATCGCCGCCGCGATGCGGCCCTACGGCGTGCGCACGCACCTCGCGGTGAGCTTCGCCGCGCCGATGACGCTCGGCGGCCTGCCGACGTCCGACCCGCTCGACGACGACGTCCGCGCCTGGTGGCGCGCCGCCGCCGACCGCGTCTGGGCGACGATCCCGGACTTCGGCGGGTTCGTCGTCAAGGCCGACTCCGAGGGCCAGCCGGGCCCGTTCGCGTACGGGCGCGACCACGCCGACGGCGCCAACCTGCTGGCCGAGGCGGTCGCGCCGCACGACGGCGTCGTGCACTGGCGGGCGTTCGTCTACGACCACACGCAGGACTGGCGCGACCGCACCACCGACCGCGCCCGCGCCGCGTACGACCACTTCGCGCCGCTGGACGGCCGGTTCGCGGACAACGTGGTGGTGCAGGTCAAGCACGGCCCGATCGACTTCCAGACGCGCGAGGCGGTCTCGCCGGTCCTCGCGGGGATGCCCGCCACCCGGCTGGCCCTCGAGCTGCAGGTGACGCAGGAGTACACGGGCCAGCAGCGGCACGCGTGCTACCTCGCCCCCTGGTGGAGCGAGAACCTCGGCTTCCGGCCCTGGGGAGCCGGCGAGGACGGTGCCGCGGTGCGCGACGTCGTCGCCGGGCGCGGCCCGTCCGCGCCGACCGCCGTCGCGGACGCCGGGGGCGGCGGGATCGCCGCCGTCTCGAACGTGGGCGACGACCGGTTCTGGACCGGCCACCCGCTGGCGCAGGCGAACCTGTACGCCTTCGGGCGGCTGGCGTGGGACCCGACGCTCGACCCCGCGGCCATCCTCGACGAGTGGGTCGGGCTGACCTTCGCCGGCCCGGACGGCGGCCTCGAGCCGCGGGTCCGCGAGGCGCTGCACGCGGTGCTCGACGGCTCGTGGCGCACCTACGAGTCGTACACCGCGCCGCTGGGCGTCGGGTTCATGGTGCGCCCCGGCCACCACTACGGCCCGGACGTGGACGGCTACGAGTACACGCCGTGGGGCACCTACCACTTCGCCGACCGCGACGGCATCGGCGTGGACCGCACCCGGGCCACCGGCACCGGGTTCACGGGCCAGTACCCGGAGCCCTGGCGTGACGTCTACGAGGACCTCGCGACCTGCCCCGACGAGCTGCTGCTGTTCTTCCACCACGTGCCGTACACGCACGTGCTGCGCTCCGGCGTCACCGTGGTCCAGCACGTCTACGACACGCACTTCGCGGGCGTCGAGCGGGTGCGCGAGGCCGTCGCGGCGTGGGAGTCGCTGGCCGACCTCGTCCCCGGCGCGCTCCCGGCCGACGTCGACGCCCGCGTCCGCGAGCGCCTCGCCGAGCAGCTGCGGTCGGCCGTCGAGTGGCGCGACCAGCTGAACACGTACTTCTTGCGGAAGTCCGGGATCCCCGACGCCCACGGCCGCACGATCTTCTGAGCCGAGCGGCCGACGTGCCCGGGTCAGCCCGCGGCGAGCAGCTCCAGGGTGTCGACCACCCGGTGGGAGAAGCCCCACTCGTTGTCGTACCAGGCCACGACCTTCACGTGCCGGCCGTCGACGCGCGTCAGCAGGGAGTCGAAGATCGACGACGCCGAGTTGCCCGTGACGTCCGACGACACCAGGGGGTCCTCGGAGTACTCGAGCACCCCGGCCAGCGGTCCCCGTGCGGCGTCCCGGTAGGCGGCGAGCACGTCCTCGCGCGTCACGTCGCGCGCGACGGCGGCGTTCAGCTCGACGATCGAGCCCACCGGCACCGGCACCCGGATCGAGTCGCCCGAGAGCTTCCCGTCGAGGCGCGGCAGCACCAGCCCGATCGCCTTCGCGGCGCCGGTCGTGGTGGGCACGATGTTCACGGCGGCGGCGCGGGCGCGGCGGGGGTCGCGGTGCGGGGCGTCCTGGAGGTTCTGCTCCTGGGTGTAGGCGTGCACGGTGGTCATGAACCCGTGCTCGATGCCGGCGAGGTCGTCGAGCACGGACGCGAGCGGCGCGAGCGCGTTGGTGGTGCACGACGCGTTGGAGACGATCGTGTGCGCGGCCGGGTCGTAGGCGCCCGTGTTGACGCCGGGGGCGAGCGTGACGTCCGCGCCGGCGGACGGCGCGCTCACGAGCACCTTGCGCGCCCCGGCGTCGAGGTGGGCGCGTGCCGCGGCGGCGGAGGTGAAGCGGCCGGTGGACTCGAGCACGACGTCGACGCCGAGCTCGTGCCACGGCAGGGTGCCGGGCTCGCGCTCCCCCAGCACGGCGACGCGGTGACCGTCGACGACGATCGCGTCGTCCTCGGCGGTGACCGGGCGGCCCAGGCGCCCGGCGGTGCTGTCGAAGGCGAGCAGCCGGGCGAGCGCGGCGGGCTCGGTGAGGTCGTTGACGGCGACGAGCTCCAGGTCGCTGCCGCGCTCGAGCAGCGCGCGGACCACGTTGCGCCCGATGCGGCCGAACCCGTTGATGGCGATGCGGGTCATGTGACCCTCCTTCCGTGTCGCCACCAGGCTCGCCGCCGTCGCACGGGCAGAACACCGGCGCGCGCGCCACGGTCCGCAAGGATCTCGCCACGCCCGGGGAGGGCCTCACTCCCCGCGGGCGAACGTGCGCCGGTACTCGCTGGGCGTCGTGCCGAGGATGCGCCGGAAGTGCGCGCGCAGGTTCGCGCCCGTCCCCAGCCCGACGTCGGCGGCGACCTGCTCGACGCTGCGCTCCGAGCGCTCCAGCAGCTCCCGTGCCACGTCCACGCGCACCCGCAGCACCCAGGCCATCGGCGTGTATCCGGTGTCGTCGGCGAACCGGCGCGAGAAGGTGCGCGGCGAGACGGCCGCGTGCCGGGCCAGGTCCTCGAGGGTGAGGTCCTCGGTCAGGTGGTGCAGCACCCACTCGCGGGTGGCGGCGAACCGCTCGCCGAGCGGCTCGGGCACGCTCCGCGGCACGTACTGCGCCTGGCCGCCGCTGCGGTACGGCGCCGCGACGAGGCGGCGGGCCGCGTGGTTCGACGCCGCCACCCCCAGGTCGCCTCGCAGCACGTGCAGGCACAGGTCGATGCCCGACGCGGCGCCCGCCGACGTGAGCACGCTGCCCTCGTCGACGAACAGCACGTTCTCGTCCACCCGCACGCCCGGGTGCTTGGCCGCCAGCGCTCGCGTGTAGTGCCAGTGCGTCGTGGCGCGTCGTCCGTCGAGCAGGCCGGTGGCCGCGAGCGCGAACGCGCCGGTCGAGATGGCGGCCAGTCGCGCGCCGCGGTCGTGCGCGGCCAGGAGCGCGTCGACGACGGCGGGCGGCGGGTCGTCGCGGTCCGGGTGCCGGTACCCGGGGAGGAACACGACGTCGGCCCAGGCCAGCGCCTCGAGGCCGTGGTCCAGGTGGTAGGAGAGCCCGTCCCCGCCGGCGACGAGCCCGGGAGCCGCGGCGCAGGCCCGCACCTCGTAGGGCATGCTCGGGCGCGTCGTGAAGACCTGCGCGGGGATGCCGACGTCGAGGGGCTTGGCGCCCTCCAGCACGAGGACGGCGACGCGGCGGCGGCGTTCCGGCGGGTCGGACGTTTCCGGCACAGGACGCAGCGTAGGCAGCGCGGGCGCGGTTACGCGCGGCCGGCGGGACGCGAGCGCGGGGAGACGATCCCCGACTCGTACGCGAACACGACGAGCTGGGCGCGGTCGCGGGCGCCGAGCTTGGTCATGGCCCGGCTGACGTGCGTCTTCGCGGTGAGCGGGCTGAGCACCAGGTCGAGGCCGTCGGGGACGATCGCGTCCGGGGGGCGGGCCACGAACTCGCTGATCAGCCGGCGCGTGATGGCCGGCGACAGCAGCGCGTCCCCGCGCACGGCGGCGCGCACGGCCTCGAGCGCCGACACCGTCACCGGCACGCCGAGATAGAGAAGCCGGACCCGCGAGATAGAGAAGGGACGGACCGAAAGCGGCTTCGGTCCGTCCCTTCTCTATCT
>NZ_JBHJVM010000042.1:0-11178 GCF_042264825.1 Isoptericola sp. NPDC056134
GCATGCCAACCCAGAAAAGCCCGGCGGGGTGATCCCCCCTCCCTCCGCCCCCCACCTCCCCTCCACCCCCGAAACGAGTCTGGGCGGCGAGGGGGGTCCGCTAGGCCGGCGTGGCGCCGCCCCCGCGGCCGCCGTCGCCCCCGCGGCGGCCGTCGCCCCCACGGGCTCCGAGCTCTCCACGTTCGCGTCCGTGCGCCGGCTCTACCCGTACGTCCGGCCCGCGTTGCCGCGCATGGTCGGCGGCCTCTTCTCGGCGCTCGGCGCGAGCCTCGCCGCGCTGGCGATCCCCCGCGTGCTGCAGGCCCTCGTCGAGGGCCCCCTCGCGGAGGGCGCCGCCGCCCACGACCTCGGCGCCCTCGTGGTGCCGGTGCTCCTCGTGCTCGTGCTGGGGATCGCGGAGGCCGGGTTCGTCCTGCTGCGCCGCAACCTCGTGATGTACCCCGGCACGCGGGTCGAGGCAGAGCTGCGGATGGCGCTGTTCCGCCACCTGCAGGACCTGCCTGTCGCGTTCCACGACCGGTGGCCCGGCGGGCAGCTGCTGAGCCGGATCATGGGCGACCTCGGCCTGCTGCGCCGCTGGCTGGTCTTCGGCGTCCTGCAGCTCGTCGTCAGCATCGTGACGATCGTGGTCGGCGTGGGCATCCTGCTGGCCACCGCCGGCTGGCTCGGCCTCGTGTACCTCGCGGGCGCGATCCCGGTGACGGTCATCGCGTTCCGCTTCTCGCGGCGGTACCGCGTCATCGCACGCCTGTCGCAGGACCAGTCGGGCGACCTCGCCACCACGGTCGAGGAGTCCGTGCACGGCATCCGCGTGCTCAAGGCGTTCGGCCGCGGGCGCGACGCCCTCGACTCGTTCACCGACCAGGCGGAGGAGCTGCGTCGCACGGAGATCCGCAAGGCGGGGAACCAGGCCACCGTCACCACATCGCTGCAGCTCATCCCCGAGGTCACGCTGGCCGTCTGCCTCGTGCTCGGCACGGTGCTCGCCGCCCAGGGGCAGATCACCGTCGGCGGCCTCGTCGCCTTCTTCCTGACGACGGCCGTGATCAACGGCCCCGTGGTCGACCTCGGGATGACCCTGTCGATGACGCTCAACGCGCGCACCGCCGTCGACCGCTTCTTCGAGGTGATGGAGACCCCGAACCCGCTGGCCGACCCGGCCGACCCCGCCGAGCCCGGCCCGGCGCGAGGCCACGTCGAGCTCCGCGACGTCACGTTCCGCTACGAGGACGCGGCGCGCCCGGTCCTCGCGCACGTCGACCTCGAGCTCCCCGTCGGCACGACGACGGCGCTCGTCGGCCTCACCGGCTCGGGCAAGTCCACCCTCGCGATGGTGGTGCCGCGCATCTTCGACGTCACCGGCGGCGAGGTGCTGCTCGACGGCGTGGACGTGCGGCGCCTGCGACGGCACGACGTGCGCCGCGCCGTCGCGGTCGCGTTCGAGGACCCCACGCTGTTCTCCGCGTCGGTGCGGGACAACGTGCTGCTCGGCGTCCCGGAGGCCGGCCCCGACGCCGTGCCGGAGGAGGAGCGCGAGCGGCGCCTGCACGAGGCGCTCGAGGTGGCGCAGGCGGGCTTCGTCGCCGACCTGCCGCAGGGCGTCGAGACCCGCATCGGGGAGGAAGGGCTGTCCCTGTCCGGCGGGCAGCGGCAGCGGCTGGCGCTCGCCCGGGCCATCGCGGCACACCCCGCCGTGCTCGTGCTCGACGACCCGCTGTCCGCGCTCGACGTCGCCACCGAAGAGGCCGTCACCACGCGCCTGCGCGACGTCCTCGACGGCACGACCAGCCTCGTCATCGCGCACCGGCCGTCCACCGTGGCGCTCGCGGACCGGGTCGCCGTGCTGCAGGACGGCCGGATCACGGCCGTGGGCACCCACCGCGACCTGCTCGCCACCGACGCCCACTACCGGCACGTCATCTCCAGCCTGGAGCAGGACTGGGAGGAGTGCGCCGAGCACTCAGGCCGGGAAGAGCCCGACCGCGCCCAGGCCGAGCAGGAACACCCCGAGCAGGCCCGGACCGGGCACGACGAGAAGGAGGTCCAGCGGTGAGCCGCCCCAGCACGCCGGAATCGCCCCGGCCCGCGACGTCCGGGCCGGACGAGCGCCGTCGCCCCACCGACGCGAGCGCGGACGATGCCACCCGGCTCGACGCCGAGGCGTCCCGCGACGTCAGGTCCCGGTCGCTGCGCCTGCTGGGCGCGCTGCTGAGGCCGCGCCGCGGGGCCCTCGCCGTCGCGGGCCTCCTGGTCGTGGTGTCGACGCTCGGCCAGGTGGCGGGCCCGTGGCTCGTGTCCCTCGCCATCGACTCCGCGGTGCCCGACCTCATGGACGGCGACGTGGGCACCCTCGTGCTGGTCGGCTCCGTCTACCTGGTCGCCGCCGTCGTCGGCGGCCTGTGCGCCGGGGCCTACGTCCGCCAGGCCGCGCGCATCGCCCAGGGGGTGCTGCTCGACCTGCGCCGTCGGGTCTTCCGGCACACGCAGCTGCTGAGCCTGGAGTTCCACGAGTCGTACACGTCCGGCCGCATCATCAGCCGCCAGACGTCCGACCTCGAGGCGCTGCGCGAGCTGCTCGACGGCGGGCTCACCGGCGTCGTCTCCTCGCTCATGCTCATGGTCTTCACCGGGCTGAGCCTGTTCCTGCTCGACTGGCGCTCGGGCCTCGTGCTCGCGGTGGCCCTCGTGCCGGCCTGGCTGCTCACCCGGTGGTTCCAGAAGCGCTCGCAGGTGTTCTACCGCGAGCAGCGCACCACGTCCGCGCGGCTCATCGTGAAGTTCGTCGAGACGATGACGGGGATGCGCGCCGTGCAGGCGTTCCGCCGGGAGTCGACCACGGAGGCGGAGTACGGCCGGCTCAGCGAGCAGTACCGCGACGCCAACCTCAACACCATGGGGCTCAACGGCCGCTACCAGCCGGGCCTCGTGCTCATCGGGAACGTCGCGGTCGCGATCGCGCTCGCGATCGGCGGCTGGCGGGTCTACTCCGGGGGGCTGGACGTCGGCGTGCTGGTGGCGGCCCTGCTGTACGTGAAGCGGTTCTTCCAGCCGATCCAGCAGCTCGGGAACTTCTACAACTCCTTCCAGTCCGCCACGGCGGCGCTGGAGAAGGTCTCGGGCCTGCTGGCCGAGGAGCCGACGGTCGTCGAGCCGCGCCGCCCCGTGGCGCTGCCGCACGCGCGCGGCGCCCTGCGGCTGGACCACGTCACGTTCCGCTACGGCGACGGCCCGGTCGTGCTGCCCGACCTCGACCTCACGCTCCCGGCGGGGCAGACGGTCGCGCTGGTCGGCACGACGGGCGCGGGCAAGTCCACGCTCGCCAAGCTCGTGACCCGGTTCTACGACGCGAGCGAGGGCCGCGTGCTGCTCGACGGCGTCGACGTGCGCGACCTGTCGACGACGGACCTGCGGCGCGCCGTGGTCATGGTCACCCAGGAGGCCTACCTGTTCAGCGGGTCCGTGCGCGAGAACATCGCGCTCGGGCGGCCCGGCGCCCCCCAGGCGGACATCGAGGCCGCCGCACGGGCGGTCGGGGCGCACGAGTTCATCATGGACATGCCCGACGGGTACGACACCGACGTCAACAAGCGTGGCGGCCGCGTCTCGGCGGGGCAGCGGCAGCTGCTCTCCTTCGCGCGGGCGTTCCTCGCCGACCCGGCGGTGCTGGTGCTCGACGAGGCGACGTCGTCCCTCGACATCCCGGGCGAGCGGCTCGTGCAGCACGGCCTGCAGACCCTGCTGGCCGACCGGACGGCGATCATCATCGCGCACCGGCTGTCGACCGTCGCGATCGCCGACCGCGTGCTCGTCATGGAGCACGGCCGGGTGATCGAGGACGGCACGCCAGACGAGCTGGCGGCGGGGGACGGGCACTATGCGGCCCTCAACGCGGCGTGGCAGGACTCGCTGGTGTAGTCCTGCGACGTGGTTGCTGTCCGTGGCTGGGGGACGGGTTGCGGCCGTGAGGGACGCCCGTTCGGCCGAGGTAGTACGGATTCCCGCGAGGTGGTACTCATCGCGGCGAGGTAGTCCAGCCTGCGGCGAGGTAGTACGGAGGCTTCAGCGGGCGTGACTCGGCGACCACCCGTCGTCGCCGGAGAGGTAGGTCTCACGCGTGTGCGCGGCGGCCTGCGCGGCGGTGAGCTGCGGGCGCCCGGGGCCGGTGAGGGCGCCCGGGCCCGTGTTGGCGTGCTCGGCGTTGCTGCCCGGGACCCAGTCGAAGCCGGACATGGTGGTCCACACGTCGTCGCGCCGCAGGTGCACGCCCAGCCAGGAGTCGCGGACGACGACGCGGGGGTCGGTGTCGGGGTTGCTGCTCGGGTGCCACGGGCGGCCGAGGTAGTACGTGCCGGCGCCGGCGTTGGTGAGGAACCGGGTCCCGGTGACGAGGAAGCCGTGGGCGAACCCCGAGGAGGTGCTCGGTGCGAACACGTACCCCGACGGCGTGCTGTCGCGGCGCAGCGCCTTGATGGTGGAGTCCTCGATGACGGCGGTCGCGCGCCCGAACACGAAGTCGACGTCGCCCTCGATCCAGCTGTTCGTGACGTAGA
Source organism: Isoptericola sp. NPDC056134 (assembly GCF_042264825.1). NCBI lineage: Bacteria > Bacillati > Actinomycetota > Actinomycetes > Micrococcales > Promicromonosporaceae > Isoptericola > Isoptericola sp. NPDC056134. Next base: position 4,551 of record NZ_JBHJVM010000042.1, read on the forward strand.
CGCGGGCGGGCACGTCGGCGCTGGGCGTGTCCAGGTAGAGGGTGTCCTGGTTGCCGAGGAAGCGGCAGTGGTCGAACGCGACGCGGTCGGCACGGGTCTTGACGGCGACCGCCTGGTGGCCGGGCAGGTCCGGGTGGGCGGCCTCGTCGAACGCGTTCTCGAAGGTGACGTGCCGGGCCTCGAAGCCGGCACCGGACACCGTGACCGACGCGCTGCCGGTCGTGCCCCAGGTCCCGCCGCCGGGCTTCGGGGTCCCGGCGGCCCGGTCGTCGGTGAAGACGACGTCCTCGGGGTCGCCCGTCGACCCGACGACCGTCAGGTTCACCTTGTCCGACCCGACGTCGACACGGCCGTGGTACCGGCCGGGTCGCACGAGGATCTCGACCCGCTCGGCCGACCCGGCCGGCGCGAGGTCCACGGCCTGCTGGAGCGTGGTCGCGTCGCCCGTGCCGTCCGCGGCCACGACGATCCGCGTCGCCGCGGCCGGGCGCGGGCCGCGGCCGCCCGCGGACGCGGGCGTGGCCGAGGCGAGCACGGCGCCCAGGGCCAGCGCCCCGGGCAGGGCCAGCACCGACCGGCGTCGGACGGTGCGGGGCGCGGACGTGGGGTCCGAGGCGGGACGGTCGGCAGGGGACGGGTGGGAGCTCTCGTGCGGTGCGGGCAACGTCGCCTCCGGGGCTCGGGCGGGTCGCCGTCGACCCGCGGTGCGAGGGGTACGCCGGGGACCGAGCCTGAGAAACCGGTTCCCCGCCGCTCGGCATCGTGTCACGACCGCCGCAGCCGGGACAAGAGGGCGAGGTCCACCGGGTCGACGAGCACCTCGAGCTCGCGCCGCACCCACCAGTCGCCGGAGCGTCGCCGCTCCTCCGGCGTCGTGTAGCGGTAGCGGAACAGCCGCATCCGCACCCAGCGCGGTCGGGCGCCGTCGAACGGGTCGTGGCGCAGCAGGCGGAGCGTCGCCCGGTCCGCCTCGAGCAGCCGCCGGCACAGCGTCGGGAGCCACGGCGCGGGCGCACCGAGCGGCACGAACCACAGCACCCAGTCCAGGCGCAGGTGGTACGGGGCGACCTGGGGCGGGCGCCGGCCCACGTCCCCGGGCTTGCCGCGGAACCCGTACTCCCGCCAGTCGTCGGGCCCGGGCTCGTCGGCGAGCGTGCCCTCGACGATCACCTCGTCGCGGCGCCGTGTCACGCTCCCGAACGCCCCGTACGCGTTCACCAGCCGCAGCGGCTCGAAGCTCGCGTTCATCCTCTGGTGCGACGAGGCGAGGTTGACGGCGGGGCGCACCGACAGCGCCGCGAGGAGCACGACGACGACCGTGACGGCGACCAGGTAGCCGGTCGGTCCCGGGGCTACCGCGGTCCCCGGGCCGGCGGCCGGGTCCGGGGCGAGGCCGCCGAGGAGCGCGCGCCACGCGTCGTCGGACACCATGGCCGCGCCGAGCACGATCGCCGCCCAGTTCAGCCACGCGAAGTTGCCGGTGAGCACCAGCCAGCCCTGGGTCACGACGACGACGCCGCCCGCGACGCTCGGCAACGGCTGCGGCAGCCAGAGCAGCCACGGCACGAGCAGCTGGGTGACGTGGTTGCCGACCACCTCCGTGCGGTGCCACCAGCGCGGCAGGTGGTGCGCGTACCAGCTGAACGGGCCGGGCATCGGCTGCGACTCGTGGTGGTGGTCCATGGCGGTGAGGTCGCGCCACGCGGGGTCGCCGCGCCACTTGATGAGGCCCGCGCCCAGCTCCAGCCGGAACAGCAGCCAGCGGGCGGCGAGCACGAGCAGGAACGGCACGGGCACGGCGGGGGAGCCGAACCAGGCGGCCAGGAACGCCAGCTCGCACAGCAGCGTCTCCCACCCGAACGCGTAGAAGCGCTGGCCGACCGAGACGAGCGAGAGGTAGCCCGCCCACAGCGTGAGCAGGACGACGGTCGTGACCCACCACGGCCCGGCCTGCGGCAGCCCTACGACCACGGCGGCGCCCCCTGCGGCCCCGAGCACCCCCACCACCACCAGCAGGCGGTCGGAGTAGTGCAGGTGGAACAGCGACGGCGCGTCGCGGAACCGCACCCGCGCCGTGAACCGCCGCACCGGCAGCAGCCCGCGGTCCCCGAGCAGGGGGCGGAACTGGCCCAGGGCCTGGAGGAAGGCCAGGCACAGCAGCGCGCCGACGCCGCGCTGCAGCACCTCGCGGGCGACGTCGTAGTCGGCGGTGGCCCACCAGCCACCGAGCTGTTCCAGCTGCCGTCCCAGCTGCTCAGGCACGCCTCCACGCTAGTCGCGGGCGGCGTCACCCGCCTCCACCAGCCGCTGCACGAGGGCGTGCGCCGCCGGGGTCGGCGCGCCGACGGTGAGCGCGAGCACCTCGCGGGTGGCGCCGGGCAGGGGCTGCGCCACGACGTCCGGGTTCCGGTGCGCCCGCAACGCGAGCGACGGCAGCAGGCTCACCCCCGCGCCGGACGCGACGAGCGCCTGCACGGCCACGTAGTCGTCGGTCTCGAACGCGATACGAGGGGCGAACCCGGCGGTGGCGCAGCGCGCGACCAGGTCGGCGCGGCACCGCTCGCACCCTGCGATCCAGGCGGCGTCGCGCAGGTCGGCCAGCGGCGGCGGGACGTCGCCGGAGCGGCTCGACGCGTCCGGTCCGTCGGGGGTCGCGTCGGTGGTCCGCCGGACGAGGGCGATGGGCTCGGAGTGCACGACGGTCACCTCGAACCGCGACAGGTCCGCGCCGGGCCGGGCGTTCGGGGCGTCGGTGTGCCGGAAGACGAGGGCGACGTCGACGTCGCCGGCCTGGAGCGCGGCGATCGCCTCCGGGGGCTCGGCCTCGACCAGGCCGACCCCCAGCCCGGGGTGCGCGGCCCGCAGCCCGGCGACGGCGGCGGGCACCAGGGTCGCGAGCGCGGAGGGGAACGCGGCGAGCCGGGCGCGGCCGGCGCGGAGGCCGACCAGGGCGTCGAGCTCGCGCCGTGCGCCCTCCACGCGGCCGAGGATCTCCTCCGCGCGTGCGGCGAGGAGGCGGCCCGCCTCGGTGAGGCGGACGCCGCGGCCCGCGCGCTGCAGCAGGGCGATCCCCGCCTCCGCCTCGAGCCGCGCCAGGTGGTGGCTCACCGACGGCTGGGCGTAGTGCAGCTCGCGCGCCGCCGCGGTCACGGACCCGGTGCGCGCGACGGCGGCCAGGACGCGCAGGCGCGTGAGGTCGAGGTGGGGCGGGGGAGCGGGTTCGACGGACACGGCGCCAGCCTACGACCAATCATCGGCCGTATCGATGACGGGCAGTCAGAACAGGCATTGGACCTATCGATCGACACGGGGCGATCCTGCTGTGATGACGACGACTCCGCAGCCTGCCCCCGAGGTGCCCGCGCCGCCGACGATGCGCGACGTGCTGGCCGCCGCCCTGCGGATCGAGGGGCTCGTCGTCCGCACGCCCGCCCTGGCCCACCCGGAGCTCGACCGCGCCGCCGCGGAGGCCGGCGCCGCCGGAGCGAGCCTCGTCGTCAAGCACGAGAACCTGCAGCATACGGGCGCGTTCAAGGTGCGCGGGGCGCTGAACCTCCTGCTCGGGTTCGACGACGACGAGCGCCGCCGCGGCATCGTCGCCTACTCCACGGGGAACCACGCCCAGGCGCTGGCCCATGCCGCCCGCCGCACCGGCACGGCCTGCACGATCGTCATGCCCGACCACCCGAACCCCCTGAAGGAGCGGGCCGTGCGCGACCTCGGCGCCGACGTCGTGCTGCACGGGGCGACCTTCGACGACGCCCGGGCCCGCGCAGGCGAGGTGGCCGCCGCCACCGGGGCGCGTCTCGTGGGCGCGGCGAACGAGCCGGTCCTCGTCGCCGGCGTGGCCACCGCGACGCTCGAGCTCCTGGAGCAGGCGCCGGACCTCGAGGTGCTCGTCGTCCCCGTCGGCGGGGGCTCCGGCGCCGCAGCTGCCTGTCTCGTCGCGAGCGCGCTCGCCCCGGGGCTGCGGGTGGTCGCCGTGCAGGCCGCGGCGTCGCCGGCCGCCCACGACTCCTGGCGCGCGGGCGAGCTGCGCACCGCCGCCAACGCCACCCGCGCCGAGGGGCTCGCCGTCGGGTGCGGGTTCGCCCTCACCCAGGCCGTGCTCCGCGAGAGGCTGGCGGACTTCCTGCTCGTGGACGACGACGCCATCGCCGCCGCGCAGCGCCACTACCTCACCGGCGCGCGGACCGTTGCCGAGGGCGCCGGCGCCGCGGCCCTCGCCGCCGTCCTCAGCCACCCCGCCGCGTTCGCCGGGCGACGCGTCGGCGTCGTCTGCTCCGGGGGCAACGCCAGCGAGACCGAGCTCCGCCGCGCCCTGGCGGCCTGACCCGACCGCCGCGCGGCGACCGCTCACCGGGTGGGGTGGCACGGCCCGGGGATACGCTGCCCGGCATGGCCCGCTACTTCGACGTCCACCCCGTCGACCCGCAGCCCCGGGCGATCGGCCAGGTCGTCGCGCTGCTGAACGACGGGGGCCTCATCGCCTACCCGACCGACTCCGGGTACGCCCTCGGCTGCCGCGTCGGCCAGCACGACGGCACGGAGCGGATCCGCCAGATCCGGCACCTGGACGCCGGTCACCACTTCACCCTCGTGTGCGCGGACTTCGCCCAGCTCGGCCAGCTCGTGCGCCTCGACAACAGCGCCTTCCGCGCCATCAAGGCGGCCACCCCGGGGCCCTACACCTTCATCCTGCCGGCCACGCCGGAGGTCCCCCGGCGACTCGCGCACCCCAAGAAGAAGACCATCGGCGCGCGCATCCCCGACTCCCGGGTGGTGCAGGCGCTGCTGCGCGAGCTGGGTGAGCCGCTGCTGTCGTCGACCCTCATCCTGCCGGGGGCCGAGCAGCCCCTCACCGACGGCTGGCAGGTCAAGGAGGAGCTCGACCACGTGGTCGACGCGGTCGTCGACGCGGGCGAGGTCCTGGCCGAGCCCACGACCGTCGTCGACTGGTCCGAGGGATACCCCGACGTCGTCCGCGTCGGGGCCGGCGACCCGTCCCGTTTCGAGTAAGGGTCCGAGCACCGACCCCGGGCAGGCGTCCCGGGCGGCCGGACGCTCCCCGCAGGCCTCCCCGGGCGCGGTTAGGGTGCTGCCCATGAGCGACCGCGGACTTGCCCTGGCCCGATCCAAGATGCAGGCGGAGGGCGTCGCCCCCGCCGCGATCGAGACCTTCACCCGCTTCTACCACCTGCTGGAGTCGGGGGAGACCGGGCTCGTGCGCGAGGCCGACGTCGACCCCCTGACCGACCTGCCGCGGCACGCCGACCTCGCGGTCCCGGACGCCGACGCCCAGGCCGCCCTCGCGCGGACCGCGATCATCAAGCTCAACGGCGGGCTCGGCACGTCCATGGGCATGGACAAGGCGAAGTCGCTGCTCACGGTGCGCGACGACGCACGGGGCGAGGAGGGCGGAGCGCTCACCTTCCTCGACGTCATCGTCCGCCAGGTGCGCGCCGCCCGGGAGGCGACGGGCGCCCGCCTGCCGCTCGTGCTGATGAACTCGTTCCGCACCCGCGACGACACCCTCGCCGCGCTCGCGCCCTACGACGACATCGCCGTCGACGGCCTCCCGCTGGACTTCCTCCAGAACCGCGAGCCCAAGCTGCGCGCCGACACCCTCGAGCCCGTCGAGTGGCCCGCCGACCCCACCCTGGAGTGGTGCCCGCCCGGGCACGGCGACCTCTACCCGGCCCTGCACGCGTCCGGCGTCGTGCGCGCGCTCCTGGACGCGGGCTTCCGCTACGCCAGCGTCTCCAACTCCGACAACCTCGGCGCCGCCCCCGACGGCGCGATCGCCGCCTGGTTCGCGGCGTCCGGGGCTCCGTACGCCGCCGAGATGTGCCTCAAGTCGCCCGCCGACGTCAAGGGCGGCCAGCTCGTCGTGCGCAAGAGCGACGGCCGCATCGTGCAGCGCGAGACGGCGCAGACGCACCCCGACGACGTCGACGTCTCGCTCGACCCGACGGTGCACCGCTACTTCCACACGAACAACCTGTGGTTCGACCTCGAGGCGCTCGCGGCCGAGCTCGACCGCACCGGCGGGGTGCTCGAGCTCCCGCTGATCCGGAACGAGAAGACCGTGGACCCGACGGACGCGTCGTCGCCCGCCGTCGTCCAGATCGAGTCCGCGATGGGCGCGGCCGTGGCCGTCTTCGAGGGGGCGACGGCGATCGAGGTGGGGCGCGAGCGGTTCCTGCCGGTGAAGACGACGAGCGACCTGCTGCTCATGCGCTCGGACGTCTACGAGCTCACCGACGACTACCGGCTGGTCGCCCAGGTCGACGCGCCGCTGGTGAAGCTCTCGACGACCTACAAGCAGATCGCAGGCTTCGACGTGCGGTTCGCCCAGGGCGCGCCGTCGCTGCGGGCGGCGTCGTCGCTCACGGTCGAGGGGGACTGGACCTTCGGCGCCCGCGTGCGCGCCGAGGGCGACGCGGTGCTCGCCGACGCCGGTGAGGCCGCCACCGTGCCCGACGGCGCGACCGTCACCGCGGACGGCGTCCAGCCCTGACCGCCGAGATAGAGAACCCGGACCCGCGAGATAGAGAACCCGGGACGCCACCACCTGCGGTGCCGTCCCGGCCTCTCTATCTCGCGGGTCCGAGTTCTCTATCTCGGC
>NZ_JBHJVM010000043.1:0-11062 GCF_042264825.1 Isoptericola sp. NPDC056134
CTGCAGACGCAGGTGAACAACCTGGTGTCGTCGGGCTTCGTGACCGACCAGGCCTCGGGCGCGTTCCAGACGTCGTACGAGGAGTTCACGACGGGCACCACGCAGGCCATCGAGGGCCTCGAGGGCATGGCGTCGTTCCTGGAGCAGGCGGCGCAGACGCTGTCCGACGCCGACTCGCAGCTGGCGCAGGGCATCCGCGGCTGACGACGGTCAGGCGTGCAGGCCCGGTCAGAGGCCGGTGCCCAGGGGCGGTCCGGTTCACCGGGCCGCCCCTGAGGCGTCTGCGGCACCGATCGCCCGGGTCGTGACGCTGCGCACCACCGTGGACGACCCGCAGCACCCGACGACGCCACGGGTACGCGCAGTCCGCCCGAGCTCCACCCGTCGTCCCTCCCGGAGGTTGCCATGGATGCCCGCTCACGCCGCTGGTGGTTCACCGCTGTGCTCGTACTCTTCTTCGTGCTCTCGGCGGTGCGCCTCGCGCTCACGATCCGGCGCGACGGCGTCGAGGACGCCACGCTGTGGATCGCGTTGCTGGTGGTGGCGCTGATCGTCGTCGTCACGCTCGCGGTGGTCGTGCGCCGCGCGGGGGCCGTCGCCGACCACGTCGCGCGCCGGCGGCCGGGCGCCGTCGTCGTCCCGGCGTTCACCACCTCGGAGACGCTGGACGAGGCGCGGACGGCCGGCGCGCCGACGCGGGGGATCGCCCCGGTGGGAGGCAGCCCCGCGGCACTCGCTGTCGTCGGCGACAGGGTCGAGGTGTGGGTGCGCCGTGAGGCGGGCCCGCGCTGGGCGGTGCGGCGGGTGCCGGGCGGGACGACGCAGGTCGAGGCCGCCTACGGCACCCGCGAGACGCCGGCCCTGCGGGTGGCCGACGACGGCGCGACGGTGACCGTGGTGCCGGCGTACCACCCGCTGCGGGCGACGGGCGGCCTGGCCGGCGGCGACGTGGCGCGCGCGGTGCATGAGGTGTCGACCGCGTCATGACGGACGACCGTCGCCGGGGCATACCGATGCCCGCGGCAGACATGACCGACCGGCGAGACAATGCGTTCGCGAGGTGAGACAGATATGGCATCCTGGGTAAGGCTGGACCCCGACAGGTGAGGTAAGCCTCACCCGATTGCAGGAGAATCCTCCTAGAATCGAACGCCACGCATACCCGATCCGGAAGGCGTATCCCGCAGTGAGCAGCATCCGACCTCTGCGCGTCGCGATCGTCGGCGCAGGCCCCGCCGGCATCTACGCCGCGGACATCCTGTCGAAGACCGACCTCGACGTGAGCATCGACCTCTTCGAACGCCTGCCCGCCCCGTTCGGCCTCGTGCGCTACGGCGTCGCCCCGGACCACCCGCGCATCAAGCAGATCATCACCGCCCTGCACCGTGTGCTGAGCCGCGGCGACGTCCGCCTGCTCGGCAACGTGGACTACGGCGTCGACCTCAAGCTGGACGACCTGCGCCAGTTCTACGACGCCGTGATCTTCTCCACGGGCGCGATCAAGGACCACGAGCTGCCGGTGCCGGGCATCGACCTCGACGGCTCCTACGGCGCCGCGGACTTCGTGTCCTGGTACGACGGCCACCCCGACGTGCCGCGCACCTGGCCGCTCGAGGCCAAGGAGGTCGCCGTGCTCGGCGCCGGCAACGTCGCCCTCGACGTCGCGCGCATCCTCGCCAAGCACGCGGACGACCTGCTGCCCACCGAGATCCCGGCCAACGTCTACGACATCCTCAAGTCGTCACCGGTGACGGACGTACACGTCTTCGCCCGCCGCGGCCCGGCGCAGGTGAAGTTCTCGCCGCTGGAGCTGCGCGAGCTCGGCCACGTGCCGGACGTCGACATCGTCGTCTACCCCGAGGACTACGACTTCGACGAGGGCTCCATGGCCGCCGTCGAGTCGTCCAACCAGACCAAGCAGGTCGTCAAGACGCTCACGGACTGGACCCTCGTCGACCCGTCGACGCAGACGGCCTCCCGCCGCCTGCACCTGCACTTCCTGCACGCCCCCGCCGAGATCCTCGGCGAGGACGGCAAGGTCGTGGGGCTGCGCACCGAGCGCACCGCGCTGCAGGGCGACGGCACGGTCAAGGGCACGGGCGAGCACCACGACTGGCCGGTCCAGGCCGTCTACCGCGCGGTCGGCTACTTCGGCTCGCCGCTGCCGGAGGTCCCCTTCGACGAGCTCAAGGGCGTCATCTCCAACCGCGAGGGCCGCGTCGTCGACCTCGACGGCGACCACCTGCCCGGCGTGTACGCCACCGGCTGGATCAAGCGCGGGCCGGTCGGCCTCATCGGCCACACCAAGTCCGACGCGTCCGAGACGATCCGCCACCTCGTGGAGGACGTCACGGGCGTGGGTGACGGCGGCGACGTCGCGACGGGGGACCTCACGGCCGGCCGCACCGCGACGCAGGCCGACCCGCAGGCCGTGCTGGACTTCCTCGCCGACCGCGGCGTCGACGTCGTCGAGTGGGACGACTTCGTGCTGCTCGACGAGCACGAGAAGTCGCTGGGCGAGCCGCACGGCCGCGAGCGCATCAAGGTCGTGCCGCGCGACGAGATGCTCGACATCGCGAAGCGCCGTCGCGCCTGACGGATCGACCGAGGGCCCGGGCGGGAACCGCCCGGGCCCTCGGCGCGTTCACCCCGTGGGATCCTGCCGGCGCGCCGGCGCGGGCAGGGCGCACGGAAGGAGACGGCAGGACACATGGGCCACCAGCACTTCAACGGTCTCAAGACGGCGGCGCTCTTCGGCGTCATGTGGGCCGTGGTCCTCGGCCTGTGGGCCCTGTTCTTCCGCGGCAGCGCGGGCATGCTCGTCGTCTTCGTGGGGATCGGCCTCGTCACGACGTTCGTCGGCTACTGGAACTCCGACAAGATCGCGATCCGGGCGATGCACGCGTACCCGGTGACGGAGCTCGAGGCGCCGGAGATGTACCGCATCGTGCGGGAGCTCTCCACGGAGGCCCGCCAGCCCATGCCGCGCCTGTTCATCTCGCCCACGCAGGCGCCGAACGCGTTCGCGACGGGACGCAACCCCAAGAACGCGGCGGTGTGCTGCACCGAGGGCATCCTGCGGCTGCTCGACGAGCGGGAGCTGCGCGGCGTGCTCGGGCACGAGCTGATGCACGTGTACAACCGCGACATCCTCACGTCGTCGGTCGCGTCCGCGATGGCGGGCGTCATCACCTCGCTGGCGCAGTTCCTGCTGATCTTCGGCGGCGGCGACCGGCGCGAGGGCGGCAACCCGCTCGCGGCCCTGGCGATGGCGATCCTCGCGCCGTTCGCGGCGATGATGATCCAGATGGCGATCTCCCGGACGCGCGAGTACGACGCGGACGAGGACGGCGCCAAGCTCACGGGCGACCCGATGGCCCTCGCGTCGGCGCTGCGCAAGCTGGAGTCCGGCACGGCGAAGGCGCCGCTGCCGCAGACCCGCGAGCTGCAGAACGTCTCCCACCTCATGCTGGCCAACCCGTTCCGCGGCGCCGGCATGGCGAAGATGTTCTCCACGCACCCGCCGATGGCGGACCGCATCGCCCGCCTGGAGAAGATGGCCGGCGGCACGGGCTTCGGCCCGGGGGGAATCACCCGATACTGACGGCCCGTGCGACGCGCTCGGGGAGCGTGGCCGACGTCGGTCTGCCAGGCTGACCTGCGATGACCTCAGCCCCGCCGGGCGGCCGGGACGACGCGGCCGAGCCCGGGCAGCGCGAGCGCCCGCCGTCGCACCCGGACGCCGGCCACGCGCGCCTGCGTCGCTGGCAGGCGGCGACCGAGTGGCCGCTGACCGCGATCTCCCTGCTGTTCCTGGTCGCGTACGCCATCCCGATCGCGCGCCCGGAGGTCTCCCCGGAGGTACGAGCCGCCTGCTCCGTCGTGCTCGCGGTGACGTGGGCGCTCTTCGTCGTGGACTACGTCGTACGCGCCCGGCTCGCTCCCCGCCCGTGGCGCTACGTCCGCCGGCACCCGCTCGAGCTCGCCGTGGTCGTGCTGCCCGTGCTGCGCCCGCTGCTGCTGGTGTCCGTGGTGGTGCGCCTCAACCGGGTCAACGCCGTGCGGCTGCGCGGCCGGGTGGTGCGGTTCGCGGCCGCGGGCACGGCGCTCCTGGTGATCGTGGGCGCGCTGACGGTGACGCAGGCCGAGCGCGGCGCGCCGGGCGCCACCATCGTGAACCTCGGCGACGGGTTCTGGTGGGCGATGGTGACCATCACGACCGTCGGCTACGGCGACTTCACGCCCGTGACCCCGTTGGGCCGCGTCATCGCGGTGTGCCTGATGCTCGGCGGCATCGCGCTGCTGGGGGTCGTGACGGCGACGCTCTCGTCGTGGCTCGTGGAGCGGGTCACCGACACGTCGTCGCCGGACGACCGCCTGGGCGCGGTGCGCGGCCCGGCGGGGGAGGCGCCCGTCGGCCTGGTCAGCCAGGCGCAGGTGGCCCTGCTCGTCGCGGAGGTGCAGGAGCTGCGTGCCCAGCTCGTCGCCGACCGGGAGCGCGCGCAGGCTCAGGGGGAGAGCTCCGCGGAGTAGCCGTCCACGGGCGGGGACACGTCGAGCGCGGCCTCCAGCGCGGCGGCGACGCCGTCGTCGTCGTTGCCCGGCACGACGGCGTCCGCGCAGGCGAGCACCTCCGGGTGCGCGTTGGCGACGGCGTGCCCGCGGCCGGCCCAGCGCAGCATCGGCAGGTCGTTGGGCATGTCGCCGAAGGCCCACACGTCGCGGGCGTCGACGCCGAGCCGGCGGCACCAGCGGGCGAGCGCGACGTCCTTCGTCACACCGGGCGGCAGCAGCTCGGCCAGCCCGGCGGCGCCGGAGTAGTGCAGCTCGGCGCGACCGTCCACGACGCCGCGCACGCGGTCGAAGAAGGCCTCCTGGGCGTCGTCGCGGACGTCGCCGCGCTGCACGACGCCGAAGCCCTGCGTCGGCGTGCCCGGCCGGACCGCGAGGAGCTTGGCGACGGCGTCGTCCCCGCCGCGCAGCGCGTCCTCGACGGGCACGGCCCGCAGGCCGCGGTCGAGCCCGGGCTCGCCGTCGGGGAACCAGGGGTCGAAGGCCGGGCCGCGGACGGTCTCGACGGCGAGGCCCACCCCGGGCACGGCCTCCCGCAGCCCGGCGACGAGCTCCTGCACGACGCCGTCGCCGAAGCCGCAGGCGTCCAGCGCCCGGCCGGACCCCAGGTCCCAGACCGCGGCGCCGCCCAGGGCGATGACCCGGCCGTGGCCGCCGACCAGGTCGGCCAGGTCGGCCAACCAGCGCGGCGGGCGGGCGGTGACGAAGACGACCTCGGCGCCCGCGTCCTCCACGGCCCGCAGCGCGGCGCGCGTGCGGGCGGAGACGGTGCCGTCCGAGCGCAGCAGCGTGCCGTCGAGGTCCGTCGCGACGACGCGCGGCAGCCCGCGGCGTGCGCCGCCCGCCCGTGCCGTCACCGGTAGTTGACGAACTGGACCGCGAAGTCCAGGTCCGCGCCCTTGAGGAGCGCGATCACGGCCTGCAGGTCGTCGCGGGACTTGCTCGTCGCGCGCACCTCGTCGCCCGTGATCTGCGTCTTGACGCCCTTGGGGCCCTCCTCGCGGATGAGCTTGGTGACCTTCTTGGCGTTCTCGCCCGCGAGGCCCTCCTTGAGGGAGCCGGCGAGCCGGTAGACCTTGCCGGACGACTGGGGCTCGTTCTCGCCCGTGTCGAGGGCCTTGAGCGAGACCCCGCGCTTGACGAGCTTGGTCTGGAACACGTCGAGGGCGGCGAGCACGCGCTCCGCGGAGTTCGCCTCGAAGACGATGGTGTCCTGACCGCTCCACGCGATGGACGCGCCCACCCCCTTGAAGTCGTACCGCTGGGCGATCTCCTTGGCGGCCTGGTTGAGGGCGTTGTCCACCTCCTGGCGGTCCACCTTGCTGACGATGTCGAACGACGAGTCGGCCATGACGGGCTCCTTCGGGTCGGGGGTCAGGGTTCGGTGACCACCGTAGTGCGTGCGCGCGCGGCCAGACGGGCGCTGCGCGCCTGGCGCGTGCCGTCGACGCTGAGGAGCACGAGCGCCACCCAGACGAGCACGAACCCGGCCCAGCGGGTGGGCGGCATGTGCTCGCCGAACACCAGCAGGCCCAGCAGGAACTGCAGCACCGGGGTCAGGTACTGCAGCATCCCGACCACGGACAGCGGGAGCCGGCGCGCGGCGGCCGAGAAGAGCAGCAGGGGCAGCCCCGTGATGACGCCGCACGCGGCGAGCAGGAGCGCGTGCCCCACGCCCTCCGTCGCGAACGTGCCGACGCCGGTGGCGCCGAGCACCACGAGGTACACCAGGGCGAACGGGGTCGCCACGGCCGTCTCCGCGGCCAGCCCGGGCAGCGCGCCGACGTCGCGCCCCACCCGGTTCTTCACCAGGGAGTAGAGCCCGAAGGCGCCCGCGAGGACGAGCGCGATCCACGGCAGGCCGCCGACCCCGGTGGAGATCACCACGACGGCCGCGGCGCCGAACCCGAGCGCCACCCACTGGGCCACCCTGAGGCGCTCGCGCAGCACGAGGACGCCGAGGAGCACGGTCAGCAGCGGGTTGATGAAGTACCCGAGGGCGGCGTCCAGCACGTGGCCGGAGAGCACGGCGTACACGTACGTGGTCCAGTTCGCGATGATCAGCACGGACGCGACGGCGAGCGCGCCCATGACGCGCCCGTTGCGCAGGACGGCGACGAACGACCCGAACGTGCGCGTGACGAGCAGGAGCACCACGCAGAACACGAGGCTCCACACGACGCGGTGGGCGATGATCTCGACGGGGCCGGCGGGCTCGAGCAGCGGGAAGAACAGGGGCATCGCGCCCCAGAGGACGAACGCCGAGAGGCCGAGCGGCAGCCCCCAGCGGTCGGGGGAGGAGGGGGACGTCACCGCCTCAATGTAGGACCCGGGGGACGGTGCGGGCGGTCGTGACGCGGGCCACGGCGAGACGATTTCCGCCGGGACCCTCCGGGGCGTTATGGTTCTACCCGCGAGCTCGTCCGCGAGCCCGCACGGCAGGTTGCCCGAGCGGCCAAAGGGATCTGACTGTAAATCAGACGGCTCAGCCTTCGGGGGTTCGAATCCCTCACCTGCCACCGCGACGGACGGGGCGCCCCCCTCGGGAGGCGCCTCGTCCGACGTCTGGAGGGGCCCGCACGGGCCCGGCGCACGATGTGATCGAGCGGGCATCCCGCGGATTTCATCAGGTGCCGAGAGCCGTGTAGAGTCTTCTCCGCTGCCCCGATAGCTCAGTCGGCAGAGCGTCTCCATGGTAAGGAGAAGGTCAAGGGTTCGATTCCCTTTCGGGGCTCTGTGATGTGACGCGGGACCGTCGTCCTCATCTGAGGACGCATGGTCCTGCGTTCCGTCACGCGCGGCGGGGTAGCTCAGCTGGTCAGAGCGCACGACTCATAATCGTGAGGTCGCGGGTTCGAGCCCCGCCCTCGCTACCGACATCATCACGGTTCGACGGCCGGCGTCGGACCGGCCTGTTCCTTGATTCACGTGGCGCCTTCCGGGGGCGCGAGAGGTGACACACCATGGCTGCCAAGAGCGCGGACGTCCGCCCGAAGATCACGCTCGCCTGCGTGGACTGCAAGGAGCGGAACTACATCACGAAGAAGAACCGCCGCAACGACCCCGACCGTCTCGAGCTGGCGAAGTTCTGCCCGCGCTGCGGCAAGCACACGTCGCACCGCGAGACCCGCTGACCCAGCCCTCGACGGATCACCGCACCGACGTGGCGAACCCCGACTTCGCTGGCCGCGAGTACCCGGCCACCGCCCCCTACTCCGTGGGGCGCGAGAAGCTCCGTGAGTTCGCCTCCGCCGTCGGTGCCGCCCACCCCGCGCACCACGACCTCGTGGCGGCGCGGGGTCTCGGCTATCCGGACCTCGTCGCGCCCCCCACGTTCGCCGTCGTCGTCGCACAGCGGGCCGAGGCGCAGTACGTCCAGGACCCGGACGCCGGGATCGACTTCTCGCGCGTCGTCCACGCGGACGAGAAGTTCACGCACCACCGGCCGATCGTCGCGGGCGACGAGCTGGTCACGGTGCTCCACGTGGACTCCGTGACCGAGCGGGCCGGCATCGCGATGGTGACGACGCGCTGCGAGATCTTCGCGGCCGCGGACGGCGCGGCCGGCGACGGCGCCCGCGAGCCCGTCGCGACCGTCTCCTCGAGCCTCGTGATCCGCGGGGAGGACTCCTGATGACCCGCCCCGCCCTCGCGGACCTCACCGTCGGAGACGTCGTCGCCACCGGGACGGTCGAGCTCGACCGAGCCCGCCTCGTGCGCTACGCCGGGGCCAGCGGCGACTTCAACCGGATCCACTGGGACGAGCCCTTCGCCACCGGCGTCGGGCTGCCCGACGTCATCGCCCACGGGATGCTGACGATGGGCTCCGTCGTCGGCGTCGTCGCCGACTGGGCGGGAGACCCGGGCGCCGTCGTCGCCTACCAGACGCGCTTCACGAAGCCGGTCCCGGTCCCGCACGACGGCGCCGCCGTCGTCGAGGTCTCCGCCGCCGTGGGCGCGATCGACGCGGACGCCGGCACGGTGCGCGTGGACCTCACGGTGACGCACGAGGGCGCCAAGGTGCTGGGCCGCTCGCAGGCGACCGTCCGCCTCTCCTGACCTTCCCTCCCGCGAGCGAGCGCGGCCGCTGATCTCGTCGCGCCGAGGCGCGACGAGATTTTTTACGTCTATCACTTCCCATGAAACGGGATTTCACGGTTCGATGACGAGGTGCGCCCGTGAGCGCACTTCGTCCTCGAGAGGAGCACTCCCCGTGAGATCCGTACGACGACGCACCACCGGGCTGGCAGCCGCCGGCCTTCTCCTTCCCCTGGCCACGATCCCCGCGGTCGCCGCGGGGGCCGGACCGTCCACCGCCCCCACGTCCGACGTGACCTGCGACGCCGTCGTCGCCGCGCCGGACCGGGAGTCCGCGTTCGCCGCCGCGAGCGACGCCACCGGCGTCCCCGGCGACCTGCTCAAGGCCGTCTCCTACATGGAGTCCCGCTGGGACCAGCACGCCGGCACCGCCAGCGCCGACGGGGGCTACGGCCTGTTCAACCTGCTCGACCACGCGCCCGAGGCGCCCGACGGGGCCGGCAAGGACGCCACGCCCCGCGCCGCCGTGAGCGAGCTCGACCGCGCCGCCGCCCTCACCGGGCTGTCCGCGGCCGAGCTCCGGTCCGACGCCGCCGCGAACACCTGCGGCGCCGCCGCGCTGCTGGCCTCCTACCAGGGGGACGCGGGGCAGGGGGCGGGCGACGGTCTCGCGTCCTGGGGCGCGGCCGTCGCGCGGCTGGGCGGCTCGCCGTCGTTCGCCGACCGGGTGTACTCGACCCTGCGCCAGGGCGAGAGCCGCACGACCGACGACGGCGGACGCGTGACCCTCGCCGCCCGGCCCGACGCCGTCCTGCCCGAGGCGTCCACGGCCGCGGCGAGCGACGCGGCCGCCGACTGCCCGCCCGACCTGGGCTGCGAGTGGCTGCCCGCGCCGTACGCGAAGGGCAGCGCCGACCTGCCCGACAACACCGGGAACTACGGCAACCACGATCAGGCCGACCGCACGGGCGAGGGCGGTCCGTCGATCGACTACATCGTCATCCATGACACGGAGACGGCGTACGAGCCGAGCGTGCGGCTGGTCACCGACCCCACCTACCTGGCGTGGAACTACACGCTGCGCTCGTCGGACGGGCACGTGGCGAACCACCTCGAGCCCTCCGACGTCGGCTGGCATGCGGGCAACTGGTACATGAACATGCACTCGATCGGCCTGGAGCACGAGGGCTGGGCCGGCACGTCGGGCTGGTTCACCGAGGCGATGTACCAGTCGTCGGCCGAGCTGGTGCGCTACCTGGGCGAGAAGTACGACGTCCCGCTCGACCGCGCCCACGTCATCGGGCACGACCAGATCCCCGGCATCCTGCCCGGGTCCACCAAGAGCGTGCACTGGGACCCGGGGCCGTACTGGGACTGGGAGCACTACTTCGACCTGCTCGGCGCGCCGATCGGCGGCGGCCTGGACCCGACGGCGGACGTCGCGCCGGGCGACGTCGTCGAGGTGGTCGCCGGCTACGACGACAACGCGAACCCGGTCACGGGGTGCGCGCAGGCGTCGCCGGGCTCCGGGGACTGCGTCGCGGGCGCGGGCACGAACTTCGCCCTCGCCTACCAGGCGCCGTCGCTCGACGCGCCCTACGCCCGTGACCCCGGCTGGAAGCCGGGCGGCGCGGACGGCACGACCTACGCCAGCGACATCAGCGCGCGTGTGAACTCGGGCCACCAGCTCGTCGTCGCGCAGGTGCGGGGCGAGTGGCTGGGCGTGTGGTGGGCCGGGTCGCTGGCCTGGATCCACAACCCGGCGGACCGCCCCGTGGTCGTGCCGAGCACCGGGCAGACGGTGACCGTGGGCGGCGACGCGGCGGCCGCGATCTACGGCCGCGCGTACCCGGAGGGCGCGGCCTACGCGCCCTACCCGGGCATCACGCCGCAGGCGGTCACGCCCATCGAGTACACGATCGGCGCCGACCAGAGCTACGTGGTCTCGGACGACACGGTCACGACCGACTACTACAACGCCAAGTCGTTCGACGGCTCGATCCCCGACGACCGGACGGACGTGCGCGGCGAGGACGCCTACTACCAGCTCTGGTACGCGCACCGGCAGGTGTTCACCCGCGCCGCGGACGTGACGCTGCACGACCCTGTGGTCACCGACGTCGAGGGGCCGAGCATCGAGGGCAGGGCGAAGATCGGCAAGGTGCTCACCGTGGACCCGGGGGAGTACCTGCCCGGGGACGACACCGACGTCGACGTGCAGTGGCTGCGCGACGGCGAGCCCGTGCGCGGAGCGGACGGGACGCGGTACCACCTCACGGGCCGGGACCGCGGCGCGGACATCTCGGTCGAGGTGACCGTGTCCGCGCCCGGCTACACGTCCGCGACGTTCACCTCGGACGCCGTCGGCCCGGTGCGCCCGCACTGAGCCCCGCGAGATAGAGAAGGGATCCCGCCGAGATAGAGAGGGCGCGGACCGTTGTCGGTCCGCGCC
>NZ_JBHJVM010000044.1:0-3294 GCF_042264825.1 Isoptericola sp. NPDC056134
TGGCCGTCCTCGCACTGCTGCCCGTGATGATCTTCTTCATCCTCTTCCAGCGCTACATCGTCGACGGCGTCGCCACCCAAGGCCTCAAGGGCTGAGGATGGTGCGCGGCACGACGACGGAAGGGGTGGCCATGGCGGCACGGGGCGGACGAGAGCGCGGTCGCGACCGGCGGCGGAAGGCCGCCGCCGGGGGCGAGACCAAGACGGGCGCGGCGCTGGCGCTGTTCGCCGAGGTGGTGCTGGCCGGTGTGCTCGTCGCGGTGGGCAGCCTGCTGCTGGTCACCGCCGTACCCTCCCTGGCGGCGGGCGTGGCGCACGTCCGCCGCCAGGTGACCGGCCACGACGTCGGCGTGAGCCGGTTCGTCCGCGACTGGTGGGCCGCGGTCCGGGCGCTGTGGCCGCTCGGCCTCGCCGCCGTCGGCGTGGCCCTGCTGCTGGCCCTCGACTGGCAGCTCGCGCGGGCGGACGTGCTGCCCGGCGCGGGCGTCGTCGCGGTGGTGGTCGCCGTCGCCGCGGCCGCCGTCGTCGCGGTGCTGGCCCGAGCGGCCGGCGCCTGGGCCGAGTCCACCGACGGGCAGGACGCCGGGGCCCGCACCGCGCGGCAGGCGCTGGCCGTGGGCGTGCAGCGCACGCAGGACGACCTGACCGGCTCGGTGCTGGTCGCCGTCGCGGCCGCCCTGTGCGTCGTCTTCGTGTGGATGCTGCCGCCGCTCGTGCTGGTGGTGGGGGGCCTGCTGGCCCTGGCCGTGGTGGGCGTGGAGGCCCGCCGCGGCGGCCGCGCCGACGTCTGACCCGCCCGCGCCCGCCGACACCGGGGTGTGTCGCGCGCGCCCGACGGACCGTGTCCGATCCGAGTTGCAACGATGCAGAGAGGAACGTGCCATGCGAACGACCAGAACCACCGTGGGTGCCGTCGCCGCGCTGACGGCGGGCGTGCTCGCCGTCAGCGGCGTGCCGGCCACCGCCCAGCCCGCCCCGTCAGGGGGCGCCGGGGGGACCGGGGGCGTGCAGCTGGAGCACCTCGACCGGGGGCTGGTCGCGGCCTCGACGAGCGAGGGCGTCTTCCTGTCCTGGCGGCTGCTGGGCGACGAGGTCACCGGCCACACCGGCACCGGGATGGCCGGGCCGGGCTTCGCCGTCTTCCGCGACGGGAAGCGGGTCGCCACGGTCACGGACTCCACGAACTACGTCGACGCCGAGGGAACCGCGGCCTCGCGCTACGCCGTCGCGCCGGTGACGCAGGACAAGCACGGCAGGGACCGGGTCGGCACGCGCAGCGCCGCCGTCACCGCCTGGGCCGACGACCACCTCGACGTCCCGCTGAACAAGCCCGCCGACGACGTCACGCCGCTGGGCGAGCCGATCACGTACTCGGCCAACGACGCGTCCGTGGCCGACCTGGACGGCGACGGCGCGCTGGAGATCGTCGTCAAGTGGTATCCGTCGCGCGCCAAGGACGTGTCGCAGAAGGGGTACACGGGCAACACCTACTTCGACGCGTACGAGCTGGACGGCACGCAGCTGTGGCGCATCGACATGGGCGTGAACGTCCGCTCGGGCGCGCACTACACGCAGTTCCCGGTGTACGACTTCGACGGCGACGGGACCGCCGAGGTCATGATGAAGACCGCGCCCGGCACCAAGGTCACGACCTATCGCCACGGGAAGCCGGCGAACGAGCGCTACGTGCCGATCGCGAAGGCAGACCGCAAGGCCGGCGTCACGGACGCCTCCGACTTCCGCTGGAGCGCCGCGGACTACGCCGACCACCTCGTGGAGCTGTTCCAGGGCTGGACGGACGAGCCCGAGGTCGCGAGCGGCCAGTGGCCGGCGACGATCGAGGCGGCGCTCGGCATCGAGCCGCGCTACGACTACCCGCTGTCCGAGCCGGACGCGCGCGAGCTGGTCGACTACTACGTCGACGAGTGGGCGCCCGCCCGCTCCGACCGCAACGACCTGCGCACGTTCGACGGCTTCGTCCTCACGGGACCCGAGTACCTCACCGTCTTCGACGGCCGCTCCGGCAAGCCCCTGGACACCGTGGACTACGAGCCCGGACGCACCGACGACGGGCTGCGCTGGGGCGACTACGAGTGGACCCGGATCGAGCCGGGCAACCGCGTCGACCGGTTCCTGTCCGGGGTCGCGTACCTCGACGGCGAGCACCCGTCGGCGATCTTCGCCCGCGGGTACTACACGCGCGCCGCGATCGTGGCCTACGACTGGGACGGCCGGAAGATCAGCACCCGTTGGACCGCCGACTCCGGCTTCAAGCCGATGAACAACCCGTTCCTGGACAGCGAGAACAAGGGCGTCCAGCCCGACCCGGACAGGCCGCTCACCCGGCTGTGGGGGCAGGGGTTCCACTCCCTGTCCGCGGCGGACGTCGACGGCGACGGGAAGCAGGAGATCGTCTACGGGTCGGCGACGCTCGACGACGACGGCACGCTGCTGTACTCGTCGTCCGACACGCTCCCGGAGGGGTCGTCGAACCCGGGCGCGACGGCGAACCTCGGCCACGGCGACGCGATGCACGTCACCGACATCGACCCGGCCCGCCCGGGCCTGGAGATCTGGACCTGCCACGAGGGCGGGGCGGGGGTGCCCTACGGCTCGGTGCTGCGCGACGCCGCGACCGGCGAAGCGATCTTCGGCGCGTTCTCCGGCAAGGACACGGGGCGCTGCCTGACCGGCGACGTCGACCCCACCCCCGGCATCGAGGTCTGGGCGTCCATGCCGGACGGCACCGACGCGTCCGGGCTGCTCAGCGCCACGGGCGAGCAGCTGCGCGCCACCACGCCGGGCACCAACCAGACCGTGCGCTGGGCCGCCGACGGCACCACGCAGGTCGTCACGGGCTCGCGCGAGCAGACCCCGCAGATCGTGGACGGCGACGGCACCGTGCGCCGCACCCTGGACGGCACGCTGACGAACAACGACACCAAGGGCAACCCGTCGCTCGTCGCCGACGTGCTGGGCGACTGGCGCGAGGAGGTGCTGGTGCGCACCGCGGACTCGTCCGCGCTGCGGGTCTACACCTCCACCGAGGTGAGCACCACGAAGATGTACACCCTGCTGCACGACCCGCAGTACCGGGCCGAGGTAGCCCGGCAGCAGACCACCTACAACCAGCCGTCGTACCCCGGGTTCTACCTGGCCTCCGACACCGACTGGTCGCAGGTGCCCGTCCCGGCGCTGAGGTAGTCCCGCTCCTGCCGAGGTAGTCCCCTTCTCGGCAAAGGAGTGGGAGGGTTCAACAACCTCAAGAAAAAGGAAACCACCCCAAAAGGTGCCC
>NZ_JBHJVM010000044.1:3304-10990 GCF_042264825.1 Isoptericola sp. NPDC056134
TCGACTGGGCCTAGGAAACCAGTGGTGCAAAGGGTCCTGTCCCGCCGCTGAGGGGGCCCCCCTCCCCCTGGGGTAGTCCCCTTCTCGCCGAGGTAGTGGACTGGTCCACTACCTCGGCGAGAAGGGAACTACCTCGGCGAGGTCCGTACTACCCCGGCAGAGAGAGAAGCACTCATGAAGGTCACGATCCTGGGCGCGGGGGCGATCGCCGGCGCGCACGTCGAGGCGGTCCGCGCGCTCGCCGCGCACGGCGGACCCGGCGGCGTGGAGGTCACGCACGTCGTCGACGTCGACGCGGACCGCGCCGCCGCGTTCGCGGCGGCGCACCTCGTGCCGCACCACTCCACGGACCTGCAGGCCCTGCTCGACGCCGGCGAGGTCGACGTCGTGCACATCTGCACGCCGCCGTCGGTGCACCTGCAGGCCGCGGTGGCGGCGCTGCGGGCGGGCGCGCACGTCGTGGTGGAGAAGCCGGCGGTCCTGTCGCTTGCGGAGGCCGACGCCCTGGCGGCGGCGGAGCGGCAGGCGATCGACGCCGGCCTGCCGGGGCGGTTCACCCAGATCGTGCAGCACCGGTTCGGCGCGGGGATCCAGCGGCTGCGCCGGCTGCTCGACGACGGGACGCTCGGCGCCGCGTACGTCGCGCAGTGCGACACCCTCTGGTTCCGCACGCCGGACTACTTCGCCGTTCCCTGGCGGGGCCGCTTCGACACCGAGGGCGGCGGCACCACCATGGGCCACGGCATCCACCAGTTCGACCTGCTGCTGGCCGTGCTCGGCCCGTGGACCGAGGTGCGGGCGATGGCCGGCCGGCTCGCCCGCCACACCGACACCGAGGACGTCTCCACGGCGCTGGTGCG
Organism: Isoptericola sp. NPDC056134; assembly: GCF_042264825.1. Lineage (NCBI taxonomy): Bacteria > Bacillati > Actinomycetota > Actinomycetes > Micrococcales > Promicromonosporaceae > Isoptericola > Isoptericola sp. NPDC056134. The sequence goes on from NZ_JBHJVM010000044.1 coordinate 4,165, forward strand.
GTTCGCGAGCGGCACGATGGCGACGATCACGAACTCCGCGATCTCCCCGCGCCAGACGTCGCGCCTGCGCTTCGACACCGAGGCCGCGACCGTCGAGCTGGAGCACCTGTACGGCTACGACGACACGAGCTGGACCGTGACGCCCGTGGCCGGGCGCGAGGACGTCGCCGAGGCGTGGGCGGCCGACGTCGCGGCGTCGGCAACCTCCGTCGACGGCGGCGCGAGCGGCCACCTGGCGCAGCTCGTGCCCACCTACCGGGCGTTCACGGCGGGCGACGTCCTGCCGGTCACCGTCGCGGACACCCGCGCGACCCTCGAGCTGGCCGCGGCGATCTACAAGTCCGCGTTCACGGACGCCATCGTCCGCGCCGGAGAGATCGTCGACGGGGACCCGTTCCACGTCTCCATGGCCGGCACCGGCACCCCCTGGCCGCCGGTCAAGGACGTCCCCGCCGCCGTCTGACACGCCCTGAGACGGGTTTGACCCCGGCGTCCGCCCCGCTGTTAGCGTGACCACGCTCACACGAGCCCGGGGCACCCGCCCCGGCCCGACGTCACGACGAAGTGGGGACGGATGCGACAGGTCACGAGACGGGAGCTCCTCGGCTGGGGGCTCGCCGGGGGAGCGTCGGCGCTGCTCGCCGGGTGCGCGACGCCCGGCACGACGTCGGTCAACGCCCAGCCGGTGGTGCCGGCGGCGGCGGGGGAGAAGGTCACGCTCACGTACTGGGCGTGGCTCAAGGACCTGCAGAAGGTCGCCGACATCTGGAACGCGCAGAACCCGGACGTGCAGGTGCAGGTCTCCTGGATCCCCGGCGGCAACGACGGCGGCTACCAGAAGATGTACTCCGCCCTCGCGGCCGGCGGAGGGCCCGACCTGGCGCAGGTGGAGATGCGCACCGTGCCGGAGTTCATGCTCGTCAACGGGCTCGTCGACCTGGAGCGGTACGGCGTCTCCGAGCACGCGGACAAGTTCGACGAGACGCTGTGGAGCCAGGTGAGCTTCGCCGGCGGCGTCTACGGCATCCCGCAGGACTCCGGCCCGGTGGGCATGTACTACCGGCCCGACCTGTACGAGCAGGTGGGCGCCGACGTCCCCACCACGTGGACCGAGTGGGCGGAGGTCGCCCCCGCGTTCCGCGAGATCGACGCGTACATCGACTCCTTCCCGCTCGACGACACGTCCGTGTTCACCGCGCACGCCATGCAGGCCGGGGCCACGTGGCTGCGCAGCGCCGAGGACGGCTGGGTCATCGACATGGCCGGGGAGGCCACGCTCGACGTCGCGCGCTTCTTCGACCAGGTCATCGACGACGGCCTCGTGACCACGGCTGCCAACCCCTACACGCCCGGCTGGTACGCGGCCGCGGCGCACGACCAGATCGCGTCGCTCGTGAGCGCGAGCTGGGGCGACGCGCTGCTGCAGAGCGTGAGCGGCGCGGAGGGCAAGTGGCGCGTGGCGCCCGCCCCGCGCTGGGACCACGGCTTCGGGTCCTCGTTCATCGGCGGCTCGACGTCCGCCGTGCTGGCGAACAGCCGGCACCCGAAGGAGGCCATGGAGTTCGCCGTCTGGATGAACACCGACCCGGAGGGCATCGACGCGATGATCAAGTACTCCGGCATCGGGTGGTCGCCGGCCCGCGACTACATCGGCGCGGCGCGCGAGGAGCCGAGCGAGTTCTTCGGCGGCCAGCGCTACAACACCGAGGTCTTCCAGCCGGCCACGCAGGACCAGAACCCCGACTGGCAGTGGTGGCCCATCACGCAGCAGACGTTCAACATCCTGGGCGACGGGTTCCGGCGCAAGGCCACGGGCGGCACGCTCGTGGACGCCGTCGTCGCCGCCGAGGACCGGACCATCGAGGTGTTCCGACAGAAGGGCCTGACGATCCGGAGGGCAGAGCGATGACCGCGAAGAAGGCGAGCACCGCCGTCGGGCGCGCGCCCTGGATCCTGGTGGGTCCGTTCCTGCTGCTGTTCCTGCTGACGTTCGTGCTCCCGATCATCGTGGCGATCGGGCAGAGCTTCACCACCGTCACCCGCGCCGGTCTGTTCGGCGAGCAGGGCGTCACCACCGGGTTCGCCTGGTTCGAGAACTACCGGATCGCGCTGGAGGACGGGAACTTCGTCGCGTCGATCTGGCGGATGCTGCTGTTCGGCGTCGTGCAGGTGCCGGTGATGATCGTCGCCGCGACGGTGCTGGCCCTGCTGCTCGAGTCGGCCTCGGCGCGCTGGCCCGGCTTCTTCCGCGCCACGTACTTCCTGCCGTACGGCATCCCGGGCGTCATCGCGACCATCCTCTGGTCGTTCCTCTACGTGCCCGGCCTGAGCCCGATCATCGACCTCACCGAGACGCTGTTCGGGTTCACGCCCGACTTCCTCGGCGCCGGGACGGTGCTGTGGTCGATCGCGAACATCGTCACCTGGACGTACGCGGGCTACAACATGCTCATCATCGTGGCCCAGCTCAAGGCCATCCCGCCGGAGATGTACGAGGCGGCGCGGGTGGACGGCGCCGGCCCGTGGCGCACGGCGTGGAGCATCCAGCTGCCGCTGATCCGCCCCGCCCTGGTGCTCACCACCGTGTTCTCGATCATCGGCACGCTGCAGCTCTTCGCCGAGCCGCAGCTCCTCATGAGCGTCTCGCCGGCGATCGACTCGCAGTACACGCCCAACCTGTCGGCGTACACGACCGCCTTCGCCTACAACGACTACAACGTCGCCGCCGCTCAGTCCGTGCTCATCGCGCTCGTGGCGTTCGCGCTGTCCTTCCTCTTCCTGAGGCTGACGAACAGGAGCTCGCGATGACCGCCGCCGTCTCCACCGCGCCGCAGCGCACTGACCCGACGGACGTCCCGGCCGCGGCCCCCGGCGGTCGTCGTCGGCGCCCCGCGACGACGATCCTCGTCACCGGGATCCTCGCCGTCGTCGCGATCTACTTCCTCGTGCCCGTCTACTGGGTGGTCGTCGCCGCCTCGAAGACGACGGACGACCTCTTCGGCACCAACGGCTTCTGGTTCGGCAACTCCTTCGCGCTGTTCGACAACCTCGCCGCCGTGCTCACCTACGGGAACGGCGTCTTCATCCGCTGGTTCGCCAACTCGGTGCTGTACGCCGGGGTGGGCGGCCTGATCGCCACGTACCTGGCGGCGGCCGGCGGGTACGCCCTGGCCAAGTACCAGTTCCGGGGCCGCAACCTCATCTTCGGTCTCGTGCTCGGCGGGGTGCTCGTGCCCGGCACGGCCACCGCCCTGCCGCTGTTCCTGCTGTTCAGCCAGCTCGGGCTCGCCAACACGTACTGGAGCGTGCTGATCCCGTCGCTGGTGTCGCCGTTCGGGTTCTTCCTGTGCCGCATCTACGCGGACGCCACCGTGGACACCTCGCTCGTCGAGGCCGCCCGGATCGACGGCGCCGGGGAGCTGCGCATCTTCCACACCCTGGGGCTGCGGATCATGACGCCGGCACTCGTGACGGTGTTCCTCTTCCAGATCGTCGGCATCTGGAACAACTACTTCCTGCCGCTCGTGATGCTGAGCGACCAGGACCTGTACCCGATCACCCTCGGGCTCAACAACTGGAACAGCCAGACCGACCGGCTGCCCGAGTTCTACGAGCTCACCACCGGGGGCGTGCTGCTCTCGGTCATCCCGCTCGCCGTCGCCATGATCGTGCTGCAACGGTTCTGGCGCGGCGGCCTGACGGAAGGCGCCGTGAAGGCATGATCGCCGCATGACCCCGCTCTCCCCGCTCCCGCACGAGTCCACCGCGCCCTGGTCCGGGCGCGTCGAGCCGCCGCGGTCCGCGCCCGCCGGGGACGCACCCCGCCTCTCCCTCGACGGCACGTGGGACTTCCGCCTCCTGGCGGGCGTGCCCGGCGCGCCGGGCGCCCACGGCGTCCTGCCGGACGGCGAAGGGACCGCAGACTTCGCGCGGCCCGGCTACGCGACGTCCGCGGACGCCGGGTGGGGCGAGCTCCCCGTGCCCGCGCACTGGGTCCTCGAGGGCGACGGCGCGCACGGCCTCCCGATCTACACCAACGTGCAGTTCCCGTTCCCCGTGGACCCGCCGCACGTGCCGGACGAGAACCCGACCGGCGACTACCGCCGCGAGGTCGACGTGCCGACGTCGTGGACAGAGGACGGCCGCGTGCTGCTGCGGTTCGACGGCGTGGAGTCGTTCTTCACGGTGTGGGTGAACGGCGAGGAGGTGGGCTCGGCGTCCGGCAGCCGGCTCGCGCACGAGTACGACGTCACCGACGCGGTGCGCCCGGGCACGAACACCGTCGCCGTGCGCGTGGTGCAGTGGTCGGCCGCGAGCTACCTCGAGGACCAGGACCAGTGGTGGCTGCCCGGCATCTTCCGCGACGTCACGCTGCTGCACCGGCCCGCCGGGGCGCTGGACGACGTGTGGCTGGACGCGGACTACGACCCGGCCACCGGGGAGGGCGCCCTCGTCCCCGAGGTGCGGGCGGACGCCGCCGCGTTCCCCGTGCGGCTGCGGGTGCCCGAGCTCGGGGTCGACGTCGCGTGGGCGGCGCCCGATGACGTCGCGCCCGTCGCCGTGGGCGCCGTCGAGCCGTGGTCGGCGGAGGAGCCGAACCTGTACGACGTCACGGTGGCGTCGGCGGGCGAGACGGTGTCGCTGCGCGTCGGGTTCCGGCGGGTGGAGATCGTGGGCGACCTGCTGCTCGTCAACGGTCGCCGGGTCGTGTTCTCCGGGATGAACCGGCACGAGACGCACCCCGACCGCGGGCGCGTCTTCGACGAGGAGCACGCCCGCGCCGACCTCGCGCGGATGAAGCAGCACAACGTCAACGCCATCCGCACCAGCCACTACCCGCCGCACCCGCGCGTCCTGGACCTGGCCGACGAGCTGGGCCTGTGGGTGATCCTCGAGACCGACCTGGAGACGCACGGCTTCGAGGCCGGCGGCTGGGCGGGCAACCCCAGCGACGACCCGCGCTGGCGCGAGGCGTACCTCGACCGCGTGCGGCGCACCGTGGAGCGCGACAAGAACCACGCGAGCATCGTGCTGTGGTCGCTCGGCAACGAATCGGGCACCGGGAGCAACCTCGCGGCGATGGCGGAGTGGGTGCACCACCGCGACCCGTCGCGGCCCGTGCACTACGAGGGCGACTACGCCGGCGAGTACACCGACGTCTACTCGCGGATGTACTCGACGGTGCCGGAGACGGCGTCGATCGGGAGCGACGACCTGTCACCCGTGCTCGGCTGCAGCATCGCCGACTCCGCCCGGCAGCGGTCCAAGCCGTTCCTGCTGTGCGAGTACGCGCACGCCATGGGCAACGGCCCGGGCGCGCTCGACCAGTACCGCGCGCTCGTCGACACCCACCCGCGGCTGCACGGCGGGTTCGTGTGGGAGTGGCGCGACCACGGCCTGCGCACCACCACCCCCGACGGCGTCGAGTACTTCGCGTACGGCGGCGACTTCGGCGAGGTGGTGCACGACGGCAACTTCGTCATGGACGGCATGGTGCTGTCCGACGACACCCCCAGCCCCGGGCTGGTCGAGTTCTGGCACGTCGAGCGGCCGGTCGTCGTGCGGCCGTCCGGCGGTCCGGCGTCGGGAGCCGTCGAGGTCTGGAACCGCCGCCACACCGCGGACACCTCCGACCTGGTGCTCCGCTGGCGGGTCGAGAACGACGGCGAGGTCGTCGCCTCGGGCGAGGACCGCACGTCGGTGGAGGCGGGGGAGCGGGTCGACGTCGCGCTGCTCGACCCGGCGTCGCTGCCCGAGGCGGGCCCGGGCGTGGAGGCGTTCCTCACCGTCGAGCTCGTGCTGCGTGAGGCGGCGTCGTGGGCCGACGCCGGGCACGTCGTGGCGCGCGACCAGTGGGCGCTGCCCACCCGGGCGGTCGCCCGCACGCGTCGTCCGGCCGTGGCGCTCGCGGACGCGCCCGTCGCGTTCCGCGGCCCGGAGCTGGTCACGCTCGCCGGCGCGGACGTGTCCGCGCCGCGCGTCGAGCTGTGGCGCGCGCCCACGGACAACGACCGCGGCGCCGCGATGGGCAGCTACGACGTCGACGACCCGACGACCCTGCCGTGGCGCGGCACCCCCGCGCCGCCGGTCGCCGACCGCTGGCGCCGCCAGGGCCTGGACCGGCTCACGCACCGCACCGTCGCCGTCGACGAGTCGGCCGACCGGCTGCGGGTGCTGCGGCGGGTATCCGCGGCGCAGAGCCGCCGGACGATCGACGTCGAGGAGACGTGGACCGCGGAGCGGGCCGCAGACGGCGTCGTCGAGGCGGTGCTGCGCGTCGTCCTCACCCCCGACGACCACTGGGACGACGTGTGGCCGCGGGTCGGTGTGCACCTCGCGCTGCCGACCGACGTCGACGGCGCCGGGTGGTTCGGGCTGGGCCCGCACGACTCGTACCCGGACGTCCGCTCCTCGGTCGTGGTGGGCCGCCACCGCGCAGGGATCGACGACCTGTCGGTGCCGTACGCCCGGCCGCAGGAGTCGGGCCACCGGTCGGAGGTGCGCGAGCTCGTGCTGGAGCGCGGCGGCGGGCCCTGGGCGGGCCTGACGCTCGGCCGCGACGCGCGCGGCCGCCTGCCCGGGTTCACGCTCGCCCGGCACTCGGCCCACGAGCTCTCCGCAGCGGCGCACCCGTACGAGCTGCCCGTGCCCGAGCGGCACCACCTGTACGTGGACGCCGCTCAGCACGGCCTGGGCTCGCGCGCGTGCGGCCCCGACGTCTGGCCCACGGCGATGCTCCGCCCGCAGGCCCGCACCCTCGAGCTCCGCTGGCGAGCCCTGTGACGGTCGTGCCGAGATAGAGAACCCGACTCGCCGAGATAGAGAG
>NZ_JBHJVM010000045.1:0-10500 GCF_042264825.1 Isoptericola sp. NPDC056134
GCCGCAATCTTGCGGCATCGCCCGGGCTTCTCTATCTCGGCGAGGAGCTTCTCTATCTCGCGGGGAGGGTCACATCTTGTGGCCGGCGGATCGCAGCTGCTGCGCGGCCTCGACGATACGGGCGGCCATGCCGGCCTCGGCCTGCTTGCCCCAGGCGCGCGGGTCGTAGGCCTTCTTGTTGCCGACCTCGCCGTCCACCTTGAGGACGCCGTCGTAGTTGCGGAAGAAGTGGTCCGCGACAGGGCGCGAGAACGCGTACTGCGTGTCGGTGTCGATGTTCATCTTGATGACACCGTTGTCGACCGCCTCGGAGATCTCCTCGGCCGTGGAGCCCGAACCGCCGTGGAACACGAGGTCGAACGGGTTCTCCTTGCCGATCTCCGAGCCGACGGCCTTCTGGATGTCCGCGAGGATCGACGGGCGGAGCTTGACGGCACCCGGCTTGTACACGCCGTGCACGTTGCCGAAGGTGAGTGCCGTGAGGTAGCGACCCTTCTCGCCGGCGCCGAGGGCGCGCACGGTGGCGAGGCCGTCCTCGGCCGTCGTGTAGAGCTTCTCGTTGATCTCGGCCTCGTGGCCGTCCTCCTCGCCACCCACGACGCCGACCTCGATCTCGAGGATGGTGCGCGCGGCCTGCGAGAGCTCGAGCAGCTCGGCGGCGATGACGAGGTTCTCGTCCAGGGGGATGTCCGAGCCGTCGAACATGTGCGACTGGAAGGTCGGGTTCTTGCCGGCCTTCACCTGCTCCGCCTCGAGGGCGAGCAGCGGGCGCACCCAGGAGTCGAGGTTCTTCTTGACGCAGTGGTCGGTGTGGATCGCGATGTTCACCGAGTAGTTCTTCGCGACCTCGGTGGCGTAGGCCGCGAGGGCCAGCGAGCCGACGACGCGGTCCTTCACGGTGGAGCCCGACGCGTACTCGGCGCCGCCCACGGAGACCTGGATGATGCCGTCCGACTCGGCCTCGGCGAAGCCCTGGAGAGCGGCGGTCACGGTCTGCGACGAGGTGATGTTGACGGCGGGGTAGGCGAACTTGCCGGCCTTCGCCCGGTCAATCATCTCGGCGTAGACCTCGGGGGTTGCGATAGGCATCTGCGGTACTCCAATGACGGGGCGTACGAGGATGCAGCGGGATGCTTCGTCGCGACGGGCGCCGTGCGACCCGCATGCAACCGGATTTTCTCACGTCCGGGTCATGGGAGTCACATGCCGTCGGCTCCGTGAGACGGCGCGAGCCAGCGCGACGCCCAGGCGTGCATCGCGACGGCGCCCGCGGCCCCCGCGTTGAGGGACCGCGTGGAGCCGTGCTGGGTGATGTGCAGGACGTGGGCGCACACCGCCTGCGCCTCCGGCGTCAGGCCCGTGGACTCCTGGCCGAACAGCAGCACGCAGCGCGCAGGCAGGTCGGAGGCCTCCAGCGGCACCGAGCCGGGCACGTTGTCGATCCCGATCACCGGCAGGCCGGCCCCGCCGTCCCCCGAGGCCGCCCACGCGGCGAGCGCCGCCGCGTCCGGGTGGTGGTGGGTGTGCAGGTAACGGTCGGTGACCATCGCGCCGCGCCGGTTCCACCGCCGCCGCCCGACGACGTGCACCCCGGCCGCGTTGAACGCGTTGGCCGTGCGCACCACGGACCCGATGTTGAGGTCGTGCGCCCAGTTCTCGATGGCGACGTGCAGCTCCCGGCCCGCAGGGCGACGCGCGTCGAGGTCGGCGACGACGGCCTCGACGGTCCAGTACCGGTACCGGTCGACGACGTTGCGGCGGTCGCCGTGCGCCAGCAGCTCGGGGTCGTAGCGCGGGTCCGGCGCACCACCGTCCGCGAGGCGGGGCCACGCGTCCGGGCCGCCCGGCCACGGGCCGACGCCGACCTCGCGCTCGGTCCCGGTCACCGCCCGGCCAGCCACTCGTCGTAGGTGATCGTGCCCGACGCGGCGTCGGGCATGAGGTTGCGCCCGGCGCGGAAGAACTCCCCGAGCGGACCGGGCAGCGGCACGGCGACCGGCAGCCGGCGGGAGCCGTGCGCCCGGCGCCAGGAGCCGGCCATCGCGCGCGCGTCGAGCACCTGCGGCCCGCCGACGGTGGCGGTCGGCGCGCCGGACGGGCCCGTGCTGGGCGCGACCCCGAGCGGGTCGGCGCCCTCGGCCGCGTCGACGAGCGCGCGGGCGACGTCACGCAGGTCGATCGTCTGGAAGCGGCAGCCGCGCGGATACGGCAGGAGCCCGAGCCGCGACCAGGCCCCGAGGCGGCTGTCGCGGCCGAAGAAGAGGTCGAGGAACCCGTGGAACTGGGTGGCCCGCACGACCGTCGCCGGCACCGCCCCGGTGGCGTAGACGCGCTCCTGCTCCGCGTGCGCCCGGTAGTACCCGTAGTCGCTGCGGTCGACCGCGGCGATCGAGAGCACGACGACGCGACCCACGCCCGCGCGCCCCGCGGCGTCCGCGACCCGCCGCGCACCCGCGGTGAAGACGGCCTGGGCGGCGGGCGTCATCCCGTTGCTGGTGTCGACCACGGCCTCCACGCCGTCGAACGCCGCGGCGAGCGCGCCTGCGACCCGCGCCTCGTCGTCGTCGAGGAGGTCCACCGCGTGGTGCGTCGCACCGGGCTCGAGGTCCGCGGGACGCCGGCGCGAGACCACCCGCACCTCGTGGCCCCGCGCTGCGGCCTCCCGCACCACGGCGCGCCCGGCCTGACCGGTGCCGCCCACCACCGCGATCGTCGTCATGCGCCCATCCTGGCGCACGCGCGGGGCCGCCCCGCCCACTAGGGTGAGCGGCGTGAGCGAACGACGGATCGAGTGCTGGCTGACCGACATGGACGGCGTCCTCGTGCACGAGGGCCAGGCCATCCCCGGGGCGCCGGAGTTCATCCGCGCCCTGCGCGACGCGGAGCGCCCCTTCCTCGTCCTCACGAACAACTCGATCTTCACGCCGCGCGACCTGCGCGCCCGCCTCGCGACGTCGGGCATCGACGTCCCGGAGGAGGCGATCTGGACGTCCGCGCTGGCCACCGCGCAGTTCCTCACGGACCAGATCCCCAACGGGTCGGCGTACGTGATCGGCGAGGCCGGCCTCACCACCGCCCTGTACGAGGCGGGGTACACGCTCACCGAGTCGAACCCGGACTACGTGGTGCTGGGCGAGACGCGCACCTACTCGTTCACGGCCATCACCAAGGCGATCCGCCTCGTGCGCGACGGCGCCCGCTTCATCGCCACCAACCCGGACACCACCGGCCCGTCCGCCGAGGGCCCCCTGCCCGCCACCGGCGCCGTCGCCGCGATGATCCAGGCCGCCACCGGCCGCTCGCCGTACTACGTGGGCAAGCCGAACCCGATGATGTTCCGCTCCGCGCTCAACCGGATCGACGCCCACTCCGAGGTGACGGCGATGATCGGCGACCGCATGGACACCGACGTCGTCGCCGGCATCGAAGCGGGCCTGGAGACGTTCCTCGTCATGACGGGCTCCACGACCGCCGCCGAGGTGGACACCTACCCGTTCCGCCCGTCGCACGTGGTCGACTCGATCGCCGACCTGATCGACCGTGTCTGACGACGACGCTCCCGGCGAAGGCAGGCCGCCGAGCGCCCGGACGCGACGTGGTACCTGGACGGCCGTGCTCGCGATCGCGGTCGGCGCCGGCATGATCCTCTGGGTACTGACCCGCCCTGTCGGCTACGCGTCGTTCGGCTGGTTCGCCTACGCCCCCCGGTCCGACACGATGTTCGTGCCCGGGTCGTCGAGGCTCGTGCTGATGTGGGTGCTGTTCGGGCTGGGTGCTCTGCTGGTCGGGCTGGGCGGCGGGTTCCTGCTCGGCCGCCGCCGCGGCTGACGGACGCCGCTCAGCGCGGCACGAACGCCGCGGCCCTCGCGACGAGGCGCGAGACGTCGTCCAGCGCGTCCAGGTCCTGATGACCCTGGCGCCACCAGAGCAACGTGTCGCCGTCGAGCCGCAGCCGACCGCCGCGCAGGGCATCCTTTCCCTGGCGGGCGAGGGCCGCGCCGCCGCCGTCGCCGAGCCACGCGCGGGCGGTGCGTTCGCTCTCGGTGGTCACGCGGAACGCGCGGTCGAAGTCCGGCACGCCGACCTCGACGCCGGCCCGCAGTGCGTCGGCGACGCCCGCGGCGCCCACCTCCACCGTCCCGTGCGCGCGGTCGAGGCGCGTGAGCACGAGGTGGTACGGGTCGGCAAGGATCACCGGACCGGACTCGCGCGCCCCGGTCTCCGTGAACGTGCCGCCGGAGCGGCGCTGCACGCCCAGTTCGAGCGTCCACACGTCGCGACCGTCGATCCGCGAGCGCAGCACCTCGCCGACGGTGTGCCCGACGTCGCTGTCGAGGGGCTCGCGCTTCGGGAACGACTGCACGCCACGCGGTACCTCGGGCTGCCCTGTCCCGCCGTACGCCGCCCACCGCCCACCGGCGACGAGCCGGTCGACGTCCGCGCCTCGCCTCATGACGAACCGGCGCTGGGCGCGCACGTACCCCAGCCCGGCGACGACCGCCGCGACGGGCACGAGCACGTACGCCACCCACAGGTCGATCACGCCGAAGCCGGCCAGCGCCGCCGCCGCGACGACGACGGCCATCGGGAGGACGAGGATCGGGATGCTCGGCCGCCGCGCGGCCGGGCGGCTCACGAGAGGCCCAGGTCCGCCAGGTCGTAGAGGTAGTGGTAGGGCACGCCGAGGGCCTCGATCTTGTCGCCGGCGCCGGTGGCGCGGTCGACGATCGTGGCGCAGCCGAGCACCTCGGCGCCCGCGGCGCGCAGCGCCTCGATGGCCGTGATGGGCGACCCGCCGGTCGTCGTCGTGTCCTCGAGGACGACGACCTTGCGGCCCGCGACCTCGGGGCCCTCGATCTGCCGCTGCATGCCGTGCGCCTTGGCCGCCTTGCGGACCACGAACGCGTCGAGGTCCTGCCCGCGCGACGCCGCGGCGTGCAGCAGCGCGTCCGCGATCGGGTCGGCGCCGAGCGTGAGGCCGCCGACGGCGTCCACCTCCGCCGTGCCGAGGCCGACCTCCTCGAGGTGGTCGAGCAGCACGTGGCCCACGAGCGGGGCCGCGCGGTGGTGCAGCGTGATCCGGCGCAGGTCGACGTAGTAGTCGGCCTCCTTGCCGGAGGACAGCGTCACCTTGCCGTGCACGACGGCGAGCTCGGTGATGAGGTCGCGCAGCTGCTCGCGGGGCGTGGGGCCGAAGGCGGTGTCGGTGGTCGTCACGGGCACCAGGGTACGGGTCAGCGGTACTTGCCCACGGCGCGGACGGCCGTGCGCGGGGCCAGGCGCAGCAGCGCCGCGGCCGCCTTGTAGCGGACCGACGGCGTCGAGATGACGACACCGCGCCGCACGTCCGCGAGCGCCTCGGAGACCACGGTCGGGGCGTCGAGCCAGCCGGCGTCCGGGATCGAGGACATGTCCACGCCCGCCCGGTCGTGGAACTCGGTGCGCACGAACCCGGGGCTCAGCACCGTGGCCGTGACGCCGGTGCCCTTGAGCTCGACGGCCAGCCCTTCCGTGAACGACCGTACGTAAGCCTTCGCCGCGGCGTAGGTGCCGCCGGCGGTCAGCGCGGCGATCGACCCGACGTTGAGGATGGCGCCGCGCCCGCGGCTCGCCATCTGCCCGGCGGCCGCGTGCGACAGCACGAGCACCGCCCGGACCATGACGTCCAGGGCGGACACCTCGACGGCGAGGTCACCACCGACGAACGGCTGCGCCGTCGCGAACCCGGCGTTGTTGACCAGCAGACCCACCGGGCGCCGGTCGTCGCCCTCCTCGTCGCCGGTGACGGCGAGCCGGGCGGCGACCCGCTCCAGGTCCTCCGGCACGGACAGGTCTGCGGGCAGCACCTCCACCCGCACGCCGGCGGCCGCACGCACCTGCGCGGCGACCTGCTCCAGGCGGTCGGCGTCGCGCGCGACGACGACCACGTCGTGTCGCGCGGTGGCGAGCTGCCAGACGAACTCCAGGCCGAGGCCGGCGGTGGCGCCGGTGACGAGCGCGGTACCCATGGGGGCAGCCTAGAGGGCGGACGCCGTGAGGTTGACCCTCACGCGACGTGAGGCTCCACGCTGGCCGCATGACCGACACCACCTTCCCCGCGTTCAGCATCAGCCCCGTGCCGCGGCCCGGCCCTGGCGTGCAGCCGCCGGAGCAGTTCCGTGGCATCTACGGCATGCCGATGTTCGTCACCGTCCCGACGGACGACCTCGAGGCGTCCACCGACTTCTGGGTGCGCGGCCTCGGCTTCTTCGACCTCTTCACCGCCCCGGGCACGATCACCCACCTGCGCCGCTGGGCGTTTCAGGACGTACTCCTCGTGCCGGCGCCGCAGTCCGCCGCGTCCCGTCCCGGGCCTGGGCGGTTGAGCGTGAGCTTCTCCTGCGTGCTGAGCGAGATCGACGCCGTCGCCGTCGCCTGCGAGGAGGTCTCTCCCGGTTCCACGACGGGTCCGCGCCTGCAGCCGTGGGGCACCGTCGACCTGGAGGTCGTGACCCCCGAGCGGACGCGCGTCGTCATGACCGCCGCCCGCCCGTGGGACCCGGCGAGCCCGGAGGCGGCGCACGTCCAGGACCGGCTCGGCTTCGGTGCCGAGGCGTGAAGGCGCCCGTGACGTCGCGGTCCGTCGTCGTCCTGCACCAGGACGACGACGCACCGCGACGCACCGGGCAGACTGGACGATGTGGCCTCCCGACCCGACCTCACCGTCGGCGCCGCGGCGCGGGCCGCGGGCGTCACCGTCCGGACCCTGCACCACTGGGACGCCGTCGGCCTGGTGCGCCCCTCGGCGCGCACGGCCGCCGGCTACCGCCTGTACACGACGTCCGACCTGGCGCGCGTGCACCGCGTCGTCCTGTACCGCGACCTCGGCGTGCCGCTCGACGAGATCGGGGCGCTGCTCGACTCCCCCGAGGGTGCCGACGCGTCCCTGCGCCGCCAGCGCGACCTCGTGCGCGAGCGGCTGCGCCGGCTGGAGCGCGCGGCCGACGCCCTCGACCGGCTGGTCGAGGCGCGCGAGCGCGGCGTCCTGCTGACGCCCGAGGAGCAGGTCGCCCTGTTCGGCGACGACTGGCAGCCGTCGTGGGCGGCCGGCGCCCGCGAGCTCTGGGGCGACACCGACCAGTGGGCCCAGTTCGCCGAGCGGGCGGCCGAGCGCACCCCCGAGGAGTGGCGGGCGGTCGCCGCGGAGGCCGAGGCCGTCCTCGACTCCCTCGCCGACGCCCTGGGCCGCGGCGTGCGGCCCGGCAGCGCCGCGGCCGACGCGCTGGCCGAGCGCCACCGCGCGTCCCTCGGCGCCTACTTCGACGTCACGCCCGCCATGCACGTCGTCATCGGGCGCATGTACGCCGCCGACCCCGAGTTCACCGCGAACCACGACGCGCGCCACCCGGGCCTGACGGCGTGGCTGAGCGAGGTGATCGACGCGGCCGCCCGCGCCCACGGCGTCGACCCCGACACCGCGACGTGGGGATGACCGCCCGGTGCCGTCGGCCTCCGCCGGTAGCCTGGCGCCCGTGCGCCTCGCGACCTGGAACGTCAACTCCGTCCGTGCCCGCGTCGACCGGGTGATCGCCTTCCTGGAGCGCTCGGGCACCGACGTGCTCGCCATCCAGGAGACCAAGTCCCGCGACGAGCAGTTCCCCCACGCGGCGTTCGAGGCCGCGGGCTACCAGGTGGCGCACACCGGGCACTCGGCGTGGAACGGCGTCGCCATCGCGTCGCGGGTCGGGATCGCGGACGTCGAGACGTCGTTCCCCGGGCAGCCCGGGTTCGCCAAGGCTCCCGCCACCGCGCCCGACGACGCGCCGGCCGAGGCGCCCGACGTGACGCCCGACGAGGCGCCGACGACGCTGCTCGACGTGCCGCCGCCGGTCGAGGCGCGCGCCCTGGGGGCCACCTGCGGCGGCGTCCGCGTGTGGTCGCTGTACGTGCCGCACGGCCGCGCGATCGGCGACCCCCACTACGCGTACAAGCTGGCGTGGCTGGGTGCGCTGCGCGACGCCGCGGCAGGCTGGCTCGCCGACGACCCGCGCACCCAGGTCGCGCTGGTCGGCGACTGGAACGTCATCCCGCTCGACACGGACGTCTACGACGCGGCCGCGTTCGAGGGCCACACCCACGTGACCCCCGCCGAGCGGGAGGCGTTCACGGCGTTCGCGACCGCCGGGTACACCGAGGTGACGCGCGAGCACCTGCCCGCGGAGCACACCTACACGTACTGGGACTACCAGCAGCTCGCGTTCCCCCGGAACAAGGGCCTGCGCATCGACTTCGCCTACGCCTCCCCCGCCGTGCGCGAGCGCGTCACCGGCGTCGTCATCGACCGTGACGAGCGCAAGGGCAAGGGCGCCAGCGACCACGTCCCGGTGATCCTCGACCTGGCCGACCCGGCCTGACGCGCGGAGCCCGTCGTGACCGAGGAGCAGCACCAGCACGACCCGGACCGGCGCGCCCCGCACCGGCAGCACCCGGCGGACGAGCCCGCACCCGGTTCCGCCCCGCCGCCCGCGGAGCCCGTCTTCGCCGCGCCGACGCCGGCGGGCGCGCTGCCGGCGGACGGCCTCACCGGCCTGGGCCTGCCGGGCACCGGCGACGACGACGCCGCGCCCGCGCCCGGCGACGCCGTGCCGGGTACGCCCCGGGCGGGGGTCGCCGGCACGGTTCGGGCGCGCCGCGTCGCGGGTCGTGCGGCCGTGGCGGTGGTGGCGCTCGCGGTCGTCGGCGGCGCCGTGGCGATCGGGGTCGCGACGGCGCGCGACCGGGCGACCGCCCCCGTGCCGGCCGCGGTGACCGGGGCGCGCGAGGTGAACGCGGCGCAGCTCGTGCTCGGGTCGTGCCTGCGGGAGCTGCCTCCCGGCGACGTCGGCCGGGTGACCGTCGTGCCGTGCGCGAGCGAGCACGGGGCGCAGGTGGTGGGGCGCACGGACTCCGCGGCGGGCGCGGTGTGGCCCGGTCACGACGCGCTGGTGCGCAAGGCCTCCGCGGACTGCGGGCCCGGGCTGCTGGGTGCCGCGGGCCGCGAGGACGAGGGGCCGACCTTCGTCGTCCTCACCCCGTCCGAGGACGGCTGGGCGGCCGGCGACCGCACTGGGCTGTGCGTCGCGGTCTCCGCCTCGCCGGGGACGGCCGACCTGCTGCGCTGAGCCTGCGACCGTGGTCGGACGCACGGACCGGTCGACGTCTCTGATATCCCCCCACGGGTGGATTCTTACAGTGACCTTCGTCACATCTGGTATCACGGCACGGCGTCCGGTTCGGCCTGTGTTGACCGGACTCGTCCAGCGCCGATGCCTGTCGACCCCCGCGCCACCGACACGCCGGACCTGTTATCGGAACGTGACCTCGACGGGTCCTCAGGGTTAGCGTCCCTCGACCGCACCTAGCAACGGGTGCCGGCCGACCGGGACGCAGCCGAGTGCTGCCGGCGTCCCGGTGACCACGAAACTCACGGCAGCAGCGGGAGACCCACTTCCGGCCGGCCGCCCGGGCACACCGCCCGGACGCTCCCGGCCTTGGGGTTCAGCCACCTTGGTGGCGGGCCAACGATCTCGGCCTCACCCGACAGCTCATCTCGCAGGCTGGAGGTCACGCCCCATGTCCATGTCCCCTGCCCCCGCGCGCCCCGGCACCGCCGCCGTGGCCGCTCGCCGGCCCCGCCGGGCGATCATCGCCCTCGCCGTCGCCGGCGCCCTCACCGGCGGCGGTCTTGTCGCCGTCGCCCCCCACGCCTCGGCGGCCCCGGCCGCCACGGCGGTCCAGGCGGCCTCGACGTCGTCGAAGCCCCGGCCGTCCGTCAGCCTCAAGGCCACCAAGACGACGCTGATCAAGGGTTCGGGGAAGTCCAAGCGCCCCGTGTACACCGTCACCGCCAAGCGTGCCGGCAAGACGATCGCCGGGAAGGCGAAGCTCGTCATCAACGGCAAGGTCAAGTCGACCAAGACGATCCGGCACGGCAAGGCGACGTTCAACCCGAGCTGGCCCATGCACAAGGTCGGCAAGAACAAGGTCCGCGTGGTGGTGGACCCGAGCGGCTCGAGGCTGCTCGCGAAGTCCAGCCGCACCGTGACGACCACCGCGAAGAAGCCCGGCTCTCCTGTCGTGGCGATCGCGAAGACGAAGGTCGGCGCCCGCTACGTCTCCGGCGCCACCGGTCCGAGCTCGTTCGACTGCTCGGGCTTCACCTCCTACGTGTACAAGAAGGCGATCGGCAAGAAGCTGCCGCGCACGTCGTCCGCGCAGAAGCACGTCGGCACGAAGGTCTCGCGCAAGAACGCCAAGCCCGGCGACCTGATCTGGTCGCCCGGCCACGTCGCCATCTACATCGGCGACGGCAAGCAGATCGACGCCGGCAACCCGCGCGTCGGCGTCGTCAAGCGCAGCATCTGGCAGTCGAACCCGACGTTCATCCGGGTCAGCAGCAAGGCGGTCTGACCCCCGCCGAGATAGAGAGGCGACCCGCCGAGATAGAGAGGGCACGGACCGTAGCCGGCTACGGTCCGTGCC
>NZ_JBHJVM010000046.1:0-10371 GCF_042264825.1 Isoptericola sp. NPDC056134
AAACGCGCGCTCCACACTCCGCACGACCTTCGTCCCGTCACCCATCCCAACACCCCTCACCAGATCAGGTGTTGCGACGACCGCTTGAACCCGCCGCACTGGGAATTGTCAGGGCCCAAGAGCAGGTGTACGTGCGCGTGGTCCTGACAGGTCGCGGGCGGTCAGTCGGCGCGGCGTGCGGCGTCGAGCTGGGACTCCAGGTGGAAGACCTCCTCGAGCTGGACGAAGCCCTCGTCGGGGCGCCCCTCGGCGGGCTCGAAGAAGTCCTTCATGGCGGCCTGCCAGCGCTCGTTCACCTCGCGGGCGGCCATGTCGCGCTGGGCTCGCTCGTAGTCATCGGTACGCAGGACGCCGACGAGCAGGCCGTCGGCGCCGAGGAACAGGCGGTAGTCGTGCCAGCCGGTCTCTGCCAGCGCCTCGAGCATCTCGGGCCAGACGGCGGCGTGCGCTGCCTTGTACTCGTCGAGGCGGTCGCGTCGTACGCGGGACACGAAACAGACGTGCGTCGTTGCGCCGTCGTCGGTGAAACGGTTCATAGCATGAAACCTAGCAACACGCGACGGCGCCGGGCAGCAACCAGGCCGGCACCCAGGTACCTCTACGCTGGAGCCCAGGCGCGACGACGCGCCCGAACCCGAGGAGCAGCCCATGACGACGACCGCCCCCCGCCGCCGCGCGTCGATCAGCGACGTCGCGCGCCAGGCCAAGGTGTCGGTCGGCACGGTCTCGAACGTGCTCAACCGTCCGGACCGCGTCTCCCCGGCCACGCGCGAGCGGGTGCTCGCCGCCATCGACGACCTCGCGTTCGTGCCCAACGGGTCCGCGCGCCAGCTCCGCGCCGGCACCATCACCACGGCGGGCGCCATCGTGCTCGACGTCTCCAACCCGTTCTTCACCGACGTGGCGCGCGGCATCGAGGACCGCCTCGAGGAGGCGGACTACACCCTCATGCTCGCCAGCTCCGACGAGAAGCCGGAGCGCGAGGCCCGCTACCTGCGCCTCTTCGAGGAGCACGGCGTGCAGGGCGTCATGGTCGTGCCGGCCACGCAGGACCTCGAGCACCTCGAGACCCTCCGCGCCCGGGGGCTGCGGGTGGTACTGCTCGACCGCCCGTCGCCGGTCGACACGCTGTCGTCGGTGGCCGTCGACGACCGCGCGGGCGCCGCCGCCGCCGCGCGCCACCTCGTCGACCTCGGGCACGAGCGGATCGCCTTCCTCAACGGCCCGCACACCATCCGCCAGTGCGCCGACCGCAGCGCCGGCCTGCACGACGCGCTCGTGGAGCTCGGCCTCGACCCCGTCGAGGCGCTGGTCGAGATCACGATCTCCACCCTCAACGCCGACGGCGGCCAGACCGGCACCGAGCAGGTGCTCGCGCTCGCCGAGCGCCCGACGGCCACGATGTGCGTCAACGACCTCACCGCCCTCGGGGCCCTACGCACGCTCCGCGCCGCCGACGTCCCCGTGCCGTCCGGCATGGCGGTCGTGGGGTACGACGACGTCACCTTCGCAGGCGAGCTGGCCACGCCGCTGACGTCGGTGCGCCAGCCGACGCACCAGCTCGGCCACCGCGCGGCGGACCTGCTGCTGGACCCGGACGACGTCGTCGAGCAGGTGACGTTCCAGCCCGAGCTCGTCGTCCGCGAGTCCACGACCGGCGTCGGCTGAGCCGCAGCGCCCGCCTGCCGACCGCGCTCCTGCGCTCGGGGCGCCGCCCACCGAGACCGGTGGGTGCCGGCCATCAGGGCTTAGAGCACCTCAAAGCGGGCAAACATGACCTATTCAACATAGCGGAGGCCATCGGCATGAAAGCGTCGAGTTGCATCAGATGCAAGAGCTCGCACCTGTGTGCGATGACGACGTCGCCACAGGTCAGCAGGGCCATTCTCACGTCTCGCGTGTGCCGTCCACTGGTCGACTCTTGCTGCCTCACCGCAGGTCACCCTAGGTTTCGTGCATCAGATGCATGATTCCCCGGAGGGATGGTGACGTGGTCGAGACTCTCGGGTCGGTTCCGATGCGGGGCACGCATCTCCACACCGCCTCCCGGTGGACGCTCGGGGCCATCCTCTTTCTCTCCATCGCCACGGCTTCGGGCTGCGCGACCCTCGAGGCTGCCGTCGATCGCACGGCGTACTGCCGACCGGAGGACCCGGTCGTCACTCCGCAACGCGTCGCACCCGGCGACGAGCTGCACGTCGAGACCACCGGGCGAGAAGCCGGCGTGGACTGCGAGTCGCGCATGCCGGACCGCGCACGCTACGCGGTCTCGATCATGTCCGAGATGCCCGATAGCGACCCGGCCATGGGCCGCTACAGCGCCGCCCTCGGAGTGCTGGATCCGAGCAGCGACGGAGCTGCTCAAGGAACCGTCCGGATCCCCGCAGACATCCCAGCCGGCAAGGCGGAGGTGTCCCTCAGCCTCCAGGGCGCCAAGACGATCTGTGAGCTCGATCCGAGCATCGGCTGCGCCAAGAACCCCTTCGCTCCGATCGACGTCAGCGACTGACTGTCGCTGCGGAGAGCAGCGAGGACGCTGCCTCGCAGGGCGGCGCGTCACCGATGAGTAGTGAGGACGAACTCTGTCAGAACCGACCGATGCTGAGGTGCGCCAGAATCCGGTTCTGCATGTCTCCGACACCCGACGCGAGCGGACGTTGCTGGCAGGCCGGCGGGAGCTCCGTGAGGCGCAGCTCGTGGTGAGATGCGGTCATGTTCGTCCGCTTCCAGTCGCCACTCCCCGGCAAGCGCGGTGTACACACCGGCGTCTTCGTGCTCACCAACATCCTCGGGTACGCGGAACGTCTCACGCCCGACGAGCATGCGACGTGGCGGGCAGGGAACGACTGGTACAACGCCGCCTACCCGAACCCAACGGACACCGACCCCACCATCTACGACGTGACCGCGAACCCGCGCGCCACGGCGTGGTTCAAGGAGTCAGCAACCCACCTCATCGAGCGGGTTCCGCCCTACCTGGCGATCCTCGAGGCGCATGGTGTGGAATGCGTCCGGGTCGAGTCGGACGACCCGGGGCGCGTGATCTACGAGGACGACGTCCAGATCGTCGTCGTGCCCCACGACCCGACCGCGTCGACCTCGTTTCATCCCTCGACCTGACGACAGCGGGCGGGACGGCCGTGCGAGTATTCGGGTCCACCGCGAGAGATGGGGACGGTCATGGACGCGACGCAGGAGCGGTGGGCCGCCGTGGGGACAGGTGCCGTGATCGTCGCTGTGATGGCCGGAACGTGGTTAATGTGCGATAACGCCCTCGCATGGCGCGACACCTTCCGACTTGAGGATCTCGCCTACGCGCGCAACCAGGTTGATGACTTCGAGGCGTACCGATCCGGTGGTGTCTTCGAGTCCGGGACGGCGTGGGCCGCACTCGTCATCGTGCTGATGGCAATCGTGCTTACCACCGTGGCCGGTGTACGCGCCGGCAGATGGCGTCTCACATTCGCAGCCGTTAGTGCCGCCTGCCTCATGGCCTTGGTGGCCGCCGGCGCGGTGTTGCCGTTCGGCCCGTTGGTCCTCCTGGTCTCCGTGCTTCCTGCCACGGCCGCCGTGCGTAGCTTGTCCCGGCCGGCGAACGAGCGCAGCCTCGCCGATACGAAGATGCGCGGCCTGTAGTCGCCGCTTCCGAGCCCCGGATCCGACGAGCCGGGTGAATACGTCGCCCGCGCCCGCAGCGTCCGTCCAGAACCGACCGTTAGTGAACCACCGCTCGTCGCTCAACAGCACGCCGTCGACGCGCCGTTCAAAACACCGCGTCAAAACCCCGCTGGCTCAAAACCTTCGTCAGGGGTTTCGGTACGGCCTGGCGCCATGAGCATCCTCGTCGGGTACGCGCGAATCTCGACCTGGCGTGGCGGTCTTATCAACCTTGACCTCGACGGTCACCTCGACGTCGTGCCCGGCCGTGCGCAGCGCGGCCGCGGTGGCGAGGCGACACGGTCGTCGGCAAGCGCTTCCCCGTTGAATCGATACATGACAGACTCGGGTCATGCGACGACGCACGACACCGGAGTCCACCCCGATCCCCCGCCCCTGGAACGCCGGCCTCGACGGCCTCGGCTTCGGCGGCGACTACAACCCTGAGCAGTGGCCGCAGGACGTGCGCCTCGAGGACCTCGAGCTCATGCGCGAGGCGGGCGTCACGATCCTCAGCGTGGCGATCTTCTCCTGGGCCACGATCGAGCCGCGCGAGGGTGAGCTCGACTGGGCCTGGCTCGACGAGACGATGGACCGGCTGCACTCGGCCGGCATCCGGGTCGCGCTCGCCACCGCCACCGCGTCGCCGCCGCCCTGGCTCACCCGCCAGCACCCCGAGATCCTCCCCCGGCTGGCCGACGGCACCGTGCTGCAGCAGGGCGGCCGCCAGGCCTACGCCGTCACCCACCCCGTGCACCGCGACTACGCGCTGCGCATGACCACCCGCATCGCCGAGCGCTACCGCGACCACCCGGCGCTCGCCGTCTGGCACGTGGACAACGAGATCGGCTGCCACGTGTCGCGCGACTACTCGGACTCCGCCGCGGCGGCGTTCCGCGACTGGCTCCGCGCGCGCTACGGCACGGTCGACGCCCTCAACGAGGCGTGGGGCACCGCCTTCTGGTCGCAGCGCTACGGGTCGTTCGACGACGTGCTGCCGCCGCTGGTCGCGCCGACGTTCGCCAACCCGACGCAGCAGCTCGACTTCCACCGGTTCTCCTCCGACGCGCTGCTCGACTACTACCTCGACCTGCGCGACACGCTGCGGGAGATCACGCCCGACGTGCCCGTCACGACCAACCTCATGGCGACGGCGCACTGCCGTGGCATGGACTATTTCTCGTGGGCGCCGGAGCTCGACGTCGTCGCGAACGACCACTACACGTACCCCGCGGACCCCGAGCGGCATGTGGACCTCGCGTTCTCCGCCGACCTCACGCGGGGCGTCGCGGGCGGCGCGCCGTGGATCCTCATGGAGCACTCGACGTCGGCCGTGAACTGGCAGCCGCGCAACACGCCCAAGGCCCCGGGCGAGATGCTGCGCAACTCGCTGCAGCACGTGGCCCGCGGCGCGGACGCGGTGATGTTCTTCCAGTGGCGCCAGTCGAGGGCCGGCGCCGAGAAGTACCACTCGGCGATGGTGCCCCACGCCGGCCGGGACTCCGACGTCTGGCGCGACGTCGTGACGCTCGGCCGCGCGCTGCGGGCGCTGGGCGAGGTGCGCGGCTCGCGGGTGCGGTCGCGCGCGGCCGTCGTCGTCGACTACCCGTCGTGGTGGGGGTCGGAGCTCGACTCGCACCCCACGCAGGACCTGCGCTACATGGACCAGGTCCAGGCCTGGTACCGGGCGCTCTGGCGGCTCGGCGTCACGACCGACCTCGTGCCGCCGGGCGCCGACCTCGACGGCTACGACCTGGTCGTGCTGCCCACGACGTACGTCGTCACGGACGACGACGCCGCGAACGTGGCCGCCGCCGCCGAGCGCGGGGCGACCGTCGTCGTCACCTACTTCTCCGGCATCGTCGACGAGCACGACCACGTGCGCCTCGGCGGCTACCCGGGCGCGTTCCGCGACCTGCTCGGCGTGCGCACCGAGGAGTTCCACCCGCTGCAGCAGCCCGAGTCGGTCCGCGTGGTCGGCAAGGCCGTCGGGGGCGAGGCCACGGCGGACCTGTGGACCGAGAAGACGCACGTCGCCGACGGCACCGAGGTGGTCGCGTCGTACGACGACGGCGCTCTCGCCGGGCGCCCGGCGGTCACCCGGCGCGAGGTCGGGGCGGGTCGGGCGTGGTACGTCGCGACGAGGCTCGACGACGCAGGCCTGGGCGCGCTCGCCGAGCGGCTGGTGGCCGAGGCCGGCGTGAGGCCGGACGTCGTCGCGCCGGCGGGCGTGGAGGTCGTGCGGCGGTGGGCCGACGACGGCGCGACCGGTGCCGCGACATCGTGGCTCTTCGCCATCAACCACACGGACGCCGACGCGACGCTCGGCACGGCGGACGCCCCGGTGGCCGGCACGGAGCTGCTGAGCGGCGACACCGTCGAGGGCAGCCTCACCGTGCCCGCCGGCGCCGTGCGCGTGGTGCGGGTCGACGGATGACGGACCCGCACCCGCGCCTGCCCGGTGACGGGCCGGTGGGGCCGTACGCGTTCGTGTTCTGGAACGACGACCTGGACGACGCCGGCGTGGTCGCGCAGCTCCAGGAGATCTCGGAGGCGGGGTTCGTCGGCGTGACCCTGAGCGCGCGCGTCGGGCTGAGCCGGCGGGTGGGTTACCTGACGGACGAGTTCCTGCGGCTCGTGCGCGTCGCGGTCGACGAGTGCGCCCGGCTGGGGCTGGCGGTGATGCTCTACGACGAGGCGTCGTACCCGTCCGGCTCCGCCAACGGCGCCGTCGTGGCGCGTGACCCGGCGTCCGCCGCCCGGTGCCTGGTGCCGGTGACGCATGACGTCGAGGTGCCGGCCGGCGCGCCGAGCGACGATCCCGCGGACGCCGGGTACTGGCGCCCCGCGCTGGGCCGCGACCTCGACGCGCGGCTGCTCGCCGTCGTCGGACGACGGTCGGACGGCGCGGGCGGCGTCGTCGGCGACGACGCCGTGCTGCTGCCGGTGCGCGCGCCGGGGTTGGTGCGGCTGGACCTGCCGCCCGGCGCGTGGCGCGTCACGGCGGTGTTCGACGCGGCCAGCGGGGGCACGATCCGCGGGGCGCACGCGGAGCAGGACGACGGGTCGGCGCTCGCGCCGCCCGCGGCGGACCTGCTGAACCCGGACGCCGTCGCGGCGTTCCTGGAGCTGACGCACGACGCCTACGCCGCCGCGCTCGGGGAGCACCTGGGCACGACGGTGGTCGCGATGTTCACCGACGAGCCGTTCCTGCTGGGCCGCGGGCACCGGCCGCTCGCCCGCCCGTACACGCCGGGGCTGGAGGCGGAGGTCGCCGCCGCCCTGGAGGTCGACGTCGCCGACGTGCTGCGCCGGCTGCCGGAGCTGTGGGACGGCGAGGGCACGCGCCCAGGCGGCACGGACCCCGACGCCACGGGGTTCGTGCGTGACTGGGACGACGCCGTCCGGGCGCGGCTGCACCGCGTGTACTACGACGCGCAGGCCGCGTGGTGCGCCGCGCACGGCCTCGCGCTGACCGGGCACCCGGCCGAGCCGGACGACCTGGCCACCGCCGCGCGGCTGCACTGGCCCGGGCAGGACACGGTGTGGCGCTGGGTGCTGCCCGGCGACGATGCCGCGACCAGCGGCATCGACGGCCCCGAGAGCACGGCGCCGAAGGTCGCGGCGAGCGCCGCCAGGGCCCGCGGTGGGGTGCCGGCGGTGACCGAGGTGCTCGGTGCGTACGGCTGGCGTCTCAGCCTCGACGAGGCGCGCTGGCTGCTGGACTGGTACCTGTCGCGCGGGGTGACGACGCCCGTGCTGCACGCGTTCTTCTCCTCCGTGCGCGGCGGGCGGGCGTTCGAGAGCGAGCCCGACCTGGGCCGGTGGAACTCCTGGTGGCCGCACCTGCCGCCGCTGGTCGGGTACGTGCGGCGGGTGGCGCAGCTGCTCGACGACGCGCCGCCGGTCTGGCCGGTCGGCCTGCTGAGCCGCCCCGACGCCGCGCCGTCGGGCCCGGTGGTGCGTGCGTTGCTGGAGGCGCAGGTCGACTTCGGGTACGTGGACCGCGACGACGAGCGCGCGGCCGCGGGGTACGTCGTCCTGCTCGACCCGGACGACGTACCCGACGCCGCCGCGCTCGACGTCGTCAGGCTGAAGGAGCGGCTGCGCGCGGCGGGCGCCCCGGTGGTGGACGCCGAGCCCGCCGCGCCCGACCTGCGGGCCGTGGTGCTCTCCGACGGAGCGGGGTACGTCGCCTTCCACGAGGGAGAGGCGCCGATCCGCACCTGGCTGCGGCTGCCGTCCGTCCCCGACGACGCGTGCTGGTGGGACCCTTTCACCGACACCCGGCACGCCGTCGAGCGCGACGACCACGGCCGCGTGCTCCTGGAGCTGGAGCGCCGCCGCACCCTGGCTCTGGTCCCGGCCGTCGGGCACCCCGTCGCCCCGGTCGGCCCGGCGGCGGGGCACCGCCTCGAGGTCACCGGCTGGCGCGGCACGGTCGAGCGCGTGCTCGGCGACCCGGACGCGTTCGCGGACGACCCGGACGCCGTCGTGCCCGCGCACGTGGGGCTCGGCGACTGGACCCGGGTTCCCGGCCTGCGCCGGCTCTCCGGGTCCGTGCGCTACTCGGCCGAGGTGGACGTGCCGGACGGCGCGGGCGCCGCACGACTGGAGCTCGGCGTCGTGGGCGAGGCCGCGACGGTCAGCGTGGACGGCGTCGTCGTCGGGCACGCGCCGTCCGCACCGTACGTCGTGGACCTCGGCGTGCTCGCCCCGGGCACCCGCACCCTCGACGTGCTGGTGAGCAACAGCGCCGCGAACTACTACGAGGGCGACCGGCGCCCGTCGGGTCTCATGGGACCGGTCGCGCTGACCTGGTGATCCCCCGCTCGCCACAATTCTCTGGCGGCGCGGGGCGGTGGTGCGTAGGGTGCAGCGCGATGGGAACTCTGTGAGCACACCGACGCCGACGCGTCGAGCAGGTCGGACGACACTGCTCCGCGTCGGCGTTCGCACGCCCGCCGTCCTCCACGACCGCCGACGCCGGCGACGGAAGGAGTCCCGCCCGTGGACCCGTCACAGCTCACCCTCACCGACATCACCCTGCGCTACGCCGACCGCGTGGTGCTCGACCGCCTGTCCCTGACCGTCTCGCCGGGCGAGCGCGTCGGCGTCGTCGGCGACAACGGCTCCGGCAAGTCCACCCTGCTGGCCGTCGTCGCCGGCCTTCTGGAGCCGCAGAACGGCACGCGCGTCGTGCGTGCCCCGGGCGGGCTCGGACACCTGCCGCAGACGCTCGACCTCCCGCCCAGCAGCACCGTCGCTCAGGCGATCGACGTCGTGCTGGCGGACGTGCGCGCGCTGGCGGCGGAGGTCGCCGCGCTCGAGGACCGGCTCGGTACGCTCGGCGGTGCCGCCCTGGACGACGCGCTGCGGCGGTACGCGGAGCTCACCGCGCGCTTCGACGCCCGCGACGGCCGCGGCGCCGACCGCCGCGTCGACGTCGCGCTCCACCGCCTCGGGCTGCCCGGCCTGGACCGCGGCCGGGCGCTCGGCACCCTGTCGGGCGGCGAGCGCTCGCGCCTCGCGCTGGCGGCGACGCTCGCCGCCGACCCCGAGCTGCTGCTGCTCGACGAACCCACCAACGACCTCGACGACGACGCCCTCGACTGGCTCACCGAGCGGCTGCGGGCGCACGACGGCACCGTCGTCGCCGTCACCCACGACCGCGCGTTCCTCGCGGACCTCACGACGACGCTCGTCGAGGTCGACGGCGGTCGCGCGCGGCGCTACGGCACCGGGTGGTCGGGGTACCTCGCGGCGAAGGAGGCCGAGCGCGAGCAGCTGCGGCTGGCGTACGAGCGGTGGCGCGCGGACCTCGACCGGCAGCGGCGGATCGCGGCCACCAACGTCGAGGCGATGGAGCAGATCCCGCGCAAGGTCCCCATCGCGTCGTTCGGGTCGGGGGCGTTCCGCCTGCGGTCACGGGCGCACGGCGCCACCGGGCGCATCCGCAACGCCAAGGAGCGGGTGCGGCGCCTCACCGACGACCCGGCCGCGCGGCCCGCCGACCGCGCCGTGTTCCGGACGGACGTCGCCACCGCGGCGCCCGTCGGCGACGGCGGGGGCGAAGGGACCGTCGAGCTCGACGGGGTCGAGGTGCGCGGCCGGCTCTCGGTCCCCCGCCTCACGGTGGCCGCCGGCGAGCACGTGCTGGTGACCGGGCCGAACGGTGCGGGCAAGAGCACGCTGCTCGGGGTGATCGCGGGCGAGGTCGGGCCGGACGCCGGGACGGCCCGGGCCGAGGGCGCCGTCGGGCACCTGCGGCAGACGGGCGCGTCCGCCTCGGACGACGGCCGCACCGTGCTGCACGCCTTCGCCGCCGGGCGTCCCGGCGACCTGGAGGAGCACGCGGAGGCGCTGCTCGCCACGGGCCTGTTCCGCCCCGACGACCTGCCCCGGCCGGTGCGCGAGCTGTCCCAGGGGCAACAGTCGCGCCTCGAGCTGGCGCGGGTCGTCACCACCACGACGGACGTGCTGCTCGTGGACGAGCCGACCAACCACCTCTCCCCGGCGCTCGTCGAGGAGCTGGAGAGGGCGTTCGCGGAGTTCGACGGCACCCTCGTCCTCGTCTCCCACGACCGCCTGATGCGCGAGCGCTTCCGCGGCCGCCGCCTGGTGCTCGACGACGGCCGCGTCGTCGCGGACGCTCCGTTGCCGAGATAGAGAACCCGACTCGCCGAGATAGAGAGGCCGGGGGCGCCGCGACCG
>NZ_JBHJVM010000047.1:0-9432 GCF_042264825.1 Isoptericola sp. NPDC056134
AGAGAAGGGACGGACCGAAAGCGGCTTCGGTCCGTCCCTTCTCTATCTCGCGGGTCCGGCTTCTCTATCTCGGCGGGTCCTCGCGGAGGACGACGACGTCGGTCGGCTCCAGGTGAAGGGGCTCCCCCGCCTCGATCCGGCGACCGGTGAGCAGGTCCGTGCCCGAGGCATGGGCGGCGACGTCGACGGCGACGCCGGCGTGGTTCAGGACGAACGCCGTCCGCGCGCCGTCGGCGCCCTCGCGGACCGCCAGCTCGACGTCCTCGGCGTCGGCGTAGGGCCCGACGAGGCCGTGCCGGGCGAGGACGCGGCGCACCACCCAGCCCGTGCCGGCGTCGTCGAGGGCGGTCGCGACGTACCAGGCCTCGCCGCCGTCCTCCCCGTCGTCCGGGCCTCCGGGGCGGTGGCGCGTGACCGCGGGCGTGCCCGCGTAGAACTCCGAGCCGTACGTGCCGACCACCTCCGCGCCCTGCGGCACGAGCACCTCGAAGACGAGCGCGGCGTCGGAGACGACGTCGTCGCCCGTGCCGTCCTTCAGGGTGACGGGGTTGGTGACGCCCGGCTCGGCGGAGTCCGTCTCCTCGACGCGCACGCCGAACGGCCGACCGAGCGGGCCGGGGGCGTCCATGAGGAACGCGTTCGCGTCCTCGTCCGCACGGCCGGACCAGTACGACGCGAGCACCGAGCCGCCGCGCGCGACCACGCCCTCCAGCCGTTCGGCGACGTCGCCCTTGAGCACGTGCAGCATGGGCGCGAGCACGACGTCGTAGCGGGCCAGGTCCGCGGTGACCCGCACGACGTCCACCTGCGCCCCCGCCTGCCACAGCGCGCGGTAGTAGGCGAGCACCGTGTCGACGTAGCGCGCGTGCCGGTTGAAGCCGTCCGTCATCTCCGCGGCCCACCACGAGTCCCAGTCGAAGAGCAGCGCCACCCGGGCCGGGGTGCGCGCCCCGAGGACGGCGTCGCCCAGCGCGTCGAGCTCGGCGCCGAGGGCCGCGACTTCCCGGAACGCGCGGGTGTCCGTGCGGCCGGCGTGGTCGAGGACGGCGCCGTGGTACTTCTCGCACGCCCCCTTCGACTGCCGCATCTGGAAGTACAGGACGGCGTCCGCGCCGTGCGCCACCGCCTGCCACGACCACAGCCGCAGCACGCCGGGTCGTTTCACCGGGTTGACGTCGCGGGAGGCGGTCATGGTCGGCGTCTGCTCCATGACCCAGAACGGCGCGCCGTCCTTGAGCCCGCGCATGACGTCGTGGGCCAGGGCCATGCGGGCGTGCTCCCGCTGGCCGGGCGGGTAGTTGTCCCACGACGCGAAGTCGAGGTCCTCGGCCCAGCGGTGGTAGTCGATCGGCCGGAACATGCCCATGAAGTTGGTCGTGACGGGCGTGGTCGCGTCGTGCTCGCGGATGCGCGCCTTCTCGTCGCGATAGTTCGCCAGCATCGCGTCGGACATGAACCGCCGGTAGTCGAGCGTGATGCCCTGGAAGGCCGTGTGGTCCGGCCCGCGCCAGTGCTCGCTAAGCATGTTCGGGGGCACGACCTGCTCCCAGTCGCTGAACGTGTGCGACCAGAACGCCGCGTTCCAGGCGTCGTTCAGGCGCTCCAGCGTGCCGTACCGCGCGCGCAGCCACTCACGGAAGCCCGCGGCGCACAGGTCGCACCAGCAGCCGCCGTCGAACCCGCCGTACTCGTTGCCCACGTGCCACGCGACCAGCCCGGGCGTGCCCGCGTAGCGCTCGGCGAGGCGCCCCGCGAGCTCTGCCGACAGCCGCCGGTACACCGGCGAGCTGGGGCACGCGTTGTGCCGCTGCCCGTACACGTGCCGCCGGCCCTGGAAGTCGGTGCGTTCCACCTCGGGGTGGCGGTGGGCGAGCCACGGCGGCAGCGCCCCGGTCGACGTCGCGAGCACGACGTCGCGGCCCGCGGCCACGGCGCGCTCGACGATCGCGTCGAGCAGCGCGAAGTCGTACGCGTCCTCGTCGGGCTGCAGCGTCGCCCAGGAGAAGACGTTGAGCGTCACCGTGTCGATCGACGCCAGGTCGAACGCGGCGTGGTCGGCCTCCCACACCTCCCGCGGCCACTGCTCGGGGTTGTAGTCGCCGCCGTAGCGGATCTTGCGTCCGGCGGGCAGGTGGGCGGACATGACGACGTTTCCTCCGGAGGTCGGTGATGCGGGTCAGGCGACGAAGCGTGCGCGGACGTCGTCGAGCACGGGCTGCGCGACGCGCAGCAGGAAGGCGAGCCACGCGGCGGCGACGACGGCGAGCACCAGCTCGCCCGCCACCCACACCACGCCGCCCGCCACGACGACGAGCGCGAGCAGGCCGACGGCGACGAGCGGCCGCCGGCCCAGGTAGTAGGCGGACAGCCGGGCCACGTCGCGGGCCCGGAAGGAGAACAGGGACGCGAGCACCAGCGCCTGCACCGCCCAGAGCAGCACGCCGAGCCCGACCAGGCCGAGCACGACGGCGTAGGCCGCGGAGATGCCGGCGGCCTCGCGGTGCAGCACCGACGTGAGGACGACGCCGAGCACCGCCGTCGCCGGCACCCACAGCCGCAGCGCGTCGAGCCAGCCCAGCCGCAGTCCGCGCACGAACGTGCGGCCCGGCACGGGCTCGTCGGCACCCGCCCGCGCGTGCAGGGCGAAGAGCCCCGCGGCCAGGAACGGGGCCGCCGGCACCAGGCACAGCGGCACCAGCAGCGCGTTGCCGGTGGACCGGTCCAGGAGCGCGAGCAGCACCAGCGTGGGCACGCAGCCCAGGGCGACGAGCGCCCCCACGACGGCGTACCAGTAGACGCGAGCCGTGATCCGGCCCAGGACGCCGTCCCCGAACTCACGGGGCGCCCCGGCCGCCGCCGCCATCAGGACACCTCCCCGGCGCGGTCCTGCTCTCGGCTGTGCTCTCGACCGAGGATCCGTGCGTCGTCGAGCCAGGACGGCGTCTCGTCGTGCACCGGGTCGATCTCCACCAGCGTCACCTCGTGCCGGGCGAGCGTGAGCGCCAGGTCGACCCGGCCGCCCGACACCTCGAGCGAGGTGTGCGAGCGCCCCGGCACGGACGCCTCGTGCAGCAGGTCGAGCTGCCGCGCGGTCGGCGACGCCGGACGGCCCAGGTGACGCCACGCGCTGAACGCGTTGCCCTCGTCGTCGTTCACGCGCGAGCGGTGCACCGACGCCCGGCGCACCGCGGCGCCGCCGACCGGGACGCTCAGCCGCAGCTCGTGCCGGTCCGCCTCCGAGGCGTCGTCGGTGCCGCCCACGGGCTGCCAGGCCAGCACCGTCACCCGGCCGCCGCCGTCGCGCGTCACCAGGTGGTCCAGGCCCCGGTGCAGCACGTCCCCGCCCATCCGCGCCATGAAGGCGTAGAGGTGGAACACCGGCTTGCGCAGCTGCCGGTGCCCCAGCATCCCGAAGCCGCCGTGGAAGACCGACGTCGGCACGTTCTCCTCCTCGAAGACGTCGCAGAACGTCCAGTAGGAGAAGGAGTCGACGAGGTCGCCGCCCTCGGAGAGCACGGGCGCCAGCGACGCCGCCTGGTAGGCCGTGTCGTGCACGGGGTTGTCCGGGCGGTAGCTGGTGCTGAACTCGGTGACGTGGGCGGGCAGCCCCTCCAGGCGGGTGCCCGCCAGCAGCTTCGCCGGGGCGGCGAACTGGTCCAGCAGGTTCCGGGGATGCCGCAGCGTCTGGTAGGTGCCGAACGGCACGTGCTGCGCGGGCCCGCTCGTGTAGGCGTGGAAGGACATGAAGTCCACCGGGACGTCCCGGCGCTCGACGAACTCCGCGAACGGTGCCCACCACTCGTCCGCGCCGGGGGAGATCGCCGGCCCGCCCACCTGCAGGTCGGCGTCGACCTCCTTCACGGCGGCCGCGGTGACCTCGTAGAGCCGGAGGTACGCCTCCTGCGACGCGCCCTCCCAGAACTGCACGAGGTTCGGCTCGTTCCACACCTCGACCGGCCACCGCCGCACCTCCTCGAGGCCGTAGCGGTCGATCGCGTGCCGCAGCACCGCCTGGACGAGCGCCGC
Source organism: Isoptericola sp. NPDC056134 (assembly GCF_042264825.1). Classification (NCBI taxonomy): domain Bacteria; kingdom Bacillati; phylum Actinomycetota; class Actinomycetes; order Micrococcales; family Promicromonosporaceae; genus Isoptericola; species Isoptericola sp. NPDC056134. The sequence continues at coordinate 4,027 of NZ_JBHJVM010000047.1, forward strand.
CCACTCGCGGTGGTCGCGCGGCGGCGTGACGTTGCCCTTCCACCAGAACACGGTCTGCTCCCCCGACGCGAGCGCCGACGGCATGAACCCGAGCTCGAGGAACGGCCGGATGCCCTGCGCGAGCCACGCGTCGAGGACCTGGTCGGCGTAGGTGAACGCGTACCGCGTGCCGCGGTGGCCCGCCGCGTCGTAGGGACGGTGGATCCCGACGTCGTCGGACAGCAGGCCGTGGCCCCGCACGTGGCGGAACCCGATCTCCCGCTGCACCACGGCGAGCGAGTCCTGGTAGTCCTGACGCAGCGCGAGGTTGAGGCGGCCGGTGCCGACGCACCGCCGCCACGCGTCGGAGAGCGTGGCGGCGGGCGCGTCGGGGACGACGGTGGTCAGGGCTCAGCCCTCCTGGCGCGCCAGGGCGGTGTTGACGGTCTCGACCAGCTGCGTGGCGCCGAGGCCCTCGATCTCGGCGACGTACGCGTCCCAGTCGTCGAGCGAGCGCTGGCCGGTGATGAAGGCGGCCGTCGCGGACTGGACGGCGTCCTTGAGCTGCGTGTCGAGCAGCGAGTTCTGCTCGAGCTCCATCTCGTTGAGGCGCGGCGCCGGGGCCACCGGCAGCACCTCCTTGGCGTCGAGCACGGACCTGGTCCACTCCTTGACCTCGTCCGACATCACGGACTCGAGCAGGTCCTGCGTGGACCCGTTCGCCAGCAGGAACACGCCGTTGCTGTAGCCGAAGTCGGTGTTGAGCTTCTTCGGCGCGCCGGCGTTGATCGCGTTCCAGCTGATGTCGTCGTTCAGCGTGCGGGTGCCGTCCGAGTCCTTCGAGTACGTCTCGCCGTCCACGCCCCACTGGGCGAACTCGATGCCCTCGTCCGAGTAGTACTGCCAGTCGACGTACTGGAGCAGGGCCTTGAAGTACGGCTGCTCCGCCGCCTTGCTGGAGATCATCAGGCCGCTGGAGAGCTGGCTCGCGGCGAGGTTGCTGCCCGCCGGGCCGCCCGGGATGGTGAGCAGCCGGGTGGTGATGTCCTTCCCGCCGTCCTTGATCGCCGTGCGGTACGCCGTGATCTCCTGCGTGTTGCTCGTGACGGCGGCGGACTTGCCGGACACGAACTTCTGCCGGGCCTGGTCGTCGGACTGCGTGATCTCCGGGTCCATGACGCCCGCCTCGACCCAGCCGTGCACCGTCTCGAGGAGCTGCTTGTACTCGTCGCTCGTGCCGTTGAAGACGTACTCGCCGGAGTCCTGGTCGAACCAGGTGTTGTTGTAGCCCCAGCCGCCGGCGGCGCCGAAGTTCGGGCCCATGACGTTGAGCAGCGCGCCGAGCGTGGTGGTGTCGGTCCAGCGGTCGGAGTAGGCGTAGTCGAGGCCGGGGTTCGCCTCCTTGACCTTCGCCAGGTCCTCGGTGAACTCGTCCCACGTGGCAGGGTCCTCGGTGATCCCCGCCTTCTTCCACATGTCGTCGTTGATCATCACCGTGTACTGGACGTCGGGGATCTCCCGCAGGCCCGGCAGGATGTAGTACTTGCCGTCGTCCTGGCGCAGGTTGTCGATCTCGTCCTGCAGGCCCCAGTCCTCCACCTTCTGCGCGAAGTTCGGCATGTACTCGAGGTAGTCGGACACCGGGAGGATCGCGCCGCCCGAGACGAACTGCGTCTCCTGGCCCGGGTACGTCACGGGCATGAGGTCCGACGCCTCGCCCGACCCGATGAGCAGCGCCTTCTTCTGGTCCCAGTCCGCCAGGGGGACGTCGGTGCGGGAGAACGTCACGTTGCGGTCGTCCTCGAGGTGCTGGAAGACCGACCAGTCGTCCTGCACCTCGTAGTCCGGGTGGTCGCGGTACATCAGCGAGAGCTCCACCGGCTCGGTGGCCTTGAACGACGTGCCCGCCGCGAAGTCCTCCATCGCGCCGACGGAGTGCTCCGCGTCGATGGTGGCGGCCGCGTCCGGGCTCGCGCCGTCGCCGCCGTCGTCGTCTCCCCCGCTGCCGCAGGCAGAGAGGCCCAGGGCCAGGGTGGTCAGCGACACGGCCGCGACGGCCGCCCGCATCCGGGTGTTCCTCATGTCTTCTCCTCGTGTGACGAGCGTCGTCGCTCTCGAGCGGGATGTGGTGCGTGCGGTGCGGGTGATGGCCGGCCCGTCAGCCCTTGACGGAGCCGAGCATCACGCCGGAGACGAAGTACCTCTGGATGAAGGGGTAGAAGCAGATGATCGGCAGCACGGTGAGCAGCATCGTCACGGACTGGATGTTCGCGCCGATCTGCACGGCGTCCTGCGTCGGGTCGGCCGCCGGCGACGCCGCGGCGATCATGTTCCGCAGGTAGACGGTGACCGGGAAAAGCTCCTTCTGGTCCAGGTAGAGGAAGGCGTTGAACCACGAGTTCCACAGGCCGACGGCGTAGAACAGGGTCATCGTGGCCAGCACCGCCTTGGACAGCGGCAGCACGATCCGGAAGAAGATCCCGTACGTCGTGAGGCCGTCGATCGCGGCCGCCTCCTCGAGGTCGCTCGGGAAGTTCTCGAAGAACGACTTCATGACCAGGAGGTTGAACACCGAGATGGCGCCGGGCAGCACGATCGCCCAGAGGGTGTTCCGCATCCCCAGCACGTCGGCGACGAGGATGTAGTTCGGGATCAGGCCGCCGCTGAAGAACATCGTGAAGACCGCGATGCCGATGAAGAACGTGCGGCCCTTGAGGTGGCGGCGGCTCAGGGCGTAGGCGTACGGGGTGGTGAGCGCCATCGACACGAACGTGCCGACCACCGTGTAGACGACCGTGTTCTTGTAGTTGGTCCAGAACATCGCGTCGCCCATGACGTACTGGAACGTCTCGACGTTGAAGCCCCGCGGCAGGAGGTTGACCTCGCCGGCGGCGATGAAGCCCTCCGAGGAGAACGCCTTCGCCACGAGGTTCACGAACGGGTACAGCGTCACGGCGCACACCAGGAGCAGCACGACGACGTTGACCACCTTGAAGGTGCGGTACCCGGCCGTGTCCTTGACGGTCGTGGCCTCGGTCCGGACGGCGGCGAGGTCGGGGGTGGGCATGCCGGTCACCACAGCGAGGCTCCTACCGTGCGGCGCGAGACGAAGTTCGCGGTGAGGACGAGGACCAGACCGATGAGCGCCTCGAAGAGGCCGATCGCCGTGCCGTAGGAGAACTGGGCCGACTGGATGCCCACGCGGTACAGGTACGTCGAGATGACGTCCGCCGTGGAGTAGATCAGCGGGTTCTGCAGCAGCAGGACCTTCTCGAACCCGACCGCCATGAAGGAGCCGATGTTGAGGATGAGCAGCACCATCATCGTGGGGCGGATGCCCGGCAGCGTGATGTGCCAGGTCTGCTGCCAGCGGTTGGCGCCGTCGATCCGGGCCGCCTCGTAGAGCTGGTCGTCCACCGTCGTCAGCGCGGCGAGGTAGAGGATCGTGCCCCATCCGACGGTCTGCCAGACCTCCGAGCTCACGTAGATGGAGCGGAACCAGTCGGGCTGCTGCATGAACGCGATCGCGTCGCCGCCGAACGCCTCCACGACCTGGTTCACCGTGCCGCTCACGGCGGTGAGCTGCAGCACGAGGCCCGCGACGATGACGATCGACATGAAGTGCGGCAGGTACGAGATCGTCTGCACGATCTTCTTGAAGCGCCGCGAGCGCAGCTCGTTGAGCATGAGCGCGAGGACGATCGGCAGCGGGAAGCAGATCACCAGCGTCAGCAGGCCCAGGATCACGGTGTTCCCGAACACCTGCCAGAACTGCTGGTTGTGGATGAACATGTCGAAGTAGTAGAAGCCGACCCACTCGTCGCCCAGCGGGCTGCCGCCCGGGCGGAACCGGCGGAACGCGATGACGTTCCCGATCATCGGCACGTACTTGAAGATCAGGAAGAACAGCACCGGCAGGACGACGAACGAGTACAGCCGCCAGTCCTTGCGCAGCGCCTGGCGCCACGTGGTGCGCGTCCGCCGCCGCGGTTCGTCCCGCGGTGGTGGTGACAACGGTGCGTCGTCGATCGGTGGGACGGTCGTCACCATCCCTGCGGCCTGCGCCATGAGTCCCCCAGCCGTCACGTCGTCGTGCGGTCCGCCGGTCGCAACCTCGCGCCGACGATCCGAAAGTTTCGTCATTGAAAACGTTCTCCAACTGCGCCGAGAGTAGGGGGAGCCTTCGGTGATGGTCAAGCGCCCGGCCGATCACGGTCTGATCACGGCACCTGGAAACGTCGAGAGCACGCCCGACGTCGTGTACGGTCGAGCCGAAACTTGCGGTCGATCGATCGAGCGCGACGCCGCGCCATGACAGGACGGACGATGAGCACCCCCACACCGCAGGGCACGACGCCGACGATCGCCGAGATCGCCCGGGAGCTCGGCGTGTCCGCGCCCACGGTGTCCAAGGTGCTGAACGGCAGGACCGACGTCGCGCCGGCCACCCGCGACCGCGTGGAGGCCGCGCTGGAGCGCCACCGCTACCGGCGTCGCCGGGCAGCGACCCCACCGGTCGGCGCGGGACTCGTGGACCTCGTCTTCCACCGGGTGGGCTCGGCGTGGTCCACGGAGATCATCCGCGGCGTGGAGGACGCCGCCGCGGCCGCCGGGGTGAGCGTCATCCTGTCCGAGCTCGGCGGGAAGCACCGCCCGCCGTCCACCTGGCTCGAGACGACGCTCTCGCGCCCGCCGCTGGGCGTGCTGCTCGTCGCGGCCAGCCTCAGCTCCTCGCAGCGGCCGCGCCTCACCACGCGCGGCATCCCCTACGTCGTCATCGACACCGACGGCGAGCCCCCGCCCGACGTGCCCACGGTGGGGTCGGACAACTGGAGCGGGGGGCTCGCGGCGACGCGGCACCTGCTCGAGCTGGGGCACCGGCGCATCGCCGCGATCTCCGGCCCGGGCACCATGCTGTGCGCCCGCGCACGCCTCGACGGCTACCGCACGGCGCTCGAGGAGGCCGGGATCGGCTTCGACCCCGCGCTGGTGCGGTCGGGGAACTTCGAGGTGGAGTCCGGCTACCGCTCCGGCAGCGAGCTGCTCGACCTGCCCGAGCGCCCGACCGCCGTCTTCGCCGGGTCCGACATGCAGGGGATCGGGCTGCTCCGGGCGGCGCAGGAGCGCGGCATCTCCGTGCCGCGCGACCTGTCCGTCGTCGGGTACGACGACCTGCCCCTCGCGAACTGGACCACGCCCGCGCTCACCACCGTGCGTCAGCCGCTGGTCGAGATGGCGACCACGGCCACCCGGCTGCTGCTCGACCTCGCCCGCGGCGAGACGCCGATGGCCCGGCGGGTCAACCTCGCCACCGGCCTCGTCGTCCGGGAGTCCACCGCTCCCCCGCGAGATAGAGAACCCCGGTCGCCGAGATAGAGAAGCGAATTCCACGAGATAGAGAGGGGCGGACCGAAGCCGGCTTCGGTC
>NZ_JBHJVM010000048.1:0-263 GCF_042264825.1 Isoptericola sp. NPDC056134
ACCCTGGACGGGGCCGCAACCGGTTGCGGCCCCGTCCAGGGTTCTCTATCTCGCGCTCGGGGTTCTCTATCTCGCGGGAGTGGAGCCGCCTGTCGGATTCGAACCGACGACCTTCCGTTTACAAGACGGGAGCTCTACCAGCTGAGCTAAGGCGGCGGGAGCGGGGGAAAAAACCCCCAGGGGGGGGGGAGGGGGTGGTCGGTGGTCCGCTGTCTGGTGACGCTGTGGCGGACCGGCCCCCGAGGACCCTCGTTTCCCCATCC
>NZ_JBHJVM010000048.1:273-8835 GCF_042264825.1 Isoptericola sp. NPDC056134
CAAGACGGGAGCTCCACCAGCGGAGCTAAGGTGGCGGGAGCGCGGCACAGCCTACCGGGGCGGGTAGGCCGTGCCGCGCGGCGGTCAGCTGCCGGCGGCCGCGGTGACGGCCTGGCCCAGGGCGCCCTGGGTGCCCCAGTCGCCGAAGACCTCGCCGTCGACGAGGACGGTCGGCGTGCCGAACGAGCCCGACTGCGGGTTCTGCAGCGCCTCGTCGGAGGTCGCCTCCTGCGTCGCCGAGTGGACGTACTGGCCGAACGTCTGGCGGGCGGTGCCGTCCTCGATGGCGGTCGCGACGTCGGCAGGCGCCCCCGCCTCCTCGGCGTACGACGCGAGCTGCTCGTCCGACAGCCCCTCGGTGTTCTCGGCCGGCTGGTTGGTGAACAGCGCCGCGTGGAACGCCGGGAACGCCTCGGGGGCCTTGTCGGCGACGTAGGCCGCGGCCGAGGCCGCGCGCGTCGAGTAGTCGGTGCCGGCGGACAGCCGGTCGAGGATCGACACGGGGTGGTAGACGACGGTCGCGTCGCCGGCCGCGACCATCTCGTCGATGTCGCCGGCGTTGGTCTGCTCGAACTGGCCGCACACGGGGCACATGTAGTCGAGGTAGACGTCGATGACGGGCGCGTCGGCGTTCTCGGTGCCCGCGGCGTTGTCGGCGCCGACGGGGATGCCGCCGTTCTCCTGCGCCGTCGAGGGCATCGTCACCTCCGCCAGGGGGACGTCCTCGACGTTGTTCTTCGCGCCCTGCTGCAGGATCATCCAGACCACGACGCCGAGCGCGACGAGCGCGACGGCGAGCACGGACAGGGTGATGATCCGGTTGCGCCGGTCGCGCTGCTGCTCCTTCTCGCGCAGGGCGAGCGCCTCGGCGCGCGCCGCGTCACGACGCTGCGCCTTCGTCATGTTCGGGTTCTTCGTCGACATCGTGTCCTCGAGGATCTCGGGAGGGCGGGGCGGCGCGGCAGCGCCGGACGGGGCGAAGCCTACCCGCGGCACCTGGACGTTCGCCGGGAATGTCCTGCCGGGCCGACCGACGGCGAGCGCGAGGAGTCAGAGGAGATCGGGGGGCCCGCTGATGGGCCACCACTCGATCGTCGGGTCGGAGAGCACGGGTGCGACGAGGATCACCGTCAGCACCAGGCAGACGGTCACGACGACGGCGGCGCCGACGCGGCCCGGGGCGATCTTCCCGAGGATGATGCGGCCGCCCTCGCGCGCGGTGCCGCCCGCCGGCCCGAACCACGTGGCCAGGAGCGCGACGACCATCACCCCCGCCAGGACGCCGTTGAACACGATGCCCTCGTTCATCCCGCCCTGGGAGCGCGCCTCCAGGTCGTCGCGGGGCAGCACGATGAGGTGGCCCGCGCCGAACAGCCACCAACCGGCCAGCAGCGTCAGCAGCCCGGCGCACGCGCCGACCAGCACCGCGGGGATCGACCCGAGCACGCCGAGGAGAGCGTGCCAGGGGAACAGCAGCGTGCCGACGAAGCCGTCTGAGCGGCGGACGCCCTTGTGCTCGCGCCGCGAGTGCAGCCGGTCGCCCGACGTCGCGACGGCGCGGCACACGAGGACGAGCGCGACGAGCGCGCCGAACCCGATGAGCGGACGGGTGGCCGCGAGGGCGACCAGCGGCAGCGCGACGGCGACGGCGGTCCCGGTGCGCCGTCGGTGCACGGGACGCACGTACGGGCCGGGGGGCTCGGGCGGCAGCTCCTCGACCAGCTGGTCGTAGCCCTTGTAGCGGACGTCGCCGACCGGGATGGCACGCGTGGCGCCGTCCTGCGCCTGCAGCCGGTCGCGCTCCAGGGCGGTCATGGTCTGCGTGGGGTCGTCGGCGTCGGCCGGCGTGGCGGGGGCGGACGTGGTGGGACGGTCCGGCGCGACGGGCGGCGGGGGCGGCGGCGTGCCCGGCCCACCGCCAGGGGCGACGGGGACGGCACCGGTCGGGGGGTACGACGCCGGGGCCGCGGCGGCCGCGACGACCTGCGTCGGCAGCCCCACCCGCTGGGTCGCGGCCGCCTGCGACTCGGTGGACTGCGCGATGCGCTGCGTGGCGTCCGGCGAGGCCCAGGGGTCGGGCGCGCCGCCCAGGGCGTCGTCGAGGTCCCGACGCAGGGCGCGCGCCACCTCGGTGGGGCCCCAGCGGAGCGCCGGGTCGGCCTGGAGCGCTCCCGCGAGCGCCCGCGCCGTGCGGGGCGGTACGCCGTGCAGGTCCGGCCTCCCCTCCCGGGAGCGGCGCAGCACCAGCTCGGTGGGACGGACGCCGAACGGCGAGCGGCCGGTGGCGGCGAACGACAGCAGGGCGGCCCAGCTCCACCAGTCGGTCTCCGCGACGGGCGCGCCGCCGTCGAGCAGCTCGGGCGCGATGTAGCCGGGGGTGCCCATGACGAACCCCGCGGACGTGGTCCGGGTGTCGCCCGGCCCCTGCGCGATGCCGAAGTCGATGAGCACCGGGCCCTGCGCGGTGATCATCACGTTCGAGGGCTTGAGGTCGCGGTGCACCACGCCCGCGTCGTGCACGGCCTCGAGGGCGGCGGCGAGCTGGTCGGCGAGGGAGAAGACGTCGGCGGCGTCGAGCGGGCCGCGCTCGTCCACCTCCTCCTCGAGGGTGACGCCGTCCACCAGCTCCGTCACGACGAACGCGTACGGGCCCTCCAGCTCGGCGTCGAGCACCTGCGCGACGGCGGGGTGCCGCAGCCGCTGCAGCGCCGCGGCCTCGCGCCGGAGCCGTTCGCGCCCGGCGGGGTCGGCGTCGACGTGCGCGTGCAGCACCTTGAGCGCCACGCGGCCACCGCCGCCGTCGACCGCCTCGTAGACGGCGCCCATCGCGCCGCTCCCGAGCGCCCGCACGACCGTGTACCCGCCGACCTCCGCGCCCTCGGCGAGGCCGCCGTCCCGGGTCCGGGAGACGCGCGGCGGGTGGTCCGACGACGTGCCGCCGCGCACCGTGCCGTCCTGCCTGCTGCCGTTCTGCCCGCCGCCGCCGTCGTCGCCGCGCGGGGCCGACGGCGGGCCGGGCACGGGGTTGCGCCCCGGGACCTGCATCGCGTCGACCTCACCCATGGGGCACACCGTATCGGGCCGGACCTCCCGGGGCGCGCCGTGCCGCGCGGGTCCGCGAGAGGTCACCGCCGGGTCGTGCGCAGGTCGCGGGCCGGTCGGGGAGCGCTCGCGCGTCCCGCTGCGGCCGGGACGAAACGGGTGACGTCGCGCCGCGCCGGGGCGAGGGCGTGGCCACGTCGGTACCCTGTCCGGGGAGGACGTCGTCCTTTCGAAGCCCTCCGGAGTCCTTGATGGATTCCTGGCAGAACGCGTGGAGAGAGGTCCCTTGACAGGCAAAGGTTCGTCAAGCAGCCATCGTCGGAAGGGCGACGGGTACGACCTCGTCGTCGTCGCCAACCGGCTCCCGGTCGACTTCACGGTCGACGCCGACGGCGGGGTGGACTGGCACCGCTCCCCCGGCGGCCTCGTCACGGCCCTGGAGCCGGTCATGCGGGAGGCGGACGGCGCGTGGGTCGGCTGGTCCGGCGCCCCCGACCTCGAGCACGAGCCCTTCGAGGCCGACGACATGCTGCTGGTGCCCGTCACGCTCAGCAGGGCGGAGATCGAGCGGTACTACGAGGGGTTCTCCAACGACACCCTCTGGCCGCTGTACCACGACGTCATCTCGCCCCCGACCTACCACCGGCAGTGGTGGGACGCCTACCGCCGCGTCAACCGCCGGTTCGCCGAGGCCGCGGCCGCACAGGCGGCGGAGAACGCGGTCGTGTGGGTGCACGACTACCAGCTCCAGCTGGTGCCGAAGATGCTCCGCGAGCTGCGCCCCGACCTGCGCATCGGGTTCTTCGACCACATCCCGTTCCCCGCGGTGGAGCTGTTCCAGCAGCTGCCGTGGCGCACGCAGATCGTCGAGGGCCTGCTGGGCGCCGACCTCATCGGCTTCCAGCGCGGCGGCGACGCCTCGAACTTCGTGCGCTCGGTCCGGCGGCTCACGAAGCACACCACGCGCGGGCCGATCATCACGGTCGCGGAGGAGGACGGGCGCCCCGCCCGGCACGTGCGCGCCGCCGCGTTCCCCATCTCGATCGACTCCCACCACTTCGACGCGCTCGCCCGCGAGCCCGAGGTGCAGGCCCGCGCGAAGGAGATCCGCGCCGACCTGGGCGACCCGAAGGTGATGATGCTGGGCGTCGACCGCCTGGACTACACCAAGGGCATCCGGCACCGCATCAAGGCGTACGGCGAGCTGCTGCAGGACGGCCGGCTCGACGTCGAGCACTGCACGCTGGTGCAGGTCGCGAGCCCGAGCCGCGAGAACGTCGGGGCCTACCAGGACCTGCGCGAGCACGTCGAGGGGCTCGTGGGCCGCATCAACGGCGAGTTCGGCGAGCTCGGCCACTCCGCCATCCACTACCTCCACCACTCCTACCCGCCCGACGAGATGGCCGCCCTGTACCTCGCGGCCGACGTCATGCTCGTCACCTCGTTGCGCGACGGCATGAACCTCGTGGCGAAGGAGTACATCGCGGCGCGCTCGGACGAGCAGGGGGTGCTGGTGCTGAGCGAGTTCACCGGCGCCGCCGACGAGCTGGCCCCCGGCCCGCTGCTGGTCAACCCGCACGACATCGACGGGATGAAGGACACCATCGTCGCGGCGGCGCACATGCCCGCACGCGAGCAGCGGCGGCGGATGCGCCGGCTGCGCCGCAAGGTGATGGCCGACGACGTCGCGAAGTGGTCCGAGACGTTCCTCGGCGTGCTCACCGCCGTGCCGGCCCGGTCGAGCCGCGGGTGAACGGGCCTCGGGTGCCCGGGCAGCAGGAGTCCGGGCAGCAGGAGTCCGGGCGGCGGGTGAGCGGGCCCGCGCCGGGCGGGGACGAGGCGGCCGTGGCCGCGGTGCTCGCGTTCGCCGGCCGGCCCGACCAGGCGACACCGCGGGTCGCGCGGCTCGTCGCGCTCGACTTCGACGGGACGCTCGCGCCCCTCGTCGACGACCCCTCGGCCTCGACGATGACGCCGGCCGCCCGCGCGGCCGTGGACCGGCTCGCCGCGCTCGCGGCGCGGCCGGCGCCGCCCGGGGGCGACGAGCTGCGCCTCGCCCTCGTCTCGGGCCGCAACCTCACGGACCTCGCCGCCCGGTCGGCGGCACCGGCGGGCACGTACCTGGTCGGGAGCCACGGCGCGGAGACCGGACGGGTCTCCGCCCACGGGGTCGACGCCGTGCCGCTGCGCCTCACCGAGGAGCAGGCGGACACCCTGGAGCGGTTGCGCGAGGGGCTGCAGGACGCCGTCGACGGGCGGCGCGGCGCATGGGTGCAGGACAAGCCGAGCGCCGCCGTCCTGCACACCCGGCTCAGCGGGCCGGACGACGCCCGCGCGGCCGCGGCCGACGCCGACGCGGTGGCCGCCCGGCTCGGCCTGCACGCGATGCACGGCAAGGACGTGGTCGAGATCGCCGTCGTCCCCACGTCCAAGGGGGTCGCCGTGGAGCGGCTGCGCGAGGAGCTGGAGGAGGGAGACGACCGGCTCCGCGGGCTCGTGCTGTACGCCGGCGACGACACCACCGACGAGGCGGCGTTCGAGGTGCTCGGGCCGGCCGACCTGGGGGTCAAGGTGGGTGCCGGGCCGACGCTCGCGACCGAGCGCGTGGCGGACGCGGACGCCCTCGCCGCCCTCCTGGAGCGCCTCGCGGACGCGCTCGAGGGCTGACGGACAACCCTTTCCGAGCGGCCGCGAGGCCCTGACCTGGGCTGTGTCAGAACTCACGCCCGGGGCATGTACGATCATCCCGGCGCACCGATCCGAGGCCGTCCGGCCGAGGCCCGGAGCGCACGACAACAGAATGTGTCACCGCCGACACGCCAGCGTGAAAGCAACGGCACCCACCCACAACGGATCGTCCGGCACGTACCTGCCGGTGGAGGGATTGCAACCATGGCTACGGTCACCTTCGACCACGCGACGCGCATCTACCCGGGCACGGAGCGCCCGGCCGTCGACCAGCTCAACCTGCACGTCGAGGACGGCGAGTTCCTCGTCCTGGTCGGCCCCTCGGGCTGCGGCAAGTCCACCTCGCTGCGCATGCTCGCCGGCCTGGAGGACGTCAACGGCGGCAGCATCCTCATCGGCGACCGCGACGTCACGGACGTCCAGCCGAAGGACCGCGACATCGCGATGGTGTTCCAGAACTACGCGCTGTACCCGCACATGTCGGTGGCGGACAACATGGGCTTCGCGCTGAAGATCGCCGGCACCCCCAAGGCCGAGATCCGCCAGCGTGTCGAGGAGGCCGCCAAGATCCTCGACCTCACCGAGTACCTCGACCGCAAGCCGAAGGCGCTCTCCGGTGGTCAGCGCCAGCGCGTCGCCATGGGCCGCGCGATCGTGCGCCAGCCGCAGGTGTTCCTCATGGACGAGCCGCTGTCGAACCTCGACGCCAAGCTCCGCGTCCAGACCCGTACGCAGATCGCGTCGCTGCAGCGTCGCCTCGGCGTCACGACCGTCTACGTGACCCACGACCAGACCGAGGCGCTCACCATGGGCGACCGCATCGCGGTGCTCAAGGGCGGCCTCCTCCAGCAGGTCGGCACGCCGCGCGAGATGTACGACACCCCGGCCAACGTCTTCGTCGCGGGCTTCATCGGCTCGCCGGCGATGAACATCGCCACCTTCAAGGTCGACAACGGCGTGGCCCACGTGGGCGCCGCCCGCGTGCCGCTGGAGCGGTCGACCGTGGAGCAGCTCACCGACGCCGACGGCGGCAAGATCACCATCGGCTTCCGCCCCGAGGCGCTCGAGGTGGTCTCGGACGGCACCGACAACGCGATGCCCGTGGCCGTCAACCTCGTCGAGGAGCTCGGCTCGGACGCCTTCGTCTACGGCACGCTCGTCGGCCCCGCCGCAGAGGAGGCCGAGGTCCGCTCGGGTGCCGGCGACAACCAGGTGATCGTGCGCATCGACCCGCGCAACGTCCCCATGAAGGGCGACACGATCCACGTGACGATCAAGCCGGGCCAGTCGCACCTCTTCTCGGCCGCGACGGGCAACCGCCTCAACTGAGTCAGTGCACCGCCCGAGGGGCGGGTCCGGCGATGCCGGGCCCGCCCCTCGTCGCGTACCCTGACGAGCCGGGCCATCCGCCCTCCGCGCGACATCTGGCCTCCCGCACGACACCTGGAGCGACGTGGAACAGCTGCAGATCACCTCGGCGACGCCGGACTCCGCGCTGCTCGACCTGCCGTGGCGCGCCCCCCTGGCCGAGTGGCCCGCGGACGTGCTCGCCGCCCTCCCCCGCGGTATCTCGCGGCACGTCGTGCGGTTCGTCCGCCTCGACGGACGCGTGCTCGCGATCAAGGAGATCAGCGAGGCGGTCGCGTTCCGCGAGTACGACCTGCTGCGCCAGCTGCGCAAGCTCGAGATCCCGGCCGTGCGCCCCGTGGGCGTGGTGACGGGCCGCCGGGACGACGACGGCGAGCCGCTGGAGGCCGCGCTCGTCACGGAGCACCTCGCGTTCTCGCTCCCCTACCGGGCCGTCTTCAGCCAGGCGCTGCGCCCCGACACCGCGGCGCGCCTCATCGACGCCCTGGCCGTCCTGCTGGTGCGGGTCCACCTGGTCGGCTTCTACTGGGGCGACGTGTCCCTGTCGAACACCCTGTTCCGGCGCGACGCGCACCAGTTCGCCGCGTACCTCGTCGACGCCGAGACCGGCGACCTGCACCGCGAGCTCACCCCCGGTCAGCGCTCCTACGACGTCGACCTCGCCCGCACCAACATCATCGGCGAGCTGTTCGACCTCGAGGCGGGCGAGCTGCTCGACGAGGAGGTCGACGCCATCGCGATCGGCGACGCCCTCGTCTCCCGGTACACGGAGCTGTGGGAGGCGCTCACGGGCGTCGAGTCGTTCGGGTCCGACGAGCGCTGGCGGGTCGCGGCGCGCATCGACCGGCTCAACGACCTGGGCTTCGACGTCGGCGAGCTGTCGATCACCACGGACATCGACGGCACCACCGTCCGCATCCAGCCCCAGGTGGTCGACGCCGGGCACCACTCACGCCGCCTGTTCCGCCTCACCGGCCTGGACGTCCAGGACAACCAGGCCCGGCGGCTCCTCAACGACCTCGACTCCTACGTGGCGGCCACGGACCGCCAGGAGGACGACCCGCAGATGGTGGCGCACGACTGGTCGCAGAACGTCTTCCAGCCGACCATCCGCGCCGTCCCGCGGGAGCTGCGCCGCAAGCTCGAGCCGGCGCAGCTGTTCCACGAGATCCTCGACCACCGCTGGTTCATCTCCGAGCAGGCCGGGCGCGACGTCCCGATGCTCGAGGCCACGGCGTCCTACGTGGAGCACGTGCTGCGCCACCGCCCGGACGAGAAGGCCCTCCTCGGCCTGCCGCCGGGCGAGCCCGACCGCGAGGGCGACGTCGACATCGTCGACATGGGCGCCGGCCCGGACTCCGCCCCGGAGGACGACCACTTCCACCTGTCGACCTGATCCGCGAGATAGAGAACCCCGAGCCGCGAGATAGAGAAGCTCGGACGAGACCGCAACCGGTTGCGGTC
>NZ_JBHJVM010000049.1:0-7384 GCF_042264825.1 Isoptericola sp. NPDC056134
GCCAAACGCCCGCTCACAGCACTCTGGATGGTCAGCCGTTGAAGGACGCCGGGTGCGGGCCGGTGCGGCCGTCCCGCTCCAGCCCGTCGATGGCGGCGAGCTCGGCGTCCGTGAGGTCGAAGCCGAAGACGTCGAGATTCGCGGCGATGCGCGCGGGCGTCACCGACTTGGGGATGACGACGCGGCCCTGCTGCAGGTGCCAGCGCAGCACCACCTGGGCGGGCGTGACACCGTGCGCGCGGGCGGCGTCGACGACGGGCGCGTCGCCCAGCACGGCGCCCTGCGCCAGCGGGCTCCACGCCTCGGTCACCGCGCCGTGGCGGGCGTTCGCCGCGACGGTGTCGCGGTTCTGCAGCGCGGGGTGCAGCTCCACCTGGTTCACGACCGGGGTGCTGCCGCCGAGGGCGGCGACGCGGTCGAGGTGCTCGGGCAGGAAGTTGGACACGCCGATCGACGTCGCGAGGCCGGCGGCGCGCAGGTCCTCCAGGCCCTGCCAGGCGTCGAGGTAGTCGTCCGTGGCGGGGGTCGGCCAGTGGATGAGGTACAGGTCCACGCGGTCGAGGCCGAGCTTCTCGAGGCTCTGCTCGAGGCCCTCGCGGGCGGCGGCGCGGCCCAGCCGGTCGATCCACAGCTTGGTGGTGACGAACAGGTCGTCGCGGGCGACGCCCGACTCCGCCAGGGCGCGGCCGACGCCGCGCTCGTTGCCGTAGACCGCGGCCGTGTCGATGCTGCGGTAGCCAACGTCGAGCGCGGCGCTCACCGCGGCCGTGGTCTCGGCGTCGGGCACCTGGAAGACGCCGAAGCCGAGCTGGGGCATGGCGGTGCCGTCGGCGAGGGAGACGGTGGGGACGTTCGCGGTCATGAGGAGGGTCCTTCCGGTGGTGCGGTGCTGGGCTCTGGGGATGTCAGACGGCGGTCGGCGCGAGCTCGCGCTCTCGCTCGGCGGCACGGGGGCGGGCGAGCTCGCCGCCACGGGTGCGGACGGCGACCAGCAGGACGCCGAGCCCGGCGACGGTGACGGCCGCGCCGACCCACAGGGGCGAGGTGTACCCCGCGCCGGCGGCGAGGGCGAGGCCGGCCGCCCAGGCGCCGAACGCGTTGCCCACGTTGAACGCGGCGATGTTGGCGCCGGAGCCGAGCGTCGGCGCGGCGTCCGTGTACCGCATGATGCGGGTCTGCAGCGCGGGCACGGTCGCGAAGCCGAAGCCGCCCATGAGCAGCAGGCCGACGACGGTCGCGGCCTTGCTCTGCGCGGTGAGGGCGAAGAGGACGAGGACGACGGCCAGCACCGCGATGACGGTGACGAGCGCCTTGACGAGGTTCCGGTCGGCGGCGCGACCGCCCAGCACGTTGCCCGTGACCGTGCCGACGCCGAACACGACGAGCAGCCACGGGACGGCGGCGCTGCTGAACCCGCTCACCCCGGTGAGCGTGAACGCGATGTAGCTGAAGGCGCCGAACATGCCGCCGTAGCCGAGCACGGTGACCGCCATCGACAGCCAGACCTGGCGGCCGCGGAAGATGCGGAACTCCGACAGCACGGAGCCGGCGGAGCGGTGCTCGGTGCGGGGCACGAGCACGGCGATGCCGACCAGGCCGAGCACGCCCACGGCGGTGACGGCCCAGAACGTGGCGCGCCAGCCCGCCGCCTGGCCGAGGAAGGTGCCGAGCGGCACCCCGGCGACGTTCGCGACGGTGAGGCCCGCGAACATGATCGAGATGGCGGCCGCACGACGGTTCGCCGGGACGAGGTCGGCCGCGACGACCGCGCCGATCCCGAAGAACGCGCCGTGGCACAGTGCCGCGACGACCCGGCCGACCATCGTCATGCCGTAGGTGGGGGCGACGGCGCACAGCAGGTTGCCGACGATGAACAGGACCATGAGCAGCAGGAGCGCCCGCTTGCGCGGCATGCGGGACAGCGCGGCCGTCATGGCGATGGCGCCGACGGCCACGGACAGGGCGTAGCCGGAGATGAGGTAGCCGGCCACCGGCTCGGTGACGCCGAAGTCGGCGGCCACCTCCGGCAGCAGGCCCATGATGACGAACTCGGTGAGTCCGATGCCGAAGCCCCCGAGGGCGAGGGCGTACAGCGCGGCAGGCATCGAGGCCTCCTGGGTCGGGAGAGGGGAACGTTGCGCACGCAGTAGTTGCACGCGCAACGTTCTAGATAGTTGCACACGCGTTATATCGGCGCAAGGCGCTATGCTGTGACCCGGACGACGGGACACCGGGCCCGACGACGAGGCCCGCGAGGAGGCCGACATGGGAATCGCCGACGACGCCGTCGAGATCCGCGCGCGCGGCTGGCGCACGCTCGCCGCGCTGCACGGGCTGATCGAGACGGACCTGGAACGCGCGCTGCAGAAGGAGCACCAGCTCTCCGTCGTGGAGTTCACCGTGCTCGACGCGCTGAGCCGCCAGGACGGCTGGCACATGCGCATGCAGCAGCTCGCGCGCGCCGCCGCGCTGTCCAGCAGCGCCACGACGCGCCTCGTCACACGCCTTGAGGACCGCGGCCTGCTCACGCGCATCCTGTGCGCCGACGACCGCCGGGGCATCTACACCGAGCTCACGCCCGCCGGTCGCGCCCTGCTGAAGCGGGCCCGGCCCACGCACGACCGCGCGCTCGAGGAGGCGCTCACGCGCGCAGAGGACATCCCGGAGGTCGCGCCGCTCGCGTCGTCGCTGCACGAGGTCGCCGCGGTCTGACGGCGACGCCCCCCGAGGCGTGTCGGTGCCCGGTGCCACGCTGCGGGGATGCCGATCACCGTCGATGAGCTGCGTGAACACTTCCTCGCCGCCTGGGGCCCCGACACCTGCTACCCGCACATGAGCGCCGAGTGGACCCCCGAGCACCCCTCGCGCGACCAGTGCGGCATGACCGCACTGGTCGTCCAGGACGTCCTCGGCGGCGACCTGGTCCTCGCCGAGGTCCACGTCGACGGGGCGCAGATCGGCCACCACTACTGGAACCGGCTGCCGGACGGTACGGACGTCGACCTCACGGCGGACCAGTTCCGCCCCGAGGAGACGGTCGTCGGCGGCACGGTGGTCGTCAGGCCACCGGACGCACCCCGCTACCACCGGGAGCAGTACGAGCTCCTCCGCGACCGGGTCCTCGCCGCGCTGGGCGCCGCGTCCGAGCGCTGAGCCGAGTGCGGGACCTGCCCCTCAGGGGCGCGGCTCGACCGCGCCGCGCGGGATCCCCACCGTGGCGAGCAGGTCCTCGTGCAGCTCCATCCACACCCCGTGGACGGAGGCCGCGCCGATCCCGGCCACGCGCGCGCCGTCGCCCTTGCGCGCTGCCGTGAGCGCGTCGTCGAGCCGCTCGGCGTAGCCCGAGAACCGGTCGAGCTCCGCCGCGAGCCCGGCGAGCAGCGGCCGCGCCTCGGCGGCGACGGCCCCCAGCTCGTCGAGGACGCGGGCGTCCCAGGCGGCGTCGCGATGGTCGTTGAGGTCCAGCCGGCCGCCCGCGGCGGGCCTCAGCTGCCAGTCCGTGCAGGCCTGCAGCAGCCGGGCGTTGAGCGGGTCGAAGGTCGAGAGCGCCTCGCGCACGACGGCGGACGCCCGCCCGGTCGGGTCGGCAGCGAGCTCCGCCGCGAGGCGCCGCTCCCCCTCGGCCCGACCGCGCTCGGTGAGGGACCAGCCGCCGGTCCCGGCGAACTCCGCCCAGGTCACGTGGCCGAACGCCTCGAGGTCGAGCAGGTGCTCGCGGGCGACGTCGACCGTGAGCCCCGACCGACCGGCGACGGCCGCGTCGTCCGCCGAGCCCCGCACGCGGACGGCGTGCAGCACGAGGAGCCCAGGCTCCGACACGCGGCTCACGGCGCCTCCCCCGCTCCCGCGGACCTCGCGACGAGCCGGTCGAGCCGCTGCTGCACCGCCTGCGGGGAGCCCAGCCCCAGCGCACCCGCCATCCGCCCCCAGGTGTGACCGGCGGCGCGCGCGGAGAACAGGGCCGCCGTCTCGAGCTGCTCGGCCTCGGCGCGCGCGGCGGGCACCAGCGCGAGGGCCGCGAGCGCCCCCGCGGCATCCTCCTCGGCGGTGAGCGTCCCGCCTGCCGAGCGCCACAGGTAGTGCCGTACCAGGTCCGTCGCCGACGGCGGCACCCCGCCCGGCTGCCACGGGCGCGAGGTCAGCTTGTCCGCGCCGAGGCCGAGCAGCACGCGCCGGGCGCGCGCCTCGGCGTCGGCGTCACCCTGGTCGCGCTCGTGGTCGGCGGCCTGGCCGGCGGCACGGTCGTCCGGGCGGGTCTTGCGTTCCATCCCGCGACCGTGCACCATCAACGAACTGTTGTCAATGATGTGTTGATGTCGCGCCATGGCGGCGGCGGGGACGAAGGTCAGGGGACGGAGGTGCGGCATGGACACCGTCGTGCCGCTCGACGCCGCGACGGCGGCGCACGGCGCCAAGGCGGCCGGCCTGGGCGCGCTGCGGCGGGCCGGGCTGCCGGTACCGGTCGGTGTCGTCGTCCCGCCCTCGCTCGAGGATGTCGACCTGCGGGCCGCCGTCGACGGGGCGCTCGACGCGCTGGGGCGGCGCTCGGCCGTGGCCGTGCGGTCGTCCGCGACGGACGAGGACGGGCCCAGGGCCTCGGCTGCGGGCCAGTACGAGACGGTGCTCGGCGTCACCGGCGCGAGCGACGTCGTCGCGGCGCTGCTCGCCTGCCGGGCGTCGGCCGTCGGGCCACGGGTCACCGCCTACCGGGCGGCGACGAGCGGCGCACCGGCTGCCGGAACACCCGCCGCCGACGTCGCCGTCGTCGTGCAGCGGCTTGTCGACGCCCGCGCGGCGGGGGTGCTGTTCACCGGCGGCGGGCGCACCGTCGTCGAGGGCTCCTGGGGGCTGGGCGAGAGCGTGGTGCAGGGCACCGTCGACCCCGACCGGTGGACCGTCGTCGCCGGGCGCGTCGTCGAGCACCGCACCGGCGACAAGCGCACCCGCGTGGACCGCTCCCCCGGCGGCACCAGGACCCGCGACGTCCCGGCGGCGGACCGCGACCGCCCCTGCCTCGACGACGACGCCGTGCTGCGCCTCGCCGCGCTCGGGCGACAGGTCGCCGACCTGCGCGGCGGCCCGCAGGACGTCGAGTGGGCGGTGGACGACGCCGGCACGGCCTGGCTGCTGCAGGCCCGCCCGGTCACGGCCGCCCTCCCCGTCGACCGCTGCGAGCGGGAGATCGGCCCTGATCGAGGGGCAGGACGGGGCCAGGCTCCCGCTCACAGCGACGACGGGGTGCTGCGGGGCACCGGGGCGAGCGGCGGCCGGGCGAGCGGGCCGGCGCGGGTGGTGCGCGGACCGGACGACTTCGGCGCGGTCCGGCCCGGCGACGTGCTGGTGTGCCGCGAGACGGACCCCGCGTGGACGCCGCTGTTCGGCGTCGTCGCCGCCGTCGTCACCGAGACGGGTGGGCTGCTGTCGCACGCGGCGATCGTCGCGCGCGAGCTGCGGCTGCCCGCCGTGCTCGGCGTGCCCGCGGCGACCGACGCCCTGCGCGACGCCGGCGCGGTCGTCGTGGACGGCGACGCGGGGACCGTCGCGCGCCCGTGACCTGGGCACGGGCTGGACATCCCGTGGACGCCCGCGCGCCGTCGTGGAACCATCCCGCCATGACCACGACGACGCCGGCGACGCCGCCGGCGCTCCCGGCCACGCCCGGGCCCCCCGTCGAGCACACCCTCGACCCGTTCACGCCCGACCGGCCGCCGGCGGCGTGGGGCCTGCGGGTGCTGGCGGCGCTCCTCGACTCCGCGCTCGTGGCGGCGGTGGCCTTCCTCGCGACGGGCGCCGCGCCGACCCTCGCCGCGCTCCCGGGCCTGGGCGAGCCCGGCGGGGCGGGCGGCGCGGGGTGGACCGCGGGGACCCTGCTGGCGCTCGGGGCGCTCCAGGCGTACACCGGCATGACGCCCGGCAAGCGGGTGGCCGGCGTTGCGGTGGTCGACGACCGCTCCGGCCGGCCGATCGGGCTGCCCGGCACGGTGCTGCGCTGGTTCGCGCACGTCCTCGACGCGATCGTGCTGATCGGCTACCTGCGCGCGGCGTTCCGAAAGGACGGCCGCACCTTCGCCGACTCGCTGCTCGGCACCGTCGCGGTGCGCACGACGAGGCCCGAGCCGCATCCCCTCGTCGCGCGACTCCGCACGGCTCGCGACACGCACGCGCCGTGGCTGCGCTGGCCGCACCGCGTCACCGCCGTCGCCGCGTTCGTGCTCTGCGTGCCCGCCGCCGGGATGAGCCTGCTGGTGGGCGCGGGCTCTCAGACCGAGGGGCCCGTCGTCGTCGGGTCCTGCCGGCTCACGGACGAGAGCGTCGACGTCTCGGCGTCGGCGACGATCGTCGCGCAGCGCGCGGAGAGCTGGGAGTCACGGCTGGGCATCCACCGCAACGCCACGACGACGTGGCGCCTCGGCGCGCGGTGGACCGTGCCCGCCGACTGGCCGACGCAGCCCACCGGCACCCCCACCCTCGAGGCCCGCGCCGCCGACGACGAGCCCGCTACGACCGTCCCTGTCGACGGCGACCCGCTCTGGGCCGACGGATCCTGGCCGGAACCGGCGCAGGACGCGGCCGGCGGCACGCCCACGACGCTCCGGTCGGAGACCCTCGTGACGCACGACGAGCTCGCCGAGGGGTGGGCCGCCACCGTCCTCGACGGGGTCGGCGAGTGCGGCACGGCGCTCACCCTCCCGTTGGACCCCGACCTGGCGCCGTGACGCGACGTCAGGGGCGGAACC
This sequence comes from Isoptericola sp. NPDC056134, assembly GCF_042264825.1. Classification (NCBI taxonomy): domain Bacteria; kingdom Bacillati; phylum Actinomycetota; class Actinomycetes; order Micrococcales; family Promicromonosporaceae; genus Isoptericola; species Isoptericola sp. NPDC056134. The sequence goes on from NZ_JBHJVM010000049.1 coordinate 6,738, forward strand.
TCGTCTGCCCGTGCGGCGACTTGGCGAACGCGAGCACCTTGTCGACCACGACGCGGTAGACGAGCGCGCGCTGGCCGTGCGGGTCGAAGGACTCGTCGTCGTTCTCGAAGTCCCACGCGTCGCCGTACTTGGCGCGGAACCCGTCGGCGAGCCGGCGGAGCTCCGGCTCGCCGGTCGCGCGGACGACGACGCCCTCCACGACGACGTCGAGCCCGGCGTCCCACTCCGGGGACCCGATCGTCACGGCCACGTGCGGACTGTGTGCGAGGTTGTGGGCCTTCTGCTCGCCGGGGCCGGTGCAGAAGACGAAGCCGTCGTCGGTCCACAGCCCGACGAGCGGCGTGACGTGCGGGCGGCCGTCCGCCCGGACGGTGACGAGCCGGTACAGGGTCGCGGCCGTCAGCGCGGCCTCGACCTCCGGCCAGGGGGTGGGCGCGGTGGCCTCGCTGAAGCGGGCGTCGAGGGTTCCGGTGGGGGTCATGACAGGACAGACCCGGGGGGGCGAAAGAAACCCCCCCCCCCCCCGGTCCCGCGCCCCCCCTCGTTCGGCTCCCCCCCCTTTCTCCCACCCCCCCCCCCCCCTACTCCCCCCCCCCCCCCTTCCCCTCCCCCCTGCCACTTTGGCCCCCGCCACCCACCCCCCCACG
>NZ_JBHJVM010000050.1:0-6133 GCF_042264825.1 Isoptericola sp. NPDC056134
GGCCGGCACCGCCGGCCCGTCCCTCTCTATCTCGGCGGGGAGCCTCTCTATCTCGGCAGGGTTCAGGCGCCGCCGGTGGTGTCGGTGTTGAGGCCCGAGTACGAGTGCTTGCCGTTGAAGATCAGGTTCACGCCCGTGAAGTTGAACAGCACGCACAGGTAGCCGACGATGACGAACCAGGCGGCGCGGCGGCCGTCCCAGCCGCGGGTCGTGCGGGCGTGCAGGTACGCCGCGTACACGACCCAGATGACGAAGCTCCAGACCTCCTTGGGGTCCCAGCCCCAGTAGCGGCCCCAGGCGTGCTCGGCCCAGATGGCGCCGCCGATGATGGTGAAGGTCCACAGCACGAAGCCGACGGCGTTGAGGCGGAAGGACAGGGCCTCCAGCGACGTCGGGGTGGGCACGCGGTCGAGCCAGCGGAAGCCGGGGCGCTGCAGGTACGGGGACCCGGAGTCGCGGCTGTCGCGCACGAGCTGCAGCACCGAGGCCACGAACGCGACGGTGAAGATGCCGGTGGCGCTGATCGCGACGCCCACGTGGATGACCAGCCAGTAGTTCTGCAGGGCCGGCTGCACGCCCGTCGCCGCCACGTAGAAGACGTTCAGGCCGAGCACCAGGAACAGCACGGACAGGCCGGTGACGAACGCGCCGAGGAACTTGAAGTCCTTGCGCACGTTCATGCCGAGGAACACGGCGAGCGCCATGAACGACCCCACCAGCGTGAACTCGTACATGTTCGCCCAGGGGGTGCGGCCCGCGGCGAGCCCGCGCAGCACGATGGCCGCGAGGAGCAGGGCGGTGCCCAGCCAGGTGGTCGACATCGCGATGCCCGCGGCACGACGGCGCGCGGGGGCGGACGCGCCGTCCCCGGCGCCGGGCACCGTGCTCGCAGGCGCGCGCGTGGGCCGGGACGCGGCCCCCACCGCGACGGGCGTGCGCGCCTCGGCGTGGGCCTCGGCCCGCGCCTCCGTGCGCCGGCCCAGGTCGATCGCGAACGCGACGAGCGCGATCGTGAGCGCCGTGGCGGCGCCCCAGACGAGCAGCACGCTCAGCTCGGCGATCTGCATGGTCAGTCCTCCGTGGCGGTTCTCTGGTGGTCGTCGGGATCGTCGGCGTGGCCCGGCACCGCTGCCAGGGCCTTGTCGACCTCGCGCTGCAGGCCGGCGTCGTCCCCGCGCGCGAGCCCGGCGAGCTCGACGTGCGTGACGGCCCTGCCGTCGTCGTCCGTGGTCTCCCATGATCGCACCCACACGCGGCGGCGCGGCGTGAACAGCGAGACCGCGAGGCCGGCGAGGGCCAGCAGGGAGAAGGTCAGCACCCAGGCGAGGGACGGGTCGTACCGCAGGTCGAGGGCGACGTAGCGGGGCACGTCCTGCCCCAGGGTGACGGTGCCGAGGCCGTCGGGCAGCTCGACCGTCTCCCCCGGCTTCACGAGCAGCTTGATCGTCTCGCCGTCCTCGTCCACCGACGGCGTGAGGGACGCGGTGTCGAGGCGGTACACGTTCTGCGGCACGCCGTCGTCCAGGCCCAGGTCGCCGCGGTACACCTCGAGCACCATGAGCGGGTTCTGCGGCTGCGGGAAGACGGAGCGGGCCGACCCGTCCTGGTCGACGACGGCGGTGGGCAGGAAGTAGCCGACCAGGCCGATCTGCTCCTGGCCCTCCGACACGTCCGGCACCTTCACGACGCCGCGCGACGTGTACATGGTGTCCTCGGGCAGGAACGGGACGCGGCCGGAGAACGCCATCTCGCCGGCGCCGTCCTTGACGGTGATCTCCGGGGCGAAGCCGTTGCCCTGCAGGTAGATCTTGGCGCCGTCGACCGTCAGCGGGGAGTTGACCTTGATCTGGTCGGAGTGCTGGCCGCCGTCCGGCTCGGTGACCGTCACGTGTGCGGTGAAGTCGCGCGCCTGCGCGAACGCCACGGTGTCGGAGGCGAACTCGGAGTCGAACGAGTCGAGCGTCATCGAGAACGGCGACAGCGACGCCGGCCGGAACCAGGCGCCCTTGTCGAAGGTGTCGTAGTCCACGACGGCGTTCGCGAAGCCGCGGCCCTCCGTGACGATCGCCTGGCCGCGGTAGTGCATCAGCTGGCCGAGGGCGACCGACACCAGGAGGCCCAGCAGGGCGAGGTGGAACACGAGGTTGCCGGTCTCGCGCAGGTAGCCGCGCTCCGCCGCCACCGTGCGGGTGGCCGGGCGGCCGAGCCGCGGCTCCTCCGACCCGACGTCGACGCGGAACGTGGGCAGGCGACGCAGCGGGCCGCGCAGGTGGCCGGCCACGGCCTCGACGACCTCGTCGGGCGACGCCGTCGTGCTGGTCTCGGCGGTGGCAGGGAAGCGGCCGAACCGCACCGGCGTCCGGGGCGGCCGGTTCCGCAGGTTGCGGGCGTGCGCGAGCGTGCGCGGCACGATGCAGCCCACGAGGGAGACGAACAGCAGGATGTAGATGGCCGAGAACCAGACCGAGCTGTAGACCTCGAAGAAGCCGAACCGGTCCAGCCACTCCCCCAGCGTGGGGTGGTCGCCGAGGTACTCGAGCACGGCGGCGGCGTCCTGGCCGCGCTGCGGCAGCACCGAGCCGGGGACGGCCGCGACGGCGAGCAGCATGAGCAGCATGAGCGCCACGCGCATGCTCGTGAGCTGGCGCCACGTCCAGCGCAGCATGCCGCGCCAGCCCAGCGTGGGCAGGCTCGGGCCGGCGGGCCTGGCCGGCCCCTCGGCCGGGGACGAGGGCCCGGCGTCGGCGCGGCCCTCGACGAACGCGTCGTTGATGCCCTCCGGTCGGTACGTCGCCTTCTCGCTCATCACACCACCGTCACGAATCCGCCGATCCAGCCCTGGAGCTGGCTGGTCCACGTGGACCACAGCCCCGTGACCAGCGCCAGGCCGACCAGCACCAGCAGGGCGCCGCCCGCGCGCTGGATGCCCAGGCGGTGCCGGCGCAGGAAACCGAGCATGCGCTGCGAGGACTGCAGCCCGAGCGCCACGAGCAGGAACGGCACGCCCAGCCCGACGCAGTACGCGACGCCGAGCACCAGGCCGCGGCCGGCCGACGCCTGGTCGAGCGCCAGCGTCTGCACGGCCGCGAGCGTCGGGCCGATGCAAGGGGTCCAGCCGAGGCCGAACACGACGCCCAGCAGCGGCGCGCCCCACAGGCCCGCCCGGGGGCTCAGGTGCATGCGCCGCTCGCGCTGCAGGAACGGCACGGCGCCGAGGAAGGCGAGGCCCATGAGGATCACGACGACCCCGAGCACCCGCATGATCGTGCCCTCCCACTGCACCAGGTAGGAGCCGATGGCACCCGCCGCGGCCATGAACGCCACGAACACGGCGGTGAAGCCGAGGACGAAGAGGGCCACGCCGGCGACGACGCGGCGGCGGGCCGGGTCCTGGGGCACCCCGGGCCGCCCCTTCGCGCCCGTGCCGGCCGACGCGGCGGCCATGCCGCTGACGTACCCGACGTAGCCGGGCACCAGCGGCAGCACGCACGGCGAGGCGAACGACACGAGGCCGGCGATCAGCGCCACGGGCAGCGCCAGCAGCATCGAGCCGCTGAACACCGTGGTCGCGAACGTCTCGCCCATCAGGCGCCCTTCGCGCCGTCGCCCGACTCGGCGAGCACCTCGTCGACGATCGCGTCGAGCGTCGACGCCTCGGCCTGGCCGATGACGCGGGCCGCGACGCGACCCTCGGCGTCGAGCACGACGGTCGACGGCACGGCCTGCAGCGGCACGACGCCGGACAGCCTCGCCACGACCTGTCCGCTGCGGTCCTCGATCGACGGGTAGGGCACGTCGAAGGTGCGCTGGAACGAGGTGGCGGCGCCGGCCTCGTCCTCCGTGTTGATGCCGAGCACCTGCACGCCGTCGGCCTCGCGCTCGTTGGCCAGGGCGACGAGGTCGGGGGCCTCGGCGCGGCACGGCGCGCACCCGGCGTACCAGGTGTTGACCACGACGACGTCGCCGAGCCAGTCGGCGGTGCTCACCTCGTCGCCCTCGAACGACGTGCCCTCGACGGTCACGGGGTCCTCGCGGTCGCCCGCGTCCCACTGCTTCACGGAGCCGTCGCCGGAGACGAAGCCCTGCCCGACGACGTCGCCGGCGCCCGAGTCCTGGGCGCCGCACGCGGCGAGCAGGCCGAGGCCGAGGACGGCGCCGACAGCGGCGGAGGAGCGCCGAAGCACGCGCGATCGGACGGTGCGCATCATGCCCCCGGCACGGGGTCGGCGCCGGCGAGCAGGTCGGCGGCGGGCTCGGTGTAGTGCAGGCCCACGAACGTCTCGCCGTCGAACGTCAGCGACGTCATCGACGCGAGGGCGCACTGACGACGGCGCGGGTCGTGCGCCAGGGAGCCGCCCTCGTACGACCGGCGCGTGACCCACACCGGGAGCTGATGGCTGACCAGCACGACCTCGTGGCCCTCGTAGGCGCGACGCGCGTCGTCCACGGCGGCACGCATCCGGGTCACCTGGTCCGCGTACGGCTCGCCCCACGACGGGCGCAGCGGGTTCCACAGGTAGCGCCAGTACTTCGGGTTGGCGAGCTGCCCCGGGTTCTTCCCGATCGTCGTGCCCTCGAAGTGGTTCCCCGCCTCGACGAGCCGGTGATCGGTGGCGAGCGTCAGGCCAAAGGCCTCGGCCGTGGGCGTCGCGGTCTCCTGCGCACGTTGCAGCGGGGAGGCGACGACGGCGACGACGTCGCGGCCCGCGCCGGACAGGTGCTGCGCCACGCGGCGCGCCATCGCCTGGCCGCGGTCGGACAGGCGGTAGCCGGGGATGCGCCCGTAGAGGACGCCGTCCGGGTTGTGGACCTCGCCGTGCCGTACGAGATGGACGGTGGTGGTGGCCATGGGTCCCAGTGTCCCAGAACTCCGGGGTACCCAGGTCCCGTCCAGCCAAGCGTGACGGCGCTCACGTCAGGGTGCCGCCGGCCCCCTGGCCGCGTCCGCCACCTTCGCCATGGCGCGGCCCAGGGTCGCGAACTCCTCGGGGGTGAGGGCATCCACCAGCAGGCGACGGACGGCGGTGACGTGGCCGGGTGCGGCATCGACGAGCGCCGCGTACCCGGCGTCGGTCATGACGCAGTTCACGCCGCGACGGTCGCCCGGCACCGGCATGCGGACCACGAGCCCGCGCCGCTCCATGCGGTCGACCGTGTGCGTCAGGCGGCTGCGCGACAGCGCGAGGAAGTCCGCGAGCGCCGACATCCGGAGCGTCCGGCCCGGCGCCTCGGAGAGCTGCACCAGCAGGTGGTACTCGCCGAGCGTGACGGGCAGCCCTTGGTCATGGGCGTCCCCGAGCGCCTCGAAGAAGCGGGACGTCCCCTCGAGGAACCGTCGCCATGCCCACTGCTGCTCCACGTCGAGCCAGCGCACGTCCGCCCGGTCCTCGTCGTCGCGCTCCCGCGCACTCGTCGCACCCACGGGAATAGGTTACGAGAGCGCCGCGTTCCACCCCTCGTGACGATAGTTGATTCATCAACTATCTTGGTGAACGTCAGCACGACCCAACCCGAGGGAGACACCATGACCGCGCTGCCCGCAGGCCTGACCGCCGGTACCTACGCCATCGACACCGCCCACTCGACCGCCTCGTTCTCCGTGCGCCACGCCGGGATCGCCAAGGTGCGCGGCACGATCGCCATCGCGTCCGGCGCGATCACCGTGGGTGACGACCTCGAGTCCACGGCCGTCACCGCGGAGCTCGACGCCGCGTCGGTCAACACGGGCGACGAGAACCGCGACGGCCACCTGAAGAGCGCCGACTTCTGGCACGCCGAGGAGAAGCCGGTCTGGTCCTTCGCGTCCAAGGGCATCTCCACCGACGGTGACGACTACACGATCACCGGCGACCTCACGATCAACGGCGTCACCAACGCGGTCGAGCTGCCGACCGAGTTCACCGGCACCGCCACCGACCCCTTCGGCAACCCGCGCGCGGGCTTCGAGTCCGAGATCGAGATCTCGCGCAAGGACTACGGCCTGACCTGGAACGCCGCCCTCGAGACCGGCGGCGTCCTCGTGGGCGACAAGGTCAAGATCGCCCTCGACGTCTCGGCCATCAAGCAGAGCTGACCCTCGCCGAGATAGAGAAGCCAGACCCGCGAGATAGAGAAGCCCGGACGGGGCCGCACC
>NZ_JBHJVM010000051.1:0-5370 GCF_042264825.1 Isoptericola sp. NPDC056134
GCCCCGCAGCCGTCCCCGCAGCGCGCGGCCGCCCCGTCGCCGTGGGGCGCGGCGCCTGCGCCCGGGCACGGGGGGCCGTCGGGCCCGGGCCGGGCCGCCCCGGAGCCCGCGAGCCGCGGCACGGAGCCGACGGCCGTGGCGGCGCTGATCACCGGCATCCTCGGGTTCGTCGTGCCGCTGCTGGGCGTGCTCGCGATCATCCTGGGCGGCATCGGCCTGGACCGGACCCGCCGTCGCCGCTCCGGCGGGCGTGGCATGGCCAAGACGGGCATCGCGTTCGGGTCGATCCAGGTGGTGTTCACGGCGCTCGTGGTCATCGCCGGGCTGTGGCTCTGGAACACCTACGGCGACGACATCCAGCAGGCTCTGGACGAGGCGGAGCAGCTCACGCAGACGGACCTGTCCGTCCCGGACCTGCTGCTCGGCGGCCTCACCGGCGACCTCTCCTTCGGCGACCTGCAGGACCTCGCCGGCACCCTCGGCGACGCCGACCAGCTCCAGGAGCTCGGCGGCCAGTGCCAGGCGGGCGACCCCGTCTCCTGCGAGGACCTGCTGGACCGCCTGCCCGACGGCATCCGCGACCAGCTCCCCGAGGACCTGACCAGCCGCATCCCGGGCAGCTGACCGCCGCGACGGGCTCGGCGAGGTAGTCCTGCACCTGCCGAGGTAGTACCGGTCTCCGCGAGGTAGTACGGGAGCCCGCGAGGTAGTACGAGGCCTGCCGAGGGAGCATTCCCTCGGCAGGCCTCGTACTACCTGGGCAAGGTTCGTACTACCTCGGCAGCTCCCGTACCACCTCGCGGGGCGACGTCGGAGGGTCGGCGTAGTCTGGTGCGGCACGCCCGGCACCCCCGCCGGTCGCACGGTTCCCCGGCCACGACGTGGCCCCGGAACCCCGTGCGTCCCGGGGAGAGCTGGGCCTGTCGTCGTGCCCGCACACCGAGTCACGTCCCGATCGCACCGCGCCGCAGACCCCGCCCGAAGGACCCGCATGAACCTCACCGGCATCGTCCCCGCCCTCCTCGCCGACCCCGGCGCCGCCGCCGCGCTCGAGCACGTCCCGGCGCGCGGCTTCGCGGACGTCGTCGGACCGGTCGGCGTGCGCGCCCCGCTGCTGGCGGCGGCGGCCGAGCGGCGGCCGCTCGTCGTCGTCACCGCGACGGGTCGCGAGGCCGACGAGCTCGCCGCCTCGGTGCGCGCCTACCTGCCCGACGACCGGGCCGACGACGTCGCGGTGCTGCCGGCGTGGGAGACGCTGCCGCACGAGCGGCTCTCACCCCGCGCGGACACGGTCGCCAAGCGGCTCGCGGTGTTCCGGCGGCTGGCGCACCCGGACCCCGAGCCCGGCCAGACCGGCCCGGTCCGCCTGCTCGTCATGCCCGCCCGCGCGCTGCTGCAGCCGGTGGTCGAGGGGCTGGGCGAGCTGGTGCCGGTCGAGCTGCACTCCGGCTCGACGGCGGACCTCACGGACGTCGCCGACCGCCTGGTCGGCGCCGCGTACACGCGCGTGGACATGGTCGAGCGCCGCGGCGAGTTCGCCGTCCGCGGCGGCATCCTCGACGTCTTCCCGCCGACGGAGGACCACCCCCTGCGCATCGAGTTCTGGGGCGACGAGGTGACGGAGATCCGCTGGTTCGCCGTCGCCGACCAGCGCTCCCTCGAGATCGCCGAGCAGGGATTGTGGGCCCCGCCGTGCCGCGAGATCCTGCTCACCGACACGGTGCGCGAGCGCGCGGCCGGCCTCGTGGAGCGACTGCCCGGCGCGATCGAGATGCTCGACAAGCTGGCCGCGGGCGTCGCCGTCGAGGGCATGGAGTCGCTCGCCCCGGTGCTCGTGGACCGCATGGTCCCGGTGCTCGAGCTGGTGCCCGACGACGCGCTGCTCGTCATCGACGAGCCCGAGCGCGTCCGCCGTCGCGCGCACGACCTCGTCGCCACGACCGAGGAGTTCCTCGCCGCCGCCTGGACGGGCGCCGTCGCCGGCGGGGCCGCGCCGATCGACCTGTCCGCGGCGTCGTTCGAGACGTTCGCCGAGGTGCGCGACGTCGCCGCGCGCCGCGGCCTCGGCTGGTGGACGCTGTCGTCGTTCGCGCTCGACGCGGGCGGCGACGAGGGCACCGTGGCCGAGGCGGAGGTCGACGGCGTCACGACCTTCACCGTCGGGGCGCGCGACGTCGAGTCGTACCGCGGCGACCTGCAGCGCGCGCTGGACGACGTCCAGACGCTGCAGCGCGCGGGCTGGCGGCTGCTGCTCACCACGGAGGGCCACGGCCCGGCCAAGCGCATGGTCGAGCAGCTGGCCGCGCAGGACACGGCCGCGCGCATGGTCGCCGAGCTGGGGGAGGAGCCCGAGGGCGGCGTCGTCCTCGTCGCCCCGGCGCTGGTCGGCAAGGGGTTCGTCGCCACGGACCTGCGGCTCGCGGTGTTCAGCGAGTCCGACCTCACGGGCCGGCAGGGGTCCACGACCCGCGACATGCGCAGGATGCCGAGCCGCCGGCGCAACGTCGTCGACCCGCTGCAGCTGCGCGGCGGCGACTACGTGGTGCACGAGCAGCACGGCGTGGGCCGGTTCGTCGAGATGGTGCAGCGCACGCTCGGCGCGGGCGCGAACGCGGCGACGCGCGAGTACCTGGTCATCGAGTACGCGTCGTCCAAGCGGGGCCAGCCGGGCGACCGGCTGTTCGTGCCGATGGACCAGCTCGACCAGGTCACGAAGTACACGGGCGGCGAGGCGCCGTCGCTGTCCAAGATGGGCGGCGCGGACTGGAAGAACACCAAGGCGCGCGCCCGCAAGCACGTCAAGGAGATCGCGGGCGAGCTCATCCGTCTGTACTCGGCGCGCATGGCCACCCAGGGGCACTCGTTCGGCCCCGACACCCCGTGGCAGCGGGAGCTGGAGGACGCGTTCGCATACGTCGAGACGCCCGACCAGCTCGTGACGATCGACGAGGTCAAGGCCGACATGGAGAAGCCGGTCCCGATGGACCGTCTCGTGTGCGGCGACGTCGGCTACGGCAAGACGGAGATCGCGATCCGCGCCGCGTTCAAGGCGGTGCAGGACGGCAAGCAGGTGGCCGTGCTGGTGCCGACGACGCTGCTGGTGCAGCAGCACTTCGACACGTTCTCCGAGCGGTACGCGGGATTCCCCGTCACGGTGCGGGCGCTGTCCCGCTTCCAGTCGGACAAGGAGTCCGCCGAGACGGTGGAGGACCTCGCGAAGGGCACCGTGGACATCGTCATCGGCACGCACCGCCTGCTCACCGGGTCGGTGCGGTTCAAGGACCTGGGCCTCGTGATCGTCGACGAGGAGCAGCGGTTCGGCGTCGAGCACAAGGAGACGCTCAAGCAGCTGCGCACCAACGTGGACGTGCTGGCGATGTCCGCGACGCCGATCCCGCGCACGCTCGAGATGGCGGTGACCGGCATCCGCGAGATGTCGACCCTCGCCACGCCTCCGGAGGAGCGGCACCCCGTGCTCACCTACGTGGGCGCGTACGAGGAGAAGCAGATCGCCGCGGCCGTCCGCCGCGAGCTGCTGCGCGAGGGCCAGGTCTTCTACGTGCACAACAAGGTGGAGACCATCCAGAAGACGGCGTCGCGCCTGGCGGAGCTCGTCCCCGAGGCCCGCATCGGCGTGGCCCACGGCAAGATGAGCGAGCACCAGCTGGACCAGGTGATCCGCGCCTTCTGGGAGAAGGAGCTGGACGTGCTGGTCTGCACGACGATCATCGAGACCGGCCTGGACATCTCCAACGCCAACACCCTGATCCTGGAGCGCGCCGACGTGCTCGGCCTGTCGCAGCTGCACCAGCTGCGCGGCCGCGTGGGCCGCGGGCGGGAGCGCGCGTACGCGTACTTCCTGTACCCGCCGGAGCGGCCGCTCACCGACACGGCGCACGACCGGCTCTCCACCATGGCCGCGCACACCGACCTCGGCGCGGGCATGCAGATCGCCATGAAGGACCTGGAGATCCGGGGCGCGGGCAACCTGCTGGGCGGCGAGCAGTCCGGCCACATCGCGGGCGTCGGCTTCGACCTCTACGTGCGCATGGTGGGCGAGGCCGTGGCCGCGTTCCGCGGCGAGCGCGAGGAGGAGCAGCCCGAGGTCACCATCGAGCTGCCCGTCGACGCGCACCTGCCCGAGTCGTTCATCGCGACCGAGCGGCTGCGCCTCGAGGCGTACAAGAAGATCGCGGCCGCGCAGGACGCGACCGGGCTCGCGGAGGTGCGCGCCGAGCTCGTGGACCGCTACGGCAAGCTCCCCGACGTCGCGTCCGCGCTGTTCGACGTCGCGGACTTCCGCAACCACGCCCGCCGCGCCGGCCTCACGGACGTCACGGCGCAGGGCAAGTTCGTGCGGTTCGCGCCGGTGGACCTCGCGGAGTCGGCGCAGCTGCGGCTCAAGCGGCTGTACCCGGGCACGATCCTCAAGCCCGCGATCCGCGCGTTCCTCGTGCCGTTCCCGACGACGGCGCGCATCGGCGGCCGACCCCTGCGCGGGGCGGAGGTGCTCGCCTGGGCGCGGCAGCTGATCGACGCGGTCGTCCTGGGCGAGGTCTCCGCCGCTGCCTCGGTCGGCACGTCCTCGCCGAGGTAGGGGCCGTCCGGGGGCGGGGCGCCCGCCCGGCACAAACCCTCGGCGGAGCAGGAGGGCCCGCCCGGCGGGCCTGGAGCCCGAGCGTCGCGTCAGCCGAAGGACCGCGCCGTCGCGTGCTCCACCTCGACGAGGAAGGCCACGCGCTCCTCGCCGCGCGGGTAGTCGGCGCCGGTGTGCGCACGGGCGATCCTGTCGACGACGGCCCACCCGCTGTCGCCGTCGAGCACCCGCACCACGCGGCCGCGCAGCATGGCCATCTCCCAGGGGCGCTCGGTGTGCGTCACGGAAACGGCGACGCGCGGGTCGCGCTCCACGTTGCGCGCCTTCTGCGAGCGCGGGCCCGTGAGGAACGCGAGGAGGTCGCCCTCCCACGACACCCACAGCGGCACGCTGTGCGGCGAGCCGTCGGCCAGCAGCGTCGCCAGGTGCGCCACGTGGGGCTCGGCGACGAGGCGGCGGGCGGTCTCCGGCAGGTGGGCGGGGCCGGGCAGGGGGTCGGTCAGCGGGTCGGTCCCGGGTGCGGTCGTCATGGCGGGTCGACCTCCGCGGGGGCCGGGAATGATCGCTGGTGCCGCATCCGGGTGGATTTGCCGTCTCGCCAGGTGGCGAGCGGAATCCGTTCCTAGCATGAGGAGCGGACGGGCGCGGCGCGGGCTGGCCGCGCCCTCCGCGAGGCCCGCGACCGCGGGCCGGCAGGGCGACGGACGGGGACGCGATGAGCGGGACGACCGACGACGGGCGCGACGGCGCGGGGGCGCCGCAGGACGCGGCGG
>NZ_JBHJVM010000052.1:0-5332 GCF_042264825.1 Isoptericola sp. NPDC056134
GCACCGGAGTGGGCGGCGACGGAGCCCACCAGCCGTGGCGCTTCTGGATCGAGGGAGACCCCACGGTGAGTCCGTACCGCGCCCACGCGCCGCGCCGCCGGCCCAGCCGCAAAGCGACTTGACGCACCTTCGGCGGACGCCTAATGTAGTCCGAGCCGCTTGACACGGGTACAGCTCTCGGCGCAGTCCATCGGACCGGACCGAGCCACTCGAAGCGGCCACACCACTACCTACGACTCACCCTTGCGGGTGCGAATTCGGCGTGCCCGTAATTCGCCCTATCGGCTCGATTATGAGCTGCCAAGGGAATCGGTTAACGTAGTGGACACGCCGAAAGGCAAGGCCACTCCACAGGCCACCGGAAATCGAATTCGGACCGGAAACGGAACGAAAAAGAGTCTGGTAAAGTTGGAACCGCCGGAAAGGGAAAACGCGAAAGCGAAGAACCTGGAAAGCGAAACTGCACGGCCCGCTTCGACCGGGAATCGGACACGAAAGAGTCTGATAGAGTCGGAAACGCAAGACAGCAAGACAAAGAAGAAAAACGAAGGGAAGCGCCCGGAGGGCCCCGGTGATACGGGACCGAAGGAAGCGTCCGTTCCTTGAGAACTCAACAGCGTGCCAAAAGTCAACGCCAGATATGTTGATACCCCGTCTCCAGCATCACGCTGGGACGCGGTTCCTTTTGAAATACACAGCGAGGACGCTGTGAACAACGGGTCTTATTCCGACCGGTTGTTCCGCTCTCGTGTGTGTGCACCCGATTACGGGTAAACATTCACGGAGAGTTTGATCCTGGCTCAGGACGAACGCTGGCGGCGTGCTTAACACATGCAAGTCGAACGATGAAGCCCTTCGGGGTGGATTAGTGGCGAACGGGTGAGTAACACGTGGGCAATCTGCCCTTCACTCTGGGACAAGCCCTGGAAACGGGGTCTAATACCGGATAACACTCTGTCCCGCATGGGACGGGGTTGAAAGCTCCGGCGGTGAAGGATGAGCCCGCGGCCTATCAGCTTGTTGGTGGGGTGATGGCCTACCAAGGCGTCGACGGGTAGCCGGCCTGAGAGGGCGACCGGCCACACTGGGACTGAGACACGGCCCAGACTCCTACGGGAGGCAGCAGTGGGGAATATTGCACAATGGGCGCAAGCCTGATGCAGCGACGCCGCGTGAGGGATGACGGCCTTCGGGTTGTAAACCTCTTTCAGCAGGGAAGAAGCGCAAGTGACGGTACCTGCAGAAGAAGCGCCGGCTAACTACGTGCCAGCAGCCGCGGTAATACGTAGGGCGCAAGCGTTGTCCGGAATTATTGGGCGTAAAGAGCTCGTAGGCGGCTTGTCACGTCGGATGTGAAAGCCCGGGGCTTAACCCCGGGTCTGCATTCGATACGGGCTAGCTAGAGTGTGGTAGGGGAGATCGGAATTCCTGGTGTAGCGGTGAAATGCGCAGATATCAGGAGGAACACCGGTGGCGAAGGCGGATCTCTGGGCCATTACTGACGCTGAGGAGCGAAAGCGTGGGGAGCGAACAGGATTAGATACCCTGGTAGTCCACGCCGTAAACGTTGGGAACTAGGTGTTGGCGACATTCCACGTCGTCGGTGCCGCAGCTAACGCATTAAGTTCCCCGCCTGGGGAGTACGGCCGCAAGGCTAAAACTCAAAGGAATTGACGGGGGCCCGCACAAGCAGCGGAGCATGTGGCTTAATTCGACGCAACGCGAAGAACCTTACCAAGGCTTGACATATACCGGAAAGCATCAGAGATGGTGCCCCCCTTGTGGTCGGTATACAGGTGGTGCATGGCTGTCGTCAGCTCGTGTCGTGAGATGTTGGGTTAAGTCCCGCAACGAGCGCAACCCTTGTTCTGTGTTGCCAGCATGCCCTTCGGGGTGATGGGGACTCACAGGAGACTGCCGGGGTCAACTCGGAGGAAGGTGGGGACGACGTCAAGTCATCATGCCCCTTATGTCTTGGGCTGCACACGTGCTACAATGGCCGGTACAATGAGCTGCGATGCCGCGAGGCGGAGCGAATCTCAAAAAGCCGGTCTCAGTTCGGATTGGGGTCTGCAACTCGACCCCATGAAGTCGGAGTTGCTAGTAATCGCAGATCAGCATTGCTGCGGTGAATACGTTCCCGGGCCTTGTACACACCGCCCGTCACGTCACGAAAGTCGGTAACACCCGAAGCCGGTGGCCCAACCCCTTGTGGGAGGGAGCTGTCGAAGGTGGGACTGGCGATTGGGACGAAGTCGTAACAAGGTAGCCGTACCGGAAGGTGCGGCTGGATCACCTCCTTTCTAAGGAGCATCTAGATTCCGCAAGGAATCCAGAGCCACTACGTCGGCAAATGTTCGACGGTGGTCAGCTCATGGGTGGAACGTTGACTATTCGGCACGATTGATCACTGCTAGTACTGCTTCGGCGTGGAACGTGGTGAGAGATCGGTCGGGCCGGGCACGTTGTTGGGTATCTGAGGGTACGGCCGTCATGGTTGTTCCTTCTGATCCGGCCCCAGTGAACTCATCCGTTTTGGGTGGGGTGGTGGGTGGCTGGTCGTTGTTTGAGAACTGCACAGTGGACGCGAGCATCTGTGGCCAAGTTTTTAAGGGCGCACGGTGGATGCCTTGGCACCAGGAACCGATGAAGGACGTGGGAGGCCACGATAGTCCCCGGGGAGCTGTCAACCAAGCTTTGATCCGGGGGTTTCCGAATGGGGAAACCCGGCAGTCGTCATGGGCTGTCACCCGCTGCTGAACACATAGGCAGTGTGGAGGGAACGAGGGGAAGTGAAACATCTCAGTACCCTCAGGAAGAGAAAACAACCGTGATTCCGGGAGTAGTGGCGAGCGAAACTGGATGAGGCCAAACCGTATGCGTGTGATACCCGGCAGGGGTTGCGCATGCGGGGTTGTGGGATCTCTCTTTCATAGTCTGCCGGCTGTGAGACGAGTCAGAAACCGTTGATGTAGGCGAAGGACATGCGAAAGGTCCGGCGTAGAGGGTAAGACCCCCGTAGCTGAAACATCAACGGCTCGTTTGAGAGACACCCAAGTAGCACGGGGCCCGAGAAATCCCGTGTGAATCTGGCGGGACCACCCGCTAAGCCTAAATATTCCCTGGTGACCGATAGCGGATAGTACCGTGAGGGAATGGTGAAAAGTACCGCGGGAGCGGAGTGAAATAGTACCTGAAACCGTGTGCCTACAAGCCGTGGGAGCGTCGCTGTATGTGCTTGCACATGCAGTCGTGACTGCGTGCCTTTTGAAGAATGAGCCTGCGAGTTAGCGGTGTGTAGCGAGGTTAACCCGTGTGGGGAAGCCGTAGCGAAAGCGAGTCCGAATAGGGCGTTTGAGTTGCACGCTCTAGACCCGAAGCGGAGTGATCTAGCCATGGGCAGGTTGAAGCGGAGGTAAGACTTCGTGGAGGACCGAACCCACCAGGGTTGAAAACCTGGGGGATGACCTGTGGTTAGGGGTGAAAGGCCAATCAAACTCCGTGATAGCTGGTTCTCCCCGAAATGCATTTAGGTGCAGCGTCGTGTGTTTCTTGCCGGAGGTAGAGCACTGGATAGGCGATGGGCCCTACCGGGTTACTGACCTTAGCCAAACTCCGAATGCCGGTAAGTGAGAGCGCGGCAGTGAGACTGTGGGGGATAAGCTCCATGGTCGAGAGGGAAACAGCCCAGAGCATCGACTAAGGCCCCTAAGCGTACGCTAAGTGGGAAAGGATGTGGAGTCGCAGAGACAACCAGGAGGTTGGCTTAGAAGCAGCCACCCTTGAAAGAGTGCGTAATAGCTCACTGGTCAAGTGATTCCGCGCCGACAATGTAGCGGGGCTCAAGCGTACCGCCGAAGTCGTGTCATTCCAGCACATACCCCCAACGGGGGCTGGGATGGGTAGGGGAGCGTCGTGTGCCGGGTGAAGCAGCCGCGGAAGCGAGTTGTGGACGGTTCACGAGTGAGAATGCAGGCATGAGTAGCGATACACACGTGAGAAACGTGTGCGCCGATTGACTAAGGGTTCCTGGGTCAAGCTGATCTGCCCAGGGTAAGTCGGGACCTAAGGCGAGGCCGACAGGCGTAGTCGATGGACAACCGGTTGATATTCCGGTACCCGCTTTGAAACGCCCAGTACTGAATCAGGCGATGCTAAGTCCGTGAAGCCGGCCCGATCTCTTCGGAGTTGAGGGTAGTGGTGGAGCCGATGAACCAGACTTGTAGTAGGTAAGCGATGGGGTGACGCAGGAAGGTAGTCCAGCCCGGGCGGTGGTTGTCCCGGGGTAAGGGTGTAGGACGCACGGTAGGCAAATCCGTCGTGCATATAGTCTGAGACCTGATGCCGAGCCGATTGTGGTGAAGTGGATGATCCTATGCTGTCGAGAAAAGCCTCTAGCGAGTTTCATGGCGGCCCGTACCCTAAACCGACTCAGGTGGTCAGGTAGAGAATACCGAGGCGTTCGGGTGAACTATGGTTAAGGAACTCGGCAAAATGCCCCCGTAACTTCGGGAGAAGGGGGGCCATCACCGGTGATAGCACTTGCTGCTTGAGCTGGGGGTGGCCGCAGAGACCAGCGAGAAGCGACTGTTTACTAAAAACACAGGTCCGTGCGAAGCCGTAAGGCGATGTATACGGACTGACGCCTGCCCGGTGCTGGAACGTTAAGGGGACCGGTTAGCTGCCTTTCGGGGTGGCGAAGCTGAGAACTTAAGCGCCAGTAAACGGCGGTGGTAACTATAACCATCCTAAGGTAGCGAAATTCCTTGTCGGGTAAGTTCCGACCTGCACGAATGGCGTAACGACTTCTCGACTGTCTCAACCATAGGCCCGGTGAAATTGCACTACGAGTAAAGATGCTCGTTTCGCGCAGCAGGACGGAAAGACCCCGGGACCTTTACTATAGCTTGATATTGGTGTTCGGTTCGGCTTGTGTAGGATAGGTGGGAGACTTTGAAGCAGCAACGCCAGTTGTTGTGGAGTCGTCGTTGAAATACCACTCTGGTCGTGCTGGATGTCTAACCTGGGTCCGTGATCCGGATCAGGGACAGTGTCTGATGGGTAGTTTAACTGGGGCGGTTGCCTCCTAAAGAGTAACGGAGGCGCCCAAAGGTTCCCTCAGCCTGGTTGGTAATCAGGTGTTGAGTGTAAGTGCACAAGGGAGCTTGACTGTGAGACCGACGGGTCGAGCAGGGACGAAAGTAGGGACTAGTGATCCGGCGGTGGCTTGTGGAAGCGCTGTCGCTCAACGGATAAAAGGTACCCCGGGGATAACAGGCTGATCTTCCCCAAGAGTCCATATCGACGGGATGGTTTGGCACCTCGATGTCGG
>NZ_JBHJVM010000053.1:0-4922 GCF_042264825.1 Isoptericola sp. NPDC056134
CTCGTCGACGGTGCAGCCGGCGGGCGCGACGGCCTCGGGCGCGCGTCGCGGGGTGCGCCCCCCCGCCCCCCCCGAACCCCCCCACGCCAGTGAGGGCATCTTTCCCCCCCCAACCCCCCCCCTGCCCCCCCCCTGGGTCTCCCCCGGCGTCGCTACTGGTGCGGTCAGGCGGCCTTGGCGGGCCGGTGGTCGGCGACCTCCTGCCAGGGCGTGCGGTCGGGGCCGAAGTAGCCCTCGACGGTGACGCTCTTGGGGTTGGCGCGCAGCACGCGGTACCAGGTGCCGCGGACCTGGACGGCGTCGCCCTTGGCGACGTTGTGGGGTCCGTAGTTGGTGGCGGTGCCGTTGGCCTGCTGGTCGGCGCGCACGCCGCGCCAGTAGGTCAGCGCGTCGTCCGTCTCGGCGATCAGTTCCTCCAGCTGCTCGCGACCCGCGCCGGTCGCGGGCGCGTGCGTCATCGCGTAGACGCCGTGTCCGCTGGTGTACCCATCGCGGCGGCGCTCGAACTTGCGCCGGTCAGCCTCGAGCTTGTCGATGCGGTTGGCGACGGTGACCGGGTTGTACCGGGCGGCGGTGGTCGCCGCGGCCTCGGTCGCGCGACGCTCGGCCTCCTCGGTGGCGCGGCCCGCCTCGACGCTGCGGCCCAGGGAGTTCCACGCGCGGGAGATGTCCCGGCGGTGGCGCCCTTCGGAGTGGTGGCCGATCTTGACCGGCTCACCCTCGGGCGGGAGCCGCTCGACGTCGCTGTGGTGCCGCGCCCATGCGGCGGTCTCCTCCTCGCGGCGACGCTCGGCCTTCGCGGCCAGGGCGCCTGCCCGGTCGGCCTGGCGGGCGATCTTGTCGGCCTCGACGTCTGCAGTCGGGCGGGCAGTGTTGTCGATGGTCACCTCGACGTCGTGCCCAGCCGCGCGCAGCGCGGCCGCGGTGGCGTCGATCTGCCGGGTCTTGGCGTGCTGGTCGCGCGAGCGCGGGATGTACCAGGCGCCGAGGTTGCGGCTCCAGCGCCAGCGCTGGGCCTTGAGGACGTCGGCGGTACCGTCGCCGCGGGCGGTGCCGTCGATGAGAGTTCCGGCCTCGTGGGTGTGGGTGATGGTCAGCATGTCGGGTGGTCCTTCCGGTGGTCCGCTGGTGGCTCTTCCTGGTCCAGCCGGTGGGCCGGGGGTCTCCCCTCCGGCCCACCGGGGCACGTCAGGCGGCCAGCGGAGCCGGGCCGGTGGCGGTGTGCACGACGCTGAGCTCGTGCGCCACGGTCCCGGCAGGGACCTCGACCTCGTGGCACAGCACGCCGCGACGGTCGATCACCAGGTGCGAGCGGTTGCGGCCCAGAGACAGGGCCTCGGTCGTGCCGCTCAGGATCGGGTTGGTCGCCGTGAGCGTGTAGGGGTCGGCCGCGTCCATGCGGTCGAGCACCTGGGCCACGGACTCCCCCGTCATGAGCGCGCGAGCCTCGGCAGCCGCGACGTCGAGCGCGAATCCGGCGGCGTCGGGGGTCTGGTGCTGAACGGTCGTGGTGCTGATGGTGCGAGCCATTTGGCCCTCCTCTTGCTGGCGTCGGGTGGCCGGTGGTCTCCGGCCGTTGCTTGCCCTGCCAACACCTTTAATATACATCATCTATCAGCGTTTGTATACTCGAACCTGGGTTTCGTGCCTTGGATTCTTCGCGTACTCGGGCCGCTGGCCCGGGGGTGGCCCGACGTCGGGCCACCCGGGTCGGGCTAGTCCTCGTTGGGCATGAGGATGGTCAGGACGGGCTCGGCGTTGTCGCCGGGGCCGAAGTGGACGCGCAGCGTCGTCGGGCGCGGGCTGTGGGCGCGGGGCGTGTTGGGCACGCGCAGCACGTCGAACAGCGCGCGGTCCTCCCACGGCGGCGTCTTGGCGAGCGTGTGGCGGGCCATCGTGAGCACGTCCCACAGTCGCCCGGTCTCGTCCTGGAGCCCGGCGTTCGCCTCGTTCCAGGCGACGGCGTCGGACCAGGCGTCGGAGGTCAGCGCGACCGGGTAGCGGAAGCCGGCTTCGCGGGCGAGGTCGGCGGGGACCTCGCGCAGCGCTCCGTCCTCGATGGCCTGGGTGCGTGTGTAGGTGTGGATCGCGGGGCCGAACAGGTCGGTGAGGTCGTGGCTCATGGTGGGTGGCTCCTTCGTAGGTCCGGGTCGGGGTGGTCAGCGGTTGGGGTTGAGGGTTCGGTGTGCGCTCCAGAGCTGGTCCTTGGCCGTGCGGAGGGTGCCGCGGGCCGCCATCACGTCCGCGTCACGCATGCCCGACCGCTGGAGGATGCGCCGCGCCGCGCGCACGTGGGCGAGGGCCTGGATGAGCGCCTTCTGGTGGGCGCTGTCGTCCTCCGGGGCGTCGAGGTCGTCGGGGGTGGTGGTCTGGGGGTTGAAGACCCGGAACTCGCCGGAGTTGACGGCGGCGTCCAGGGCGGCCAGCAGGGCCGCGTCGGCGGGGTTCTGGGTGGGGGCCTGACCGGTCATGGTGGGTTCCTCTCGGACGGGGACCGCTTGGCGCACGGTCGCTGTGGGGCGTCGTTCCTGATAAGCGGAGCAGCACCCGCCCGGCCCGAAGCGGCAACCCCGAAGGGGCGACGGGGGAGGAAGTTCTCGGGCGAAATAAGGAGCGCAGCGACGCGTCCGAGAAGTTCCGGAGGAGACGGCGGCGCAGCCGCTTGTGCGTAGGACCGGGCGGGGGATGATGGAGCGTCAGGAACGACGCCGCTTGTTGATGCAGCTGGGCCGCGCAGCGGCCGCCGTTCGGCGCCGGCCGAAGGTCGGCATCGGTTCGCGCCGCTCCCCCGCCGCCGGCTCACCCGGCCCGGCCCTGTCTGTGCGGGCCACCGATCCGGCGCAGCCGGACCTCACTGCCCACCGGTGGTTCATGCTGTGGCTCGGTCGCCGGTTCGCTCGAGCTGCAGCGGTGGCGGGGGTCCGGGGGCGGCATGCCCCCGGCTTTCGCGGTCGGCCCTCGATGGGCCGGCCGCGACACCATGCCGACCAGCAGGAGTCCGGGGCGGCCCGGGGGTGGCCCGGCCCTGGTTCGGGCCGGGCCACCGGTGGTTCTACTTGCTGGGCCGCTCGGCCTTGTCCTGCTCGCCTCGGGCGATCTGCTCGACGTCGGAGAGCGTGTAGCCCCAGGATTCGAGGGCGGTCAGGTAGCCCCGCTCGTGGCCCGGGTTCCGCCAGGTGTGGGTGCCCGTCTCGCCTTCGCGTGCCGCGAGGGCCAGCACGAGCGCGATGTGCTGGGCGCGGCTCGGGGTGGCCTTGGCGATCAGGGCGGCGATGTGCTGCCCGGTCGCGTAGTAGCCCGTCTCGGCCTTCGCGCCGAGCCATTCGGTGGCGAGGGCGTGGCCCTTCTCCCCCGCTCGGCGCAGGATGAACGAGTCCGCCGCGATGGCAAGGGCGACGTACTCGGCGGCTCCCTTCGGCGCGGTCTTGCGCTTGGCGAACTCGGCCAGCCATTCGCGGCGCACGACCTCGGCGGACTTCCACGCCTTGTTGTTCTCGATGACCGTGCGACGTTCGGCCTTCTGCTCGTCGGTCATCGGGCCGGACTTCGTCGGGCTGGCGCTGGCGTACTTGTCGCCGTGCCCATGGGTGCGCCAGTTGGTGCAGACGTAGACCACGCTGACGCTGCTCCACCTCGAACGGACGTAGGCCGCGTGTCCGGGGCACTCGGCGTGGGCCTCCGGGGTGAGGTCCGTGCCGTGGTCCGCCTCGGTCGAGGGGCGCAGTTCGCTCAGGCTGCGGACCTTCTTGTCGTCGTAGGACGGGGCCTCGACCTCGGACACGCCCTCGGCGGCCAGAGCCTCGCGGGCGGCGGCGACCTGCTCGGCTCGCTCGCGATCGTCGCGGGCGCGCTGGGCCTCGTGCGCGAAGCGTCCCGGCTCCTTCACCGCGACGGCGGTCAGTGCCTTGACCGTCTCCGGGGCGTCGGCGAACTCCGCCAGCACGGCGGCCTGGTCGATCGTGAGGTCGTACTTGGCCTGCACGGCGGCGGCGACCTTCGACTCGGCCACCTTGAGCGTAACGGCTACCTGGTCCTTCTTGGTGCCGGTGCGCTTGGCGATCTGCCCGGCGGTCAGCCCGAACTCGAGGGACAACTGCCGGAACGCTGCGGTGCGGTGGGTGTCGCGCATGTCGGCGCGGTGGTCGTTCTCGGCCAACTGCTCGATGATCCGGCGTGCCTCGCGGGCCTTCTCGTCGTCGTCGCTGGTGACGATCTGGGCGGGGATCGTGGCGCGCCCGGCCTCGATCGCGGCAAGGGTGCGGCGCTGGCCTTCCAGGACGGTCAGGGAGCCGTCGGCCTCGCGGCGGACCCGGATGGCCTGGATGACGCCGTGCTGCTTGATGGACCCGATGAACTCGCCGCTGAGGTCGGCGTCGGTCCGGACATTCGCGCCGACGATTAGGGTGCGCGGGTCGAGGTGGGCGAACTCGACGCCCTCGGCCAGCACCTGGGCTGTGCCTTCACGGGTGGTGGTGTTCTCGGTGTTCGTGGTGCTCGTCATGAGTGAGCGACCTTCCTGCCGGGAGGTAGGTGGCACCCGCTGTCCGGGACCGTTTTTCGCCCCCTCCTGGCGCTGGAATGACCGCCCGCATAAGCGGCCCGGAGCGCAAGCCCCGGCACCGCCCGACGGCGGGGCTCGTGGGCCGAGCTCAGGGAGCGAAGCGACCGCAGGCCCACGAGTTCCGGCGTCGGGCGGCGGCGCAGCCGCGGGGCTTGCGCGGAGGGTCGCGCGGGCGATCATGGAAAGCCAGGAGGGGGCACAGCCGGCCCGCGCGTCAGCGCGGAACTACAGGGCCGCGCAGCGGCCGCCGTTCGGCGCCGGCCGCCAGGTCGGCATCGGTTCGCGCCGCTCCCCCGCCGCCGGCTCACCCGGCCCGGCCCTGTCTGTGCGGGCCACCGATCCGGCGCAGCCGGACCTCACT
>NZ_JBHJVM010000054.1:0-3012 GCF_042264825.1 Isoptericola sp. NPDC056134
GTCATCCGCAAGCTGCGGAACCGGATGGCGCACCACGAGCCCGTCTTCACACGAGACCTCCGACGCGACGTCGGCCGGATGTATGAACTCGTCGACCTCCGGTCAGCCCCGACGGGTGCATGGGTCCGCGCCCTCACCGACGATCTGCTCCCACTCATCGCAGCGATGCCGGCAGTCATCAACTGGCCCCGCTGATCACCGGGGACCGGCCCGGCACCCGGTGCCAGTGCCAGGCCATCACTGCGTTTGGACCGTCCTTCCACCCCCTGGCCGACGCCGGTCGGGCAAAGGTCCCCGAGTAGCGTCCTCACCGTGGCGTACCCGACTCGGCCCGTGCTCGACGTCCTCCCGCAGTTCCGTGGCGACGTGAAGAACGGCTACAACGTGTTCCAGCGGGACAGATTCGACCGGTTCGTCGCGGAGCAGTACGCCGCCGGCCGGTCGCTGCGCGAGATCGGTGAGCTGACGGGGCGCACACAGACGGCGGTGCGAGGGAGCCTTGACCGTACGGGCACGCCGCGGCGGGGGCGTGGTGCGCAGCCTGTGGGGGAGCGGTCGTGAGCGATTCCGTGACGCCGACGGAGCTGGCCGCGGAGATCGGAGTCTCGCGGTCGGCGGTGTACGCGTGGACGTAATTGCAAGCATCAACTACTTCCACGTTTCCGCTGTGTCAAGCGGTTTAAGAACAGGCGGCTTTTCCGTCGCGCCAAGAAGAAGCCGAATCCGGCGGGGTCGCATGTGCAGTTCGTTTGAAAGCTCGCGCATCGTGAGACCATTATCGCAAGCGACGTCAAACGCCCGACGCAATAGGAGGGGCACCTCGCCAGGGTATCCCTGCACAGGTTCAGGGCTAAAAAGGTCTAGCTTTCGCAGGGAGTTGAGTCGAACAAAGGCGCGCCTGTATGTCGCCTCAGATACTGAACCAACCTCTCTACACCGGTAGAGCAGGGACTCAACGGAAACGCCCCAAGCCGACCCCAGTGCCCCCAAGGCTCGCAGGTCCATCCGTGACGGGAGTTCCGGTAGGATCGACTCTTTTGGGGTCAGAAACTCTGCCGCAAAGATGTCCGCCTCGCGCTCCTGGGCGAGGTCCCCGGGAACGACCTCGGCATGCAGAAGCAGGTGACCGAGTTCGTGCGCAGCAGTGAACCGATGGCGATACACATCGTTAGCACGGTCGGGGGTGAGTACAATTACCGGGCGCGGTAGTTGGCTGGTTGAGAAGGCGTCGACCGTGGGGTTGGCACCACCGGCGAAGGGGGCCAGCGTTGTGATGATGCCGTGGTTCTCCAGCGTCCGGACCACCCGCGGAATTGGCCCCAGTCCAAGCCCCCATTGGCGGCGGATCGCTCTGGCAGCCTCCCGTGGGTCGCTCGGGAAGTTCTCATGCATTACCTCTCCGGCGGAGAATCCTGGAAGCTCGACGGGCGGCAGCTGCACCCGCTTCTCGAGCGCGTACGTGAGCTCCCAGACTTGCTCCGTAAAGGCGATCGCGCGCGAGCGCTCACGCGCAGATGTCGAGCGCAGGCTCCGAAAGTGGGCTGAGGTTGGCTCCAGGCGGGCGTACGGCCGCCCCGCGGCGAGATAAGTGACCGGGACGTCTAGAAGCGCCGCGAGTGCCTCGAGATGGTTCGGCCGTGGAGACGTTGCCCCTGTCTCCCACTGGCCCACAGCCGCCGGCGAGACGCGGAGGCTGGACGCTACCGCTCTCTTTGTGAGTCCCGACAGGTGCCGAGCCTGAATCAGGCGCGACGGGTCGAAGGCATCAGCAATGAGCCGCAGGTCAGGTGATCGTCCATCATCTTCGTCACCGACCACGCGAAGGTGTGAGGCCATTAGCCGCCAACCGTCTCGTTCTCGCCGTCCTCACCGGGCGTGAGGGCGCTCTCGCTCATAGGCGCTTCCTCAGTAGAACGGCGCGGGGTCACAGTAAACTCGTCGTCGCTGGGCAGCTGGTCGAAGCGGCTGGCGGGCTCCGAGTCGGCGACGTGTGGCGCGGTGAGCGCGACGGGACGTCGTGCACCTACCGTCGGAGACAGGCGCTCCCAGTGATGCCACGCGACAGCCCCGGACTCCACGTCCTCCAGTTCGGCATCTCCCCACCCCAACTCGATGATCCCGTTGCGCGGGTTGCTTGCGAACGCGACCGTCACGATCGCCCCAAGCTCGGTGAGCTGAGTGAAGGCAGCTTCCTCCTCTTCGAGGGCCGCCTGGATCTCGACGGCGTCGCCCGCCATCTCGTCGAGCGTCGGCTGGATGTGACCGCTGTTGGCACTCAGCGAGAAGAACGCCTGACGCAGATCGGAGACAGGCCGGCGCAGCGTGGCATCCTGACGCCGCACCGAAGCATCCGCCCCAAAACGCCAGGGGACGAGGGCCACGGCAGTCTCCTCGATGACCACATAGGAGAACCTGCTGCGCACTCCGCCAGGCTTTCGCGCGACAACGCCGGGGATGCTTGAGGTGGCCCGGACCAGGCAGTCGTGCATCGCGACCATCATGGTCACGCCATAGGCGTCATTTGTTGCAAGTCCGCCAGCATCGTGAGCGGCCTCGGCCTGCTCGTGGGCGTTGACGATCGCTGCCGGAACAGCGTCGAGCAGCTCCGCCGCCGCCGAACCAAACCGACGTGCGGCCCAAGGGCTCACCTGAGACTGCGCGACGTTCATCTGTCCTCCGTGGAAGTCCCCGTCCTTGCCTTCTTCCGGCATGGACCGCACGAGTGCTTGCTCTTCGATGTCGAGCGTACCATCCTGCCTTGCTTTATTCACGCTACATGCGCATCGCATGTCGGCGGTCCTCGTCGCGGGGGTGTGGTCATGACGGTGGGCGGCGAGTAGCCTCAACGCCATGACCGAGCTCGTCCCGGCCGGGATGCCCGAGGGCACCGTGGTCCTCCACCAGGATCTACAGCGTTTCGAGCAGCTGCTGCTAGCGCAGCTCGCTGCCGCGGGACTACCGACAGAGAACGTCCTGGTCGAGCTGGAAGAGCGTGAGCACGCACTCCAGAGT
>NZ_JBHJVM010000054.1:3062-4004 GCF_042264825.1 Isoptericola sp. NPDC056134
GCTCTGAACTACCTCTGGAACGAGACGGTTGGCGAACTTCGTCGGCGCGTCGCCGCATACGACCTCGCGTACTTCTACGAGATCGCAGTGCCGTCGCCCGATCGACGCAAACACCTTTCGACGGAAGACGACCTCGCGAAGGTCGAGGACGTTGATCTCCTGCGCGCGTCCCTTCAGATCGGCCTGCTCTCGCAGACTGGGCACGCTCAGCTCGATCACATCCGGTACATGAGGAACTGGGCATCCGCGGCCCATCCCAACCACGTCGAGATCACCGGGCTCCTGCTCGCTGGATGGCTCGAAACGTGCATCCGCCAGGTCATCATGCTGCCGTACGACACGATAACGGCCGAGACCAAGCGCCTACTCGGCAACGTGAAGCAACAGCCGATCGACCAAGCCACCGCGACCAGCACGGCTGCCTTCTTCGAGGATCTGCCACCCGAGCGCGCCGACGCGATCGGGGCAGGTCTCTTCGGGCTCTACGTCGACCCGACACGGGTTCCCTTGGTCGCCGACAACGTCAGGACCCTGTGGCCTCTCCTGTGGCCCTACGTGAGCGAGGATGCACGCAACGGTTTTGGCCTTCGCTACGGCCGATTCCTCGCCAGCCTCGATACCGCCCAGGCAACCTCTGCCCGCGAACTCCTCGACCTCGTCGGCGGAGCGGCATACCTTCCGGAGAAAGAGCGGGCGGTCGAGGTAGACGCAGCGATCGATGCCCTGCTGGCAGCACACCACGGTTGGAACAACTTCCACAGCGAGCCGGCGCCGGCCCGCACGCTCGCCGGACTAGTGGGCGAGCGCGGCGAAGTGCCCGAGAGTGTCCGCACCAAGTACCTGCTTGCACTGGTGGAGGTGTGGCTGGGCAACGCCTACGGCGTCAGCTGGGCTGCAGTTGAGACCTACGAGACGCTCCTGCGACGCCTCGAGTCCTCGGAC
>NZ_JBHJVM010000055.1:0-1838 GCF_042264825.1 Isoptericola sp. NPDC056134
GGGTATGAGAGATCAATCGTCATGCGCTGCTCCTTCGATCGGTACTGGCTAGGAGACTCAAGCGGGTTCCTGCGACTTGCCCGCCGGTCTTGCTATCAGAGCACTTTCCTTCATTCATGCATGACTTCATGCATGAGCGGTTTCCCGTACGGGATCCGTGCGGACCACGTAAGGACCTATATGCATTCATGCCTTCATGCATACATGCTTGCGTTCATGCATGATTTCTTGCGTGCCTTCTTGTCTCGGTTCATGCATGAACGCCTTCATGGCACAGTTCATGCATGAACGCCTTCATGAAGCAGTTTATGCAGAGTGGGCGGCATGGGGCGCTCCATGCATGTTTGACTGCATGTCTTCCTACATGCATGAACCGGTTCCTTCATGGGTTCATGCATGTATGAAGACATGAACTACTGCGCGAGGTTGCACTCGGGCTGCTAACGGGGACGTCCTCGTAAGCGGAACAGCCAGGCATCGATCATTCATGCCTACATGAACGCATGAACGCCGGCACGGCGCGGGCGGTACCGCGGCGTGCCGACGCTAGCGGCGAGAGGGAGGCTACCGAAGGCCGACCTTTCGCTCTGAGACTTCGAGCATGTAGTCCAGCGCCCGGTTCGTGAGGCTCGTCGTCGACTCCCCGGATACAGCTGAGTAGAGCTTCAGGCGGCGACGAAGATCAGGACTAAGGCGGGTGGAGAAGGGGACGAGGGCCGCATCGTCGTTGCGTCCGAGTACGGGTTCGAATCTGGGATCGGTCTCTTCGGGGGAAGTGGCAGGAGCGGATTGGCGACGTGTCCGCGGCTTCGCCGCACCATCTCGCGCTGGCGTGTGTGCCGGAGTGGGGGGCAACGGAGCCTCCGCGGGCGGTGCGCCCTGTTCGTTCTCGACTTTGTCCACGACGGAACCGATGTCGCCGATTGAGTCTCCGCTCGGCTCTGGATCGAGTTCGGGCTCAACGACGTTCATTGCAGCCTTGCCGTCACCATCGGCGACGTAGTCGGCGGTGCCATCGCCCGGAACACCGTCATCGTCCGTGGCCGACGCTTCAGCGGTGGAGGCTGCCACTTGGGGCACAGACGAGTCTCGCGATGCGTTCCCGGTGTACGTCGGGGGGATCTCCGGGGCCGGCTGGCCAAGGACGACGTCCAGTGCGGTCCTCTTCTGCATCCGTGGCTTCGGCATCAGTTCGTCCCTCTCTTGCCATCGGCCAGCGCCTTGGCGTGCTCGCCGAACAGGTCCGAAAGGACCTTCGCGCCGTCGTTCTTCAGTTCGTGCAGTGGCAGCTGTTCGCTTGCGACCTCTGCCGCGGCCACACGCTGCGGGATCACAGGCTGCATGACCAGTCCGCCCACAGTCTCGTTGAGTTCCGTGATGCGGTAGCGGTGCTCGTTCGTTCTACGGACCATGTTCACCATCACTCCGAAGAGCGTGAGCGACGGGTGCGGTCCTTGTCGGATCCCCTCGAGTGTCGTCAGGAAGCGGTCGAGGCCTTCCGAGCTCCAGGGCTCGGGGATCGTTACGGCGATCACCTGGTCTGCCGCGAGCAGTCCTGAGACCGTGCATGTCCCCAGGTCAGGCGGCAGGTCGATGATGATGTCGTCGTACTTGGAGAGCAGGTCGGCGTTGTCCCGCAGGACCTTCTGAAGGCGGAAGGCGGCCATCACGTCCGGGTCGCGCTCGAGTGTCTGGATCGTGTCGGAGCCGGGGACCACGTCGATACCCTCCCACTTCGACTTCTCGATCGCGTCCGACAGGTGCGCAGGAGCCTTGGCTCGCAGGACATCCTCGATCGTGATGTCGCCTTCAGCGCCTACTGTCGAGGACGCTGACAT
>NZ_JBHJVM010000055.1:1890-3595 GCF_042264825.1 Isoptericola sp. NPDC056134
GCTCAGCAAGCACAGCGACACCGTGGTCTTCCCGACACCACCCTTCTGGTTGCCGAGCGCGGTCGTCGTCGTCATCGGGTACCTCTCTCAAGTTGCCCAGGACGTCCTGCGAACGTCTGGTTGCGGCTGTTTGCATGAATGTATGAAGTCATGACCGGCGGCCACACTTCATGACGCTCTTCATGTCTGTGTTCATGAATGAAGATCGCAGCGGCCGGTCCGGCATCTCAGGCCACCTCCATCGCGAGGGGGGACTCACCGCTGGGGGAGTGCAGTTCGTTCCAGTCGGAGCCTTCGTCCCAGGCACCCTCGAACCTCGCCAGCCACGCACGCCATGCGGCCCGCTGTGCGCGGTGGCGACGCATCTGCTCGTAGATTGCGTCGAAGACGTCGAGGTGCTCGGCGACTCGCCCGAGACGATCAGGGAAGGCGCGCAAGCCGTCGCTACTGCGCTCCACGAGGTCCCACGCAACTAGTACGTCGACACTAGTGTGGACGGCCCGTCGCGAGATGCCGGTGACAGATACGAGCTCTGAAATCGAAGAGGCACGGCCTTGTTCGAGAGCTTCGAATACGAACGCGCTCACGTGACCCAGCTCGCGGAAGGCAGGCCGCAGCGAGAAGATCTTCCCTCTCTGCCACCGCAGCCCCTGGGCACTCTCCCGTAGGTCACTCGGGAGAGTGAGTTCGTACAGATCCGCCATCTCACCGCGGCCCGGCTCGATGAGGTCGATCCATCCGGCTCGCTGCAGTTCGTGGAGGAGCACAGACACAGTGGTGTAGTCCGCTCCGCACGCCTCTGCGAGAGACCGGCATCCGAAACCGACGTACTTGCTACCGCTCTTGTGTGCAGCTTCACCGATTGCCCGAAGCAGGAATCGTGCGGTGTACCAGTGCCGACCGGGGAGCCTCACAGTTTCGTAGGTCGAGACTGCCGCTCGCCAGGTCCGGATCCAGCCGTGGTCAGCGCCCCCCTGTGACAGAGGAGCGCTCGTGTTGGAGATGTGCACACTGTGATTCCGTGGCTCGTTGCCCGGTTCGGTGCTGAGTGGTGTGCGGGCGACGAAGGCCTGCGCCTTCAGCCAGTCGGCGCGTAGGGAGGCCGGGCGTCGGCCGGGCGAGTACCGTGCGTACATCCCGGCGAGAGCGGGCCACGTGCCGTCGCCGATTCGGCGCTGGACGTCCGTGATGTCCCAGCCGGCGCGTACGCTTGCGGTGATCACCGCTTGGCGGGCAGCTGAGGGGGAGTCGTATCTGCCGGCGTCCCAAATCCCGTTGCGAGCGATCGCGGCGACGCGGGCGGAGAGCTTGTTCGGGGCCGCGCCCTGGGGGAACGTGCCTGCCTCGGGCGCGGCCGCGAGGTCTGCTCTCTGAGCGCGCACAGCGGCGATGTCGGCAGCGAGGATCCCGCGCAGTTCCGCCAGCGTGGTCGGCGTGTTCGGGCGCCGCAGCATGTCGACGGCGCTGGAGAGGCTCGAGGTGAGCGTCTGGTGGCCTCCCGCGCCATGGGCTGAGCCCGGGGTGCGGATACAGCCTGTACGTACGCTGCGGTGCGGCCCGGGGTCGAGAGTCGGAGCGTGACGAGCCAGGGCCTCGACGATTTCCCGTGCTACTTCGAAGGGCAGGCGCTTGGCGAGCGGGACGTAGACGTGTCGTCCGCCCGTCGGTGCGACGTCAGTGAATGACCGCAGCCCCGCCACCGCGA
>NZ_JBHJVM010000056.1:0-2410 GCF_042264825.1 Isoptericola sp. NPDC056134
CCTATGCGCTGCGTGTCGCCCACTAGCATATTGAGCACGCGGTCCTTGTCGCCAATCATTGCTACATAGTCGTCGAACTCCTGTGCGCGTGCGGAGCAGGTGACGTTAAGTTCTGGCCAGACTTTGCGCACGGTCGCGTAGGCACGGCGCTGCTGATACGGCCGGCTAATTACTGTAGCTGACGATGCTTCTATTTCGAGGCGGGCCAGCAGTTCATGGGTGCGGAGGAAGTTCTCTCCTGTATTTGTTGCTCGCTCCTCCATCAGGATCGCGCTGAGCGGCACACCGAGCTCCAGCGCACGCTCTGTGTAGTGCACTGCCTCGCCGCGGGGGAAGACATCTACCGTCGTTGGCGCGTTGGCGCCGGTGAAGACGATGAGCGGGAACCGACCTTCATGCCAGAGTTCCGCTGCGTGCTCCGCGACGCCGATGTCGTGGCTGCCGAGGCCAATGGCGATGTCGGTGTTGCGTGGCTCGTGGTGCAGTTGGTGATAGTCCCAGAGGATTTGGGCATCTTCCATCACGGTCATGCGTTACCTCTCGTCAGTCGGACATCGTGAAGGTGTAGGTCCAGGCGAACCTTGAGGCCGCGTGAACACCTTCGGCGTACTCGACCACACGCCCCTCCTTAGTCCGCGTGGTGCGGTGGAGCACCATGACGGGTTCGCCGACTGGCAACTCGAGCTGGGCGGACTCGTCCGGCGTGGGCATGCGCGCCGTCAGAGTTTCGGTGATCTGGTCGGGCTCAAGGCCCTGGAGAGTGAGAACGGCAAACCCTCCCCCACGTCCGGCCGGCCCCGGTGCCGGGTCGACGAGCGGCGTGCCTTCCACGTCCTCTGCTCGGTAGTAGCTCGTAAGCGAGTGAGTGGGGTGGCCTTCGTGGCGCACGAGCCGGGCTCGCGCATAGACCTCCGACCCGGGCTCGAGCTGCAGTGCGTCCGCCACGTGCGTCGGAGCCGTGAGCCGCTCCACCGTCTGAGTCTGGTCGCTCCGTTCCCACGTCTGCCCGTTGGCATCGCGGTCGGCGATGAACGCGACGCGGTCCCCGAACTTCCAGTTGCTCTTGGCGTAGCGCTCCATGCCGAGACGACGCATCGGAGGGCGCGACCGGACGACGGTTCCACGCCGCCGCACGGGTGTGACGTCCTATAGTCGCGCCTCTGCTACGTTCGTGTTAGAACCACCTCTATCCCGGAGGGGTCAGCCCGGTCCAGACGGGCACATGGCGAAGGAGCTACCAGGATGGCGATGAAGCAGCGGTTCGAGATCGAGCACTCGGTGGCGTTCCCGAAGGGTGCGTTCCTGCGCGGGGAGGTCGAGCCCGTGGCGGACTTCAACGCGGCGCAGCGACCGGACGGCACGCGCCCGCAGCAGCACGACAAGGAGACGGGCCTGCCACTGTGGCAGTGCGTCGTCATCGACGGCGACGAGGACGCCGGCCGCAAGGAGATCGGCGTGACGGTGAAGTTCGCGGCGAAGTACCAGCCGGTCCCGCCGGAGAACGAGTCCGGGTTCCCGTGGACGCTGGCCGGGGGTTCGCCGGGTCCTCGCAGCGCTGTGGCTCGCGCTGCGGTGGACCGTGCGGGCGTGGCGGTGGATCGCGGTGACGCTGTTCGTGGGCGGCGTGGTCGGCCTTCTCGGCTACGACGGGCTGTCGGCGGCGCTCTACTGGTCCGTCCCGGCGTGGAACCTGGTCCGCGCGTTCTGGGCGGTGTTCAGCCCGATGACGTACGAACCGCTTCTCGGTGGCCCGCTGCGTCGTCACCGGTGGCGGCGGTATGTGCGTCGGCAGTGGCCGTCGATGGCGGAGTCCTGCGGGCTCGCCGACCGGGTCGTCCGGGAGAACCGAACCGTCCCGCGGCTGCGTCGTGTACGAGCGCGCGACAACACGCTGACCATCCGAGTTCGCGCTCGCTCGGGTCAGACGCTCGACGACCTGCGCGGTGCCGTCGAGGCTATCGGCACGATCATGGGCGCCGAGGCGTCGACGAGCCGTCGCGTGCGGCCTGGGGTGCTCGACATCGTCCTGACGATGGCTGACCTCCTCGACCAGCCGCTCTACGCGACGATCCCGAACGACGTCGACCCGACCGGGGTGCAGCTCGGCCGCATCCAGGACGGCAACCGGTGGCGTCTCACGTTGCGCGGGCTCCAGACGCTCGTCGTCGGCTGTTCCGGCTCCGGCAAGGGGTCGGTGTTCTGGGGCATCGCGGGGAACCTCGCCCCGGCCGTGCAGGCGGGCCTCGTGCGGCTCTGGGGCATCGACCTCAAGGGCGGCATCGAGATCGGCATGGGTGACCGCCTCTTCTACCGCGTCAGCACGGACGAGCACCAGGCCGTCGACGCGCTACGTGACATGCTCGCCGTGGTCGACCAGCGGCAACGTGCCATGTACGGGAAAACGCGAGAC
>NZ_JBHJVM010000057.1:0-2362 GCF_042264825.1 Isoptericola sp. NPDC056134
GGGCGGTCATTGCGTACATCCGCCAGACCTCTGACGCCAAGAAGCCCTTCCCCTTCCCGGCGGAAAAGTACTGGGAAGCGGTAGAGCTGCTCAAGGCCCGAGCGGGGGCGGTCGAACAGGCATCCGAGGTCGAGACCGACGACGTGGCTCACCTGGAAGCCGAAGCCGCTTTGCGCGCTAACAGATGGAGCAAGGGCGGACGGACCGAATGGGACGCCAACATCGGATTCGGAGGAGACCCAGAGAACGGGCTGATCCGGTTTGCTGGCACTCTCCCCGAGGTCGGCAGCGAGGTCCTCACCTGGGACACCCCCAGCAGCATGCGGACTGTCGATGCTGAGTGCCGTCTGGACATCAGCGCAGCCAACTCCTACCTCGAGAACGACCCTGAACTGCAGCGTGGAGGTACCAAGTGAGCACGGGCGACGTCCGGCGGGCACAGCTCGTGTCCCCCTTCGGGGTGGGCGCGATGAGCATGCTCGTCAACGGCACCGCGGTCATCACCGCTGGACTGGACCACTGGTACCCGACAGTCAAGGAAGACCCGAACTACGAACCTGCTGAGTTCCAGACGCATGACTGGCGGCTGGAGAAGCAGCTACAGGTCTCCGAGTTCCGCCTCCCCCCGGACTTCCGGCCCTACTTCAAGGGCGGCAGCGACACCAGGAACACCGGGCTCAAGGTCCCTGCGCTCAGGTTTCCGCTGGTGCACTTCTGCACGTTCTGTCGGCGCCTGGAGGCCAGCACTCCGAACCGGACGACCCGCATGGAGTGCCCGGATCCCAAGCACGCAGACTGGAAGCGACGCCCGCGCATGGCGCAGGTCCCGTTCGTCATGGCCTGTCCCAAGGGACACCTCGCAGACTTCCCCTTCTCCGAGTGGGTGCACAAGAGCCTGCGTCCGACCTGCAACAAGACCCTCAGGCTGCGCTCCTATGGAGGTGGCCTCGATGGACAGGTCGTGGAGTGCGAGTGCGGTCGACGCCGCTCTCTCTTGGGAATCATGCAGGGCGGAAGCAAGCAGACCGAGCAGACTCTTCTCACCCGCGACCTGGCTGGCGGTCAGGGCAACGAGTTCCTGTGCAAGGGGGCGGCCCCTTGGCTCGCTCTGGACGGCAACGGCCTGTGCGGACAGCCAGTCCGCGGTGCGCTTCGTGGTGCCGGGAACATCTACTTCCCCAAGGTCGAGTCCTCCATCTACCTGCCTGTAGAGGCCGGTGCGGTGCCAGCTCAGGTCAAGGAGCTCTTGAAGGACCCGAAGGTCCAGAGCATCTTGGAGGACTTCCACGAGGACGCAGAGGAGGACGGAGTTGACGTCGATCCCGTCGCCATGCACCGCAAGCTTCAGCGGCGACTGCCAGAGGAGGTCGTCGGCGACGTGAGCGTCGAAGACGTCCACGCCCTCTACAACGAGCGTTTCGGTATCGGAGGACGAGCTCACGAGGAGATTCCTGCGGGCGATGTCGATCTGCTGACCTCGGACGACAGCTGGCGCTACCCAGAGTACGAGCAGATTCGACAGACTCCTCAGGACGATGACCTCACTGCCAGCGACCCTGGCGTGCACCCTTCGCTTTCGGGTCTGATCAGCCGAGTCCGGTCGGTGGCAACCCTGAGGGAGACGCGAGCACTGCGTGGCTTCACCCGCCTCAACGACACCCCTCTGGGACTCCTCGAGGGCAAGCAGATGCTGCGCCGGAGGACCCTCGACCGAGAGCACGACTGGCTGCCCGCCTACGTGGTCAAGGGTGAAGGCGTCTACCTCGAGCTCGACCCCGACGAACTCCGCGTCTGGGAGGAACGCCCTGAGGTGCAGGCCCGGGCACAGCTGATCAGCGATCACCATGCAGTCGCCGCGTCTGATCGCGGTCTGCTCATGCGAGAGATCCGCCCGCGATTCGTCATGATGCACACGCTCGCTCACCTGCTGATCAACGAGCTCGTCTTCGCCTGCGGCTACAGCTCCGCCTCCCTGCGGGAACGGCTCTACGTCTCTGAGACCTCAGGCAGGGAGATGGCAGGCCTGCTCGTCTACACCGCGGCCGGTGACTCGGAAGGAACGATGGGAGGCCTGGTTCGGATGTCTTCGCCCAACAACCTCCACAAGGTCCTGCAGGCCTCGATCAGCGACGCGACCTGGTGCTCAACCGATCCGGTCTGCATGGACTCCGGAGAGCACGGCCAGGGAACCGACTCCTGCAACCTCGCCGCCTGCCACGGATGCGCGCTGGTTCCAGAGACCAGCTGTGAAGAGTTCAACCGCTTTCTCGACCGTGGCCTGCTAGTCGGCTCCTTCAAGGAACCTGACCTGGGGTTCTTCTCAGGGCTCGTTCGCTGACGTTCTGGGGTGGTAGCCGTCAGC
>NZ_JBHJVM010000058.1:0-2269 GCF_042264825.1 Isoptericola sp. NPDC056134
GGGGGTTGGGGAATGGGGGGGGGACCCGTCGTGGGGGGGGGGGGGGTTTGGAAGAGCTTCCCCTCGGCTCGGGGGGTTTTGGCTACGTCAACAACCTGCTGGGTCAGTACACCTAGACGGTGGCGCCTGAAGGCCGGCGTGCACCGGGTCTGTCTGATTAACGGTGGGTGGGTCTCGGCCTGACACGCCGAGCACAGGCTTGGCGGGAAGTAGGCAGGATGACCGAGATCATCGAGCCCGTGACGCTCGACGGGGACGAGAAGCAGGCGCTGGCGCAGCAGCTGGTGGCGCAGGCGAAGGCGGCGGGGATCGATCTGGTCGGCCCGGACGGGCTGTTGACCGGCCTGACGAAGCAGGTCTTGGAGACCGCGCTGGACGAGGAGCTGACCGAGCATCTGGGCTACCCGCCCGGTGAGCGTGCCGCCAAGACCGGGTCGAACGAGCGCAACGGCACCCGGTCCAAGACGGTCCTGACGGAGATCGGTCCGGTGGAGCTCGACGTGCCTCGCGACCGTGACGGGTCGTTCGAGCCGACGATCGTTCGCAAGCGGCAGCGGCGCCTGAACGGTGTCGACGAGCTGGTGCTGTCCCTCACCGCACGGGGGCTCACGACCGGGGAGATCAGCGCGCACTTCGCCGAGGTCTACGGTGCCAGCGTTTCCAAGGACACCGTCTCGCGGATCACTCACAAGGTCGTCGCCGAGATGGCCGAATGGCAGACCCGGCCGCTGGACGAGGTCTACCCCGTGATCTTCATCGACGCCCTCGTGGTCAAGGTTCGCGACGGGCAGGTCACGAACAAGCCGTTCTACGTCGTCATCGGTGTCACGACCCGCGGGGAACGCGACATCCTCGGGATCTGGGCCGGCGACGGCGGGGAGGGCGCGAAGTTCTGGCTGAACGTGCTCACCGAGATCAAGAACCGCGGCGTGGGCGACGTGTGCATCGCGGTCTGCGACGGTCTCAAGGGCTTGCCGGACGCGATCACGACCGTGTGGGAGCTGGCGCAGGTGCAGACCTGCGTGATCCACCTGATCCGCAACACGTTCCGCTACGCCGCCCGACAGGACTGGGACAAGATGGCCCGCGACCTCAAGCCGATCTACACAGCCGTGAACGCCGAGCAGGCCGAGGTCCGGATGGACGAGTTCGCATACGAGTGGGTCGGCAAGTATCCGGCCGCGGTCAAGCTGTGGCGGTCCGCATGGGGCGAGTTCATCCCGTTCTTGGACTACGACGTGGAGATCCGCAAGATCATCTGCACGACGAACGCGATCGAGTCGTTGAACGCCCGCTACCGGCGCGCGGTCCGCGCCCGTGGGCACTTCCCGAACGATGCCGCAGCGCTGAAGTGTCTCTACCTCGTGACCCGGTCCCTGGACCCGACCGGCCGCGGTCGGGCACGATGGGTCATCCGGTGGAAGGCCGCGCTGAACGCGTTCGCGATCACCTTCGAGGGGCGCATCAACCCCTCGAGCAACTAAGGAACGCCGTGGCCCGCCCACCGTTCATCGGACACTCCCGACGTCGCGAAACCAAGTTGTGCGACGCCTGACAAACGGTCGGTTCTGCAGCAGACCCGATTCTGCGTCGCGGCGTCGTCAGTCTTGATCGGTGCGGGTACGGCGGACGTATACATGCCTCTTGGCGGGCTTGAACCGTCGTGTGGTCTTAGCGGTCGATCGAGGCCATGTTGGCCTCGTCGTGTCGCGCGCCTGCGGCTGGTTCGAGCGAGTTCAGGCGCTGGAGCTGGTCGTCGGTGAGCTCGACGGCGTCGGCGGCGGTGTTCTCCTCGACCCGCACGACCCGTCGGGTGCCGGGGATGGGGGCGATGTCCTGGCCTCGGGTGAGGATCCACGCGAGAGCGGTCTGGGCAGGCGTGGCGCCGATCTCGGCGCCGACGGCGCGTACCTCGTCGACGATGGCCAGGTTGCGGCGGAAGTTCTCGCCGGTGAACCGGGGGTTGGTCTTGCGCCAGTCGTCGTCGGCGAAGTCCTCGACGGTGCGGATCTGCCCGGTGAGCAGGCCGTGACCGAGGGGTGAGTAGGGGACGAAGCCGATGCCGAGCTCGCGCAGCAGGGGCAGGATCTCGCTCTCCACGTCGCGGGTCCACAGCGAGTACTCGGTCTGCAGGGCCGTGACGGGCTGCACGGCGTGCGCACGACGGATCGTTCGGGCGGACGCCTCGGAGAGGCCGAAGCGCAGGACCTTGCCCTCTGCGATGAGGTCGGCGACGACGCCCGCGGTGTCCTCGATCGGGGTCTGGGGG
>NZ_JBHJVM010000059.1:0-1883 GCF_042264825.1 Isoptericola sp. NPDC056134
CGACGGGGCCGCCACGCCGGACGACGACGGCCCGCCGCTGTGGGCCGCGATCCTCAAGATCGTCCTGGGCGTCCTGCTGCTCCTCCTCGCGGTGAAGCAGTGGCGCGGCCGCCCCCGTGCCGGGGTCGAGCCGCCGGCACCGAAGTGGATGGCGGCGATCGACGCGTTCACGCCGGTGAAGGCCGCCGGCCTCGCCGTCCTGCTCGGCGCGGTCAACCCGAAGAACCTGCTGCTCGTCGTCTCCGGAGGTGCGGCGATCGCGTCGGCCGCTCCCGCGGACACGAACGCCCAGGTGGTCGCGTCCGTCGTGTTCGCGCTCGTCGCGAGCCTCGGCGTCGCGACCCCGGTCTTCATCTACCTGTTCATGGGGTCCCGCGCCGCCACGATGCTCGACGAGCTCAAGGCCTGGATGATCCACAACAACGCGGTCATCATGGCCGTCCTCCTGCTCGTCCTGGGCGCCAAGATGCTCGGCGACGGCATCGCTTCACTCTGAGACCCCGACCACCAGCACAAGGACGCATCTCTCGCGAACCAGGAGTGCCCGGCAACTCCAGTAGCACCACTGCTCCTGGTGTCAACTTTGGCCTTTCTCTGACGGGAAGCGAGAACGACGACCACCGTCATGGGGTGAACCGTTGGTCGGGGACCCGCACCGCCAGACGTTGTTCGGCGCCGCCTCGCCCCGTCACAGGGTCCCCGAACCGGCGCAGGCGGATCGTGACACTGCCGCGTCGTTCGTGTCTGACCTGGTGAGGTGGCCGCGCACTGCGGAACTCGTCGCGCGGTGCGGTAACGGGCGAACTACGGTGACGAGTGCGAGCGGCACGTGGCGCCGCACCAGTTGTTCCACCCCAGAACAAGGAGCGAGGCATGAGCGGTGAACTGACCGGGACGACGCCGTGGGACGACCTGGCATCGATCGCTACGGACGGCAAGTATCCGGGCGAGCCTGATCGGAGCCGTCTTCTAGACGAGTACCGGTTCCAGCGGGCGGTGCAGACCTACCTCGGTGCTCTGCCCGCGGTCAACATGCTGGCGATGCAGCGAGGGTCGGAGGCGACCTGGGGTGCGGGCTACAACGTGCTACCGATCTGGAAGAAGCGCATGGACGCGCACTGCAAGGTGCCGACTCCGAACGCGGATGTCATCTATGCGATGAGCTATCTCGACCTCGAGCAAGACGGCCCTCTGGTGATCACGGCGCCGCCGGGCATCTTGGGTATGCTCACCGACTTCTGGCAGCGGCCGATGACAGACGTCGGGTTCGCTGGCCCCGACAAGGGTGCCGGCGGGCAATACCTAATCGTCCCGCCGCTGTACGACGGTCCGCCCCTGCCCGGCGGCTACCACGTGTTCCACTCTCCGACGTACCGTGTGTTCTTGTTCTGGCGCGCCTTCCTCAAGCCCGGCGCGGAGGGTCCCGACCCGACCGACGGGGTCGCGACTCTGGAGCAGACACTGATCTACCCGCTGCGGCAGACCAACCCTTCGCAGTGGAAGCCGATGCAGTTCCCCGACGCCTCAGGCGTCGACGTGGACATGCTGTTCCCCCGCGACGACAGTTACTTCGACCTGCTGGACGAGTTCATCCAGGCCGAGCCGGTCGAGTCGGTCGACCTGTACTTGCGCGGGATCATGGCTTCCATGGGGATCGTCAAGGGCAAGCCTTTCGCCCCCGACGACCGGATGCGGACCATCCTGGACCGGGCCGCTCGCATCGCCCCGATGATGGGACACGCCGTCAACGTCACCCCAGACGCGTACCCGGACCGTCAGTACTACACCGACGCCCCGAAGCGAAGGTGGATCAACGGGTTTCCCGGGATAGACGAGTACTTCCTTACGAACTCCTACCTCAACCTCGACCACCGGATGACGTT
>NZ_JBHJVM010000060.1:0-1859 GCF_042264825.1 Isoptericola sp. NPDC056134
GTGTAGAAGTGCATGAGCCCGTAGGGGGCGTTGCCTGGAACGGGACTGATTGTCGCGTTCCCGCTCACGATCGTGAACTGCAGTTCCTCCGACAGCCAGGTGTTTCTTGTCGGGTCGCCGAACTGTCGCTCACGCTCGAACTTCGCGCGCAGCATGTCCAGCTGCGGGTTGGTCACTGGCTGCGAGAAGGTGATCGTCATGTCGCCGGCGTCGAACCACTGGCCGACTACGTACGGTGTGTCGAAGTTCGCCTGAAAACCGGTGCCGGTTGCCGTGAGGTTGCTTGCGGCGACGTCCGTTCCCGCCTTGAATGCGAAGCCCGCGCTGAGGCCCGAAGGGAACACAGTTGAGGCTTCCGTGCCGCTGACCGCATAGCGGCCTCCCTGTTGGCGAGCCGTCGCCAAAGGCGCGACTCCGCCCACGAGCAGTGCGCCCACCATGCCTGCAGCAGCAGCCAGGGCAGCTGTGCGTCTCACACGACCGCCGCCCTGTACTCGATTCCTGGCTCTCGCCCTCACGGGATCCTCCGATTTCTGGTGGCCGGTCCGGCCACGCTGCACTCCGTCGGGACTTCTGGTACGCCCATCGGTGTACTGTATACAGTATCTAGTGACCAGACGTCGAATCTCTGCGGTCACTTCACCCGCATACTGAATCCAGGCCGCCAGGCCTCTGAGCCGACCTTCAGATCAGGAGCTGTCAGATGCCCCTCCGTGAGGCCGCCCGACTGTCGCAGGAAACCGTCTCCCTGCCCGAGCGCGTCTACCAGCGCCTGCGCGCCGCGATCATCGTCGGAGAACTAGCACCCGGTGAGCTGCTCAAGGAGGAGAGGCTTGGCGAGAGGCTCGGCGTCTCGCGGACACCCGTGCGCGAGGCGCTGCGCCGACTCGGGGAGTCCGGGCTCGTCCAGGTCGAGACCAACCGCATCAGCCGCGTAGCACCCCTGGACCTGGTGCAGCTGCGCCAGCTTGGCGACGTCACTGCGGAGCTGTGCGGGATGGCGGCCCGCCTTGCGGTGCCGAATCTGCGCGTCGAGGACCTCGAGCACCTGGCCACAATCGAGCGCGAACTGCGCGCGCGCGTCTCCCTGCCCGGTACCGATGTGAATGAGGGCTACGCCCAGGACGTCGTCGAGGTGTTCCTCGACCGGTGCGCAAACCCCGTCCTGAGCTCGACCGTCGGCAGCCTGCGACCGCACCTCATTCGGCTCTTCGTCCTGTACGGCAACCACCTGTCGCGCCGAGGCCTGACCGAGCAGGCGATTGCTGTGGTCGCGGGCGCGACGGTCGGCGACGCAGAAGCCGTCGGCACCGCGATGCGCACCTACTATCAAGCCATCACCGACGCATTGCTCGTCGCCGCGGGCCGAGACCTCGACGAATCCGTGCCTGAACTTGCGGCGGCTGCAGCCGAATCCTCGGCCTGAGGCGCCGACCGGGCGACGCATACCTACTCGGGCGCGCTGACCTCGCGAAGGACGACGCGCTGCCGCCTTGGGTCCAGTTGCTGTGAACTCAAGACAGACTCGGCTCCATCTGGCATCTGGCAGCTTGAGCACTGCGTCGTCGTCAGGGGCGGCAAGTCACACCTCGAGCGGGACAGGGAGTGCGAGGCGTAGACCCCGCTGGGAAGCGCGCCCGGCTTGGTGATGATGAAGCTCCGATTTGTTCCGAAGGTCACGCGTCCCGGGGGCCTTGAGAGATGGGGCAGGATGGCGCGCATGGCATCGTCGCAGAGCGAACTTGAGCCAGCCGGGTACGCCGAGCTCCTGGCCGACTTGAAGGCGCGGGTGCGCGCGACGCGGTTCCGCGCGGCCCGGGCGGCGAACACCGAGGTTCTGCGGCTGTACTGGTCAGTGG
>NZ_JBHJVM010000061.1:0-1811 GCF_042264825.1 Isoptericola sp. NPDC056134
GTTCGGCGTCAGCCCCAACAAGGCCGCCGCGCTCGGGCTCAACCTGCTCCTCCTCGTCCACCTCGTGTGGTCCGCCGTGCTCGCGACGGCGTTCCTGCGCGGGCGCCGCCCGTTCGCCGACCTCGTCGCGTGGCAGACCCGGTTCCTGCCGGTGTACGCGGCGTGGGCCGCGATCGTCGTCGTCGTGTTCCCCCCGGTCTTCGGGTTCGTCTGAGGGGCGGCGGGCGGCCCTGCCCGGGCGTAGCGTGGCCTCAGTGTCAGGGTGACGATGCCGCATCGCGGTGGTTGGGTCCTGTCACTGGGTGTCTGACTCCTAGCGTGGCTGCCTTCGTGGCTTGCATCCGAATTGTCGACGCCCGGTGGGAGGACCGGCCGGCGTGACTTGATAGGAGCGTGGCATCGCCCCCGACTGAGGTTTGTCCGCCGACCGGCCCGACCGTCCCTGTCCCTCAGGAGAACGAGGAGGCGATCTCTATGGTCGTCGTGATTGGTGCGGACGTCCACAAGGCGACTCACACGCTGGTCGCGGTGGACGAGGTTGGAAAGGTGCTCGGGCAGGGGGTGTTCCAGGCTCGCCGGGAGGGTCATCTGAAGGCGTTGGGCTGGGCGCGCCGTTCGTTCAAGGATGCGGAGCTGGTCTGGGCGATCGAGGACTGCCGCCACCTGACGGGGCTGCTCGAGCGGGACCTGCTCGACGCTGGGCAGACCGTGGTGCGGGTCAGTCCCAGGTTGATGGGCGCCACGCGACGCGCCGGTCGTGAGCGAGGCAAGTCCGACCCGATCGACGCGACCGCGGTGGCCCGTGCCGCCCAAGCCCACCCGGACCTCCCAGTGGCCCGCCACGATGAGGCGTCACGGGAGCTGAAGCTGCTGGTCGACCGGCGCGAGGACCTGGTCGCCGAGCGCACCCGGATGATGAACCGGCTGCGTTGGCACCTGCACGAGATCGACCCCGACCTTGCCCCACCAACCCGCTCGTTGGACCGAGCCGTGGTCGTCGCCGCGCTGCGCGCCCAACTCGTCGAGCTTGAGAGCCTGGTCGCACGGATCGCGCTCGAGGTCCTCGACGACATCGCCGCGCGCAACGCGCAGATCCGCTCGCTCGAGCGACGCATCACCGCAGCGGTCGAGGTCGCCGCACCTGTGCTGCTCGAACTGCCTGGGTGCGGTCCCTTGACCGCGGCCAAGATCGTCGGCGAGACCGCCGGGATCGACCGGTTCACTTCCGAGGCTGCCTACGCGATGTTCACCGGCACCGCCCCGATCCCCGTCTGGTCTGGACAGACCGCCGGCAAAGTCCGCTTGAACCGTGCCGGGAACCGGCAACTGAACACGGCGCTGCACCGGATCGCCATCACCCAGGTCCGCCTCGGCGGCCCCGGCAAGGACTACTACGACAAGAAGCGCGCCGACGGCAAGACACCAACCGAGACCTACCGGTGCCTACGACGCCAACTCGCCCGCACCGTCTACAACTCCCTCAACCACAACCTGACAACCGCCCCCCACCGGGCCCTGACCACCGCCGCTTGACATAGGAGATTCGGATGGACGTGGAGGTGCGCTCCGCCGTCGGGCGCTACGACGACTTCGCCACCGTGGTGGGCCCGCGGAAGGAGGGCGTGCGCGGGTGCTGGTGCATGTCCTACCGCGACAGCCGGGTCAGCGCGGAGGACCGCCCCGGGTTCATGGCCGACCTGTGCACGACCGACCCCGGGCCGGGCGTGCTCGCCTACGTCGACGGCGAGGTCGCGGGCTGGTGCTCCGTCGCGCCGCGCAGCACCTACCGC
This sequence comes from Isoptericola sp. NPDC056134, assembly GCF_042264825.1. Lineage (NCBI taxonomy): Bacteria > Bacillati > Actinomycetota > Actinomycetes > Micrococcales > Promicromonosporaceae > Isoptericola > Isoptericola sp. NPDC056134. Next base: position 1,791 of record NZ_JBHJVM010000061.1, read on the forward strand.
CGGTTGATGAACGCCCGGACC
>NZ_JBHJVM010000062.1:0-1794 GCF_042264825.1 Isoptericola sp. NPDC056134
ACCAGGAGGTTGGCTTAGAAGCAGCCACCCTTGAAAGAGTGCGTAATAGCTCACTGGTCAAGTGATTCCGCGCCGACAATGTAGCGGGGCTCAAGTACACCGCCGAAGCCGTGGCACTCACACGTTAGCCCAGCACCAACTTGATTGGTGTTCAGGTGTGTGGGTGGGTAGGGGAGCGTCGTGTGGGCAGTGAAGCTGCAGGGTGACCTAGTGGTGGAGCCCACACGAGTGAGAATGCAGGCATGAGTAGCGAATGACGGGTGAGAAACCCGTCCGCCGAATGACCAAGGGTTCCAGGGCCAGGTTAATCCGCCCTGGGTAAGTCGGGACCTAAGGCGAGGCCGACAGGCGTAGTCGATGGACAAGGAGTTGATATTCTCCTACCGGCGAAGAACCGCCCATACCGAGCCCGGTGATGCTAACCATCCCAGACCACCACCGAGATCCTTCGGGATCTCACCGGTGGCGCGGCGTGGGACCCGAACCGGTAGTAGGTAAGCGTGTTAACAGGGGTGACGCAGGAAGGTAGCCCGGCGTGGCGATGGTAGTCCACGTCCAAGGTTGTAGCCCGCTTCGTAGGCAAATCCGCGAAGCACATAGGGTGAGAACTGATAGTGACCGCGTATGCGGGAATCGGGTGATCCTCTGCTGCCAAGAAAAGCCTCGACGCGAGGTTCTAGCCGCCCGTACCCCAAACCGACTCAGGTGGTCAGGTAGAGAATACCAAGGCGATCGAGCGAATCGTGGTTAAGGAACTCGGCAAAATGCCCCCGTAACTTCGGGAGAAGGGGGGCCCGATCCGTGAACACCCTTGCGGTGGGAAGCGGGGAGGGCCGCAGAGACCAGGGAGAAGCGACTGTTTACTAAAAACACAGGTCCGTGCGAAGTCGCAAGACGATGTATACGGACTGACGCCTGCCCGGTGCTGGAAGGTTAAGAGGACGGGTCAACTTCGGTGAAGCCCAGAATTTAAGCCCCAGTAAACGGCGGTGGTAACTATAACCATCCTAAGGTAGCGAAATTCCTTGTCGGGTAAGTTCCGACCTGCACGAATGGCGTAACGACTTCTCCGCTGTCTCAACCGCGAGCTCGGCGAAATTGCACTACGAGTAAAGATGCTCGTTACGCGCAGCAGGACGGAAAGACCCCGGGACCTTTACTATAGCTTGGTATTGGTGTTCGGTGTGGCTTGTGTAGGATAGGTGGGAGACTGTGAAACCCGGCCGCCAGGTCGGGTGGAGTCATCGTTGAAATACCACTCTGGCCATATCGACCATCTAACCTCGGTCCGTAATCCGGATCAGGGACAGTGCCTGGTGGGTAGTTTAACTGGGGCGGTTGCCTCCCAAAATGTAACGGAGGCGCTCAAAGGTTCCCTCAGCCTGGTTGGCAATCAGGTGTCGAGTGCAAGTGCACAAGGGAGCTTGACTGTGAGACCGACAGGTCGAGCAGGGACGAAAGTCGGAACTAGTGATCCGGCGGTGGCTTGTGGAAGCGCCGTCGCTCAACGGATAAAAGGTACCCCGGGGATAACAGGCTGATCTTGCCCAAGAGTCCATATCGACGGCATGGTTTGGCACCTCGATGTCGGCTCGTCGCATCCTGGGGCTGGAGTAGGTCCCAAGGGTTGGGCTGTTCGCCCATTAAAGCGGTACGCGAGCTGGGTTTAGAACGTCGTGAGACAGTTCGGTCCCTATCCGCTGCGCGCGCAGGAAACTTGAGAAGGGCTGTCCCTAGTACGAGAGGACCGGGACGGACGAACCTCTGGTGTGCCAGTTGTTCCGCCAGGAGCAC
>NZ_JBHJVM010000063.1:0-1659 GCF_042264825.1 Isoptericola sp. NPDC056134
GGGTCAGCGTCTCGATCCTGGCCCGCGACGGGCTAGACCACATGCTCTCCAAGGCACCGGACATCCATCGTTTGCTGACAGCCGGACCGCTCACCGAGGCGCTTCGCCTGAGTGGCAACGAGCATCTGGCACTGAACACGTTCGCTGACCTCGAGAAGGTCGCCCGTAGCTTCTCGGAACGCGTGAATGCTCGAAGCGCGTTCTGGGGCGCAGAGATGGTCTTGGGGACGGATGGGTCATTGACTCAGCGCTTGGTCGCCAAGCGCCCAGACGCGCATGAGCACGAACCGCTGTCCATCACGCCGCAGTTCAAGAACAACCTCGCTGGTGAGGAAGCGCGAGCCCGGCTTGAGGAGCTCCACGACTACGGAGGGGCAGGTCTGAGCATCAGCGCCGATGCCCTGGTGTCGGTGAAGATGGACGGCCCTCAGTGGTTTGCCCAGGACGTCACCGACATTGCCGAGATGGGCGTGGGGCCGGTCAACCTGTCCAGGGAAGTCCCCGTCGAGTTGCGGACCGTCACCGCCTCAGGGGCCACGCTGCAGAGCCTCGACGGCCGGTCCCGGATGAGCCGCGGAAACCGCGGGAAGAAGCTGTGGCTCGAGCTCGCGTGCGGTCTGAACTTCGAGTTCGTGATGCGCGATGCCCTGGAGAAGGTGTCGACGACGATCACCTCCAAGCTCGAGGACCACCGCATCACCGACGTGGCAGAGGCCCTGAAGTTTATGGACAAGTTCGCCCCGGGCGCAGAACTAAAGCTCGAAGTGCGGGCCGCCGGCAAGCGACTGTTCAGGTTCCATATCCCAGATGCAGCCTTCAACGAGCTGAGCCCCGACGGGTACACGCGCCAGCTGATCGACGACCTGACCGTGCTCTCACGGCACTTCTCAGTCCCGCTAAGGCTGCCGAACGAGCTCACCTGGGCCGAACGCGAGGAAATCCGCAAGGCCCGACTCGTGGTCGATGGCCGCGTTGTCGCCGAACGAGACTTTCAAAGCCTGGATGTGGTGCTCAACGGCAAGGCCGGAGGGCCGCTAGAAGACTGGCTCCAGTCCGAGGCCGTGATGGTGGTGCTCGAGACCGAAGTGCACTACCTGGTCCAGAGCCACAAGCTGCCCATCCGAGCCAAGATTTTCCACCCACAGGCGCAGTACACCGAGCCGCAAGCCGTGCTCGACGCACTGCGGTCCGGCACCGCCGAAGGAATGTCCGCACGCATCCGGGGCGTCGACGGAACACCCTTCCGCGTCTTCCTGGACAACGACCCGAGGCGCGATCCGAACCAGCCGCTGACCGTCGAACCTCTAGGCATCATCGAACCCACCCCTGCGACCGGCGACGACAAGGCGAGCGAATCCGAGTAACACACCGCAGCAGCGATGACTGCACGTCGGCGACGATCGGCGGTGAGCGTCCGCGTCGCAGCGGGCATCGACCAGGAGATGCGGAGAGTAACCGCAACCACACGCGGCAGCAGTGATGGTGTGCGAGTGGTAGGGCCCTGTTCGAGGTCCACTGTCGCCCAAACTCTCAGGCACCTGACGAGAAGCTGCACACCCTCCGAGGCCGAACCGCCTGCATCGCACGGGTAAACTAGAAGGCGGATTGGTCAAACTAGCCTGCATCTCGACAGCAGCGCGAAAACGCGAACGCCTACAT
>NZ_JBHJVM010000064.1:0-1645 GCF_042264825.1 Isoptericola sp. NPDC056134
GTCCTGGCCCCGTCCGCGTGAAGTGCTGGTCACTGCTGGTCTCCGATTGTTCGTGCATGGGGGATGCGATCGGGCCCCTGGCCAGAAGTGCCGGGCGGTGCGGAGTGTCCGGTGATGGGCGCGTCGGAAAGGTGCCGGATCGCGAGCTCGAGAAGCTCCCGCTCGGATTCGAGACGTTCCTGTTCGGCGAGCAGCTCGGCGCGGTAGCGGCCTTTGGCTGGTGGGTGGTGCTCCAGCACGAAGACGCCGGCACTTGGGGCCGCAGGACGGGAGTAGCCGTCGAGCTGGCGGAACACCAGAGCTTGCTCCTTGGCCACTTCGTCGCGGCGGTCGCGTACCTCGCGCGTACTCAGTCCAATACGCCGGGCACTTTGCAGCACGCGCACTGTCACGGCGCGCAGACGGGCATCGTCCAGGTCCACGTTCCTGCTCCAAATGTCTTGTCGAGCGCGCGCGATCAGTCCTGTAGGGGTGATCGCAGGAGAGGGAGCACGCCTTCGCGTGCACTGCCGGAGGAGTGGCCGGTCCTGGGCGGGAGTCGCCGCGACGGATTGGTGAGAGCATCTGTTGCCGTCCGGTTCGTCCTGGTGGGCGAACTCGGTCGGCTCACTGAGGAGTCGAACGCGTCCGTCTTGGCGCGGTTACTCGCAGCTGTGGCGCGTGTTTCGCCAGTCCTTGCCAGAGCTTCTGCCAGCCTGACGAGCGGGTGCTCCGGGTCAGCGTGACCCGGAGCACCCGTGACCTCAGCTCGTGCGCCTGCGGCGCGCGCTGACGACGATGCCGCCACCGGCCGCGAGCAGCACCACGGCCCCCAGGGCGAGGAACGCCGTGTCGCTGCCCGTGATCGCCAGCCCCGACCTTCCGTCACCGCCGGCAGGGCGAATCTCGGTGCTCGTGGTGCATCCCTTGTCGTGTGACGACGGCGAGCAGTTCGTGCCGGGAGTGCCCGGGTCCGCGACAACGGTGTTGAGCAGCTTGCGGTCACCGGTGTCGGGGTGGTTGACGGTCACGGTGTACCGCAGGGTTGCGGTCGCGCCCGGGGCGAGGTCAACAGACCAGCCCAGGACGCCCTTCGTCATGCCGACCTGACCGGTACTTGCCTGGACCGAACCGGGGTCGAAGGTGGCGTCGTCCAGGATCCTCGCAAGGTCATCGCTGAGGTGCGCGTCCGTGTACTCGACGTTGGTCGGGTTGGTCACCGTGATGACGTAACCGACGTGGTCGCCCGGCTCGGCCGTGGCCGTGTCGGTGTTCTTGGTGATCGTCAGGGCAGGGTCTTGAGCCCCTGTGGGAACGTCCGAGACGCAGTTCGGGTCGGTGGACGCAGCTGGGCAGTTGCCGTTCGGATCGCCACCGTCATCGTCGGCGACCTGGACGACCGCGTTGGTCATTCGATGGTCTCCGCGGCCGTCGGTCGCGACCTTCACCTGATAGGTGATCGTCGCCGTCGTGCCGGCCGGGACGTCGCCGCGCCATGTGAGGGTGTGGACCCCGTCGAACGTTGCCGTGCCGACGTTGGCGTGGACCGAGGAGGTCACGATCGTCGCGTCGTCGAGCACCTTCGACATGTCGTCGGTGAGGTTCGCACCCGGGTAGTCCGCGTTGGTCGGGTTGGTTGCCGTGATCGTGTAGGTCACGGTGTCTC
>NZ_JBHJVM010000065.1:0-1616 GCF_042264825.1 Isoptericola sp. NPDC056134
GGCCTTCGACGACCGCGACCGCGCCGTCCCAGTACTTCGTGTAGTGGAAGGGGTCGGCGTTGCGCTGGGTGCGGTGCGCGACGATCGTCGGCTCGAGCGACTCACGGCCGGGGACGTTGGCGATCATTGCGGTGAAGAAGTTCATGGCGCTGATGTGCGGGTCCATCCGGTCCTCGTAAGACCCCCAGGCGCCGTTGTCGCGCTGCTGGAACAGGCCGCGGCTGTCGGGCCCGGCCGCGTCGCCGTGGTCGATGACGCGCAGGCTGGACTCGCCCATCGCGGTCATGACCCCGATCGTCTGGTCCCGCACCCCCAGTCCCAGGGCCTTGCCCGCGGCGATGATGTGCGCAGCGTTGACCAGCTGCTCGCGGTCGTAGCCCGCGATCTCGACGCCCGGCACGGTGGCCGGGTCGATCGTGACCGCGGAGCTCGCTCCCGGGGCGGGGTTGCACGTGGCGACCTGCGAGGACGAGCCGAGCAGGAGCAGGCTGAACACGGTGCCCAACGCGAGCACGGGCACACCGGCCACGACCGCGACCGCCCCCGTGGTGCGAGAGGAGCCCACTACTGGGCTCCCTGTGCCGGGCTGATGCGGGTGGTCAACCACGGTGCGTCCGCGTCCTGGCGGGTCAGCACGACCGCGTAGAGGCCCGCGTCGGTGGGGACCTCGACCGTCGCCACGTACGCGCTGGTCTCCTCGGCCAGCGTCGCGGTCCCGGTCACCGCGGTCGCGGGCACGTTCGCGGGATCCACATACGCGTAGTCCAGGCCCGCCTGCTGGGTCAGCAACGGCTCCAACCCTGCCCACCAGGCGTCGTGGTCCAAGTCGGGGCGGGCGAACGCGGCCATCGCCGCCTGCGCGGCCTCAAGAGCGCTATCGCGCGACGCGTCGTCCCACGCCGGCACAGGCCGGGCCGTGATGACCTCACCGGTGTCCTCGTCGACCACACCGTCCGGCGCCCCGGGATACCGGTCAGCGCCTCCCTCGGTCGTGGTGACCGTTGGCGCGGGAGCGACTTCCGGCGCCTGCGCGACCGGTGCGCCGGCGCAGCCTCCCAGAGCGGCCGCGACCGCGACCGCCCCGGCCGCCCACGCGACCCGTCGTGCCATGCTCAGCCCCCTGCTGATCGTGCTCAGTCGCTCGGACGCGTCTCCCGGCCGTCCTCACGCAGTACAGCGCGGACATTAGAACCCGCCTGCAGCGTCGCCTTGAGCTCGTCGCGCAGGATGAACCACGTCGCCCCGACCTTGTACCCCGGGATCACGCCGTCCTTAAGCCACTTGTAGACACCCGGCTTCGTCATGCCCAAGATCTCCGCGACCTCGGGCACCGACAGCGTCGCTTCACGGCCCTCGAACAACGCGTCCAGAGCCGACGTCACGGCAGACACCTGCACCCACGAACGCATGCGAACACAGTAGACGCTACATCAGAGTCAGCGACTCTGTATAGGTCTATCGATGTCTGTCGCATGCTGTTGCCTTCCGTTGGTGTCTCGCGCTAGGGTCGGCGCATCGACGACTGCGTCCAATTATCAGGGGGCTCTGGGCAAATGTCCGATACCAACCCGTGGGTGTCGCGCGCTCAAATGCAAGCGACCCCCGTCACGGCGACC
>NZ_JBHJVM010000066.1:0-1596 GCF_042264825.1 Isoptericola sp. NPDC056134
GGCTGTATCGGTTCTAGTCACGCGCGCCTCCCGGCGTCCAATCTCGGCTGAGCTTTTGCAGTGCGAACCCCGTGGGCAGCGCCATCGCTCCAAGGACCACGGCGACCATCACGCATACCGCGGCAATGACGGGGCCCGACCCGCCGGTCGTGCTCAAACTCGCGCTAGTGACGCGGGCGAAGAGTGCGGCCGTGCCGCCACCAAGAAGAAGAGTGGCCCCGATGATGACTCCCATCCGATACGCCAGAATCGCTGGTAGGCGGGGGTGTGGGGAGAAGAGAGCGTCAACGGGCAGCGCCTTGGCGATCTGACGTCGCTGATCGTCGACGGTGCGGATCCAGACGGCGCTGATGAGGAGGATGCCTCCGGCGATCGCGAACCATCCAATCCACCGGAACGCGTGCGCGAGGTCGTTCGCACCGATGACCCAGTTTTCGCCACCGACCGAGACGTTCCACCCTGGGCCCCCGCTCTGTGCGACAGCTCGCTGGACGGCGTCTCGATCGACACGGGTGCCATCGACGTTGAACGCGACGTAAGCGAGGCGGATTTCATCGTTATCGGCAGGTACCGGCTCGCCCAGGTTGATCGCCACGGGGGTCGTTTGCCCACTCGTGATGGTTGTACTGAGCATGCCCGGCAGTTGGGTGACGGGGGTCTCTTCGCCCGGTACGAGGCCCCAGTGCTCAAGAGCAGGTTCGGAGCCGTGAATCGAGGTCATGAAGTCGTAGGACCCATCCTCGAGCTGGTGCGCCTCTTCCATCAGGGTGAGGATCCCGACGCTGTCCGGCAGTGCCGCAAGCGCCTCCTCGGAACCCACGAGGCCTGTCGAAGGTGGGGTGATCTGCACGAACCTGCCGTCGATTTGGTCGATCACCTTCTGCGCCTGGACGGCAGGGATGGCACCCATCAGCGCCCACGTGCTAGCCAGGCCCGTAACTACGATAAGCGCGGCGCCCGCCGCAGCGACGCCTGCTGCCCGTCGGGAGTTCTCCAAGCCACGACCGAGAAGCAGAGCCGTCGCTGAACCCTTGCGACGGGCGAGAGACGTGATGCCCCCGGCCCAGAGCGTCATCAGCTGGCCGACCATTGCGGGCATCAAGCACAGCGCGATCAGAGAGCCGCCGATCACCCACAGGACCGCCCCCCGATCCTCACCGGCAGCCACCGCAGCGACAGTTTCCGCAACTGCGACCTGCGAGGTCACCAAGACCGCCGCGACGCCGACAACGGCCAGCCATGGCCGTGAGCGTGGTGCTTGCACCGCGCGCGGGCGGTTACCCTGCGCGAGACGGCGGGGGTAGGTAGCAACGAACGCCACTAGCACTGCAACGAGCAGGCCTCCCAGCGCCGATCCCGCGTAGATGGCCGTGTGCCGCTGGACGTCGACGTTCCGGACCGTGAAGCCGGCGAACGGGACTGTGACGTCAGTGAAGTAGGTGACAAGCACGAGACCAGTGGCGAGGAGCCCGCCAACTAGCAGTGGCGGCAGAACTTGCTTAAGGAGTTCACGGTGGAGGCGACGGGGGTCGACACCTAGCACTTCGAGCGTGCGATTGAGCCGTGCGTGACGACGCATTGCTAGCTGCAGGGCCG
>NZ_JBHJVM010000067.1:0-1576 GCF_042264825.1 Isoptericola sp. NPDC056134
TCGAAGATCGGTACAGGTCAGCGCGGCACGACGTTCGACCTTGATGGTCCCTTCGCGAGCCCGGTCGCGACCCCGGCGAGCGTGTCGGGCTGGATCGACTTCAACGGCAGTGGCACCTTCGATCAAGGCGAGCTGGCCACGGGGCAGACGAGCGCGCAAGGCGCGAGCGTCGTGCACCTGGCCTGGACCATTCCGGACGACATCAAGGCTGGTGACACCTGGGCTCGCCTACGAGTCGTCGCCGGCGACACACCCGCCGGACCAGATGGCATGGTCGACTCCGGCGAGGTCGAGGACTACGCGGTCACGATCGACCCGACCACCGCGGACGTCTCAGTCGTCAAGTCCGGCCCCGCGACGGCGCAGGTCGGCGACGACGTCACCTGGACCGTTGTGATGACCAACGGCGACGGTTCGGGCACCCCGCCCACCGATACACCTGTCGATGGCGCTGTCATGTCCGACACCGTGCCTTCGGAGTTCACCAACGTGCACTGGACCTGCGTGGCCGCCACCGGTTCCTCATGTCTCGATGCCGATGGCAGCGGGAACGTGATCGAGGCGACAGCGAACCTGGCGATCGGCGGCTCGGTCACCTACACCATCACGGGAACGCTCGACGGACAGCCGGAATCGAACACCTTCACCAACGCGGCGCACGCCGACCTGCCCCCAGGCACCGACATCGTGGACCCCGACGGCGAGAACAACGACTCGAACGCCTCGGGGAACACCCCGGCCCTACTCATCACGAAGTCGGTCGACACCACACACGCGATGCCCGGCGAGGAGGTCACCTACACCGTGGCTGTCGCCAACACCACCGACGTCGAGTACCGCAGCGCCAGGCTGCACGATGACCTGTCCGAGATCTTGGACGACGCCGTGCTGACGGGCGGCCCGACTGCCGACCTCGGCACCGCGACCGTCGAGGGGACGATGCTGAGTTGGAGCGGGGCGATCCCGGCGGGCGCGACGGCAACGATCACCTACACGGTGACGATCCCGAAGGACGGCCGTGGTGACCACCGGTTGACGAACGTCGTCGTGGCCGACGTGCCGGGCACGAACTGCGCTGACAGCTCACAGGACCCGGCGTGCAGAACCGACAACGAGACTGGCGTCGACACACCCGCACTGACCATCACGAAGACCGCCGACGCGACCAACCCGGAGCCGGGCGACGCGGTCACGTACACGATCACAGCCATCAACGACACAAACGTCAACTACCGCGATGCGCACCTCACCGACGACCTGACCGACGTGCTGGATGACGCCACGTTCGACCCCGCGACGCTGACCGCCACACGTGGCACGGCAACCTACGACGAGCCCGTCATCGACTGGACCGGCACGATCCCCGCCGGCAGACGCGCGACGATTACTTACCACGTGACCGTCAACAACCCCGACACCGGCAACCAGCGCCTCACCAACGCCGTCGTCGCGGCCGACGACGCACCCAACACGAACTGCTCCGCTGGCTCGACCGACCCCGCGTGCACGTCCGACTTTCCGACGAACGCGCAGGATCCGTCCCTGACCATCACCAAATCGGCAGACAGCACCAGAC
>NZ_JBHJVM010000068.1:0-1522 GCF_042264825.1 Isoptericola sp. NPDC056134
GTCCCGTTCCTTCCGGAGACGGGGCTCATCGCAGACATCGGATCCGGGGCCGGGCTTCCCGGGGTTGTGATCGCTGCGATGCGTCCGGCCGCCTCTGTCTACTTGGTCGAGCCGATGGAGCGGCGCTGTGCCTGGTTGACGGAGATCGCCACGGATCTGAATCTCTCGAACATCGAGGTGAAGCGGGGGCGTGCGGAGGAGTACCACGGTGCTTTCGAGTGCGACGCGGTGACCTCTCGGGCCGTGGCCGCGCTGGACAAGTTGGTCAGGCTCTCGCTGCCGCTCGTCAGACCGGGCGGCGAGATGATCGTCCTGAAGGGACGCAACGTGGCGCGCGAGGTCGAGCCCGCCCGCAAGGTGTTGGGACGGCGCATGCTGGGACGCGACGACGGAGAGGATGAGACGCGTGACGGAAAGCCCTGTCGACCCTGGAGAGCTTCAGGATCGGTCGACGGCCCTCTCGCAGGACGGGGGAGGGGCGCGAAGCTCCGGGTACGAGGACGATCGGAGAGCAGCGCTGATGGCGAGCCTGCCGGTCACGGACGAGTCGACACCGCTCGCGGCTCAGCTTGCAGAGGACGCCAGGCGTCGCATCGACCTCCAAGGTCGCCGCTTCCCGCGTCCTGCGTCGACGCGCATCATCACGGTGGCCAACCAGAAGGGCGGCGTGGGAAAGACCACGACGACGGTGAATCTCGCTGCCGGGCTCGCGCTGGCGGGGCTCAACGTGCTCGTCATCGACAACGATCCCCAGGGCAACGCGTCGACCGCGCTGGGGGTCGAGCACCGCGCGGGGACGCCGTCGGTCTACGAGGTCCTGGTCGACGGCGATCCGCTCGCCAGCGCAGTCCAGCAGTGCCCCGACATCCCGACGCTGTGGTGCGTACCGGCGACGATCGACCTCTCGGGCGCAGAGATCGAACTGGTCTCGCTCGTTTCACGTGAAACACGGCTCCGCCGCGCGCTGGACGAGTACCTGGCAGCGCGCGAGCGCGAGGGTCTGGCCCCCATCGACTACGTGTTGGTCGACTGCCCGCCGAGTCTGGGTCTTCTCACCGTGAATGCGTTCGTCGTCGGTCGAGAGGTGCTCATCCCGATCCAGTGCGAGTACTACGCCCTCGAGGGACTGAGCCAGCTCCTGAAGACGATCGAGCTCATCAAGTCACACCTCAACCCCGGCCTGCACGTCTCGACGATCTTGCTGACGATGTACGACGGGCGAACCAATCTTGCGCAACAGGTGGCGGCAGAAGTGCGCGAGCACTTCCCAGACCAGACCTTGCGGACGACCGTGCCGCGCTCCGTGCGTATCTCCGAAGCCCCGAGCCACGGGCAAACGGTGATGACCTATGATCCCGGCTCGACCGGTGCGCTCGCGTACCTCGAGGCAGCGCGAGAACTGACGCAGCGCGGTGCGAACAGGCCTGGCGATCGCGATCTCGGTGCGCTCCCCGGGCAGGATGTGGCTCTCCAGCACGGTGACGATCCCGAGACTGCCCCAGTGTCCGAGGCGGTCCGAACC
>NZ_JBHJVM010000069.1:0-721 GCF_042264825.1 Isoptericola sp. NPDC056134
CTGCCGGAGCGAGCTGCGGTCTGGGTGCAGGTGCCGATGGGCTCCCGTACCGCGCTTGCAAAGTTCTAGTGTTGCGAACGCCAAGGCTGTGCATCGCTGCGTTATGGCTGGCACACAGCGGCAACGGTTTTACTCGTCCTCGGTTGGCCTGAGCGGGTCGTGATGCAGATCATGGGCAACTTGCCTACGGCGATGGCGGCCCAGAACCAGCACGTGAAGGGCGGCATCCTCGCCGACGTCGCGCAGCGGGTCGGAGGACTCATCTGAGAAGTAGCCAACAACGCTGACGACAGCAGCGTGGAGAGCTCCGAAGAGCTCCGTTACGACCTACAGATGTAGCGGGAGAGATTCGCTGCGGCGCAGTTCTTCAATCGGGCAGTACGGGGCAGCGCTCTCAGGCATGATATGTAGCATGAGTATCGACTGGGGGCGTGTGGCAGAGATTCAGCGAACCTTTATTGGGATGGGTTTGCTCGTCGCTCTGTCACTGTGTGGCTATCGATTTATTCGCTGGGCTCTATTGAAGATTCCCGTCACACGAAATGGGATAGAGCAGTGGAACATTCGAACTGCCGAGAAGGACTTTTCTGATACTGCGGTCGCGCTGAGAAAGTTGGGACTGGCGAACATGCAGACAGACCCACTAAGGACTGCCGGCAGGAAAAATGCCGCTGTCGTTCACGCAAGCTATCAGGTCTTTATGTTCCTAATCGCTCTTGGC
>NZ_JBHJVM010000069.1:731-1485 GCF_042264825.1 Isoptericola sp. NPDC056134
GTGCGATCGATTCCATTGATCAACAGCGGGTCCAGGGATCGATGGAAACACCCGCCTTGATTACCGCTTGTGTGGTGATGCCAGTTCTCATTTGGCGCTCTCGGAGAAGTCCTGGGGTTGCACGATATCGATTTCTTCTGTCGATCATGTCTGCCATTGAGGCCTGCGAAGCTGTTATGAGTGCGTCGGCTGACGATCGCCATAAGGCACTGAGACGTCTTGACGACTCGTGCGCTACTGTCAGGCGGTCACTACTCAAAGTCCACCTTATTGCGGGAAGCACCGGACGCCGATCGCCGCGCCGAATGAGGGCAAAGCAACATGCGGCACTAGTTGTCTCAAAACTGCAGATGGCTGAAGCGGAAATCGATGCACGGGGCGATGGTGCTTTGCGGAGCCTCGCGGCCCTGTTAGTTAAGATCGGAAACGGGTACGCCGCTGGAAACGCAAGTAACCTTCTACCTGAGCAGAATCTTCGAGATGTGGTCGCGGCCCCTAACCGAGAGGGAGTGCGCATGGCTGCAGTAATTATAATTACTGCCAGCGCATTGTGTGTAGGGGTTTTGCTTGGATTCCCCGATATTGCCATCGCTGTAGTTGCAGGGTCTGCCGCACTCCTAGCTTCCATCGTGATTTACGGAGCGCGATCGGCAGTTGCTAAGACGAATGAGCTTATGGGTGTCCTGTGGAAATAAGAACGTCACATCCTGCGGTAATTTAATCCATGTCGACTTGCGAGAAAGCAACCTAAAGG
>NZ_JBHJVM010000070.1:0-1472 GCF_042264825.1 Isoptericola sp. NPDC056134
GGGTTGAGGCAGTGCTCGCAGATGCGGGGCAGGTAGAACATGAAGGTCTTGTCGAGCTCGGTCGCGACGTGCTCGGACATGTGTTGCAGGATCGGGTCCTGGTCCATGGTCGCGGTGGACCCGGCGAGGTCGTCGTCCCAGTTCGCCGACCAGGAGATGTTCATGTCCTTGCCCGTGAGCAGCGACTTCGGCCTGGCGACTGGGGTGTGCGCTCCTTGGGGGGCCGACAGGAGCATGTCGTACTCGTACGTCCACGGTTCGTAGTAGTCGTGGATGGAGGGCAGCACGGGGTTGGAGAAGATCGTGGCGAGCTTCTTGAGCCGCCCCCCGGCGCGGAGCTTGAGCTTGCCCTTCTTGGTGCGCACCCACCCGCCCTGCCAGCGGTCTTGGTCCTGGTAGGTGCGGGGGTACCCCAGGCCGGGGCGGGTCTCGACGTTGTTGAACCACACGTACTCGACCCCGGTGCGGTTGGTCCAGGCCTGCTTGCACGTGACCGAGCACGTGTGACACCCGATGCACTTGTCCAGGTTCATCACCATCGACATCTGCGCCATCACCCGCACGACGCCACCCCCTCCCGTGCCGACGACGCCCTGCCCGCGGCCTGGCCCTGCACTGTTCCGGTCCTGGTCACGAGTGTCACGAGTACCGCACCTCCTGGCTGCGTCGGCGGATGACGGTCATCTCGTCGCGCTGGTTCCCCGTGGGCCCGAGGTAGTTGAACGCGTAGGAGAGCTGGGCGTAGCCACCCGCGAGATGCGTCGGCTTGAGGAGGATGCGCGTGAGCGAGTTGTGGATGCCGCCGCGCAGCCCGGACGTCTCGGCGAGCGGGACGTCGATCGTGCGGTCGGTCGCGTGGTGCATGTAGACCGTGCCCTCGGGCATCCGGTGGCTGACCACCGCCCTCGCCACGACCACGCCGTTGCGGTTGTACGCCTCGATCCACTCGTTGTCCGCGACCCCGATCTTGGCGGCGTCGGCGGGCGACATCCAGACGTTCGGACCGCCTCGCGAGAGGGACAGCATGAAGAGGTTGTCCTGGTACTCGGAGTGGATCGACCACTTCGAGTGCGGGGTCAGGTACCGCACGGCGACCTCCGCGTAGCCCGCCGACCCCTGCGCCCCCGTGGGGGACGTGTCGCCGACCCGCGAGTCGCCGAACAGGCGGTGCATGTCGAGCGGCGGCCGGTAGACGGGGAGCTGCTCGCCGAGCTCGATCATCCAGTCGTGGTCGAGGTAGAGGTGCTGGCGGCCGGTGAGAGTGTGCCACGGCTTGAGCCGCTCCACGTTGATGACGAAGGCGCTGTAGCGCCGCCCGCCGTGCTCGGAGCCGGACCACTCGGGAGAGGTGATGACCGCCGTCGGGCGCGACTGCACGTCCGGGAACGTGATGCGCTTGCCCTGCTCGTCCCGCGCGAGGTCGGCCAGGCGCTGTCCCGTACGACGCTCCAGGTCCTCGAACCCCTGCAGCG
>NZ_JBHJVM010000071.1:0-1154 GCF_042264825.1 Isoptericola sp. NPDC056134
CCCATGCACAGGGGCCAGCCGAAGAAGCCGGGCTCCTTGATGAGGTTCCACTCGGCGATCCCGGCCGGGCCGCGGTTGGCCAGGTTGTCCGACCCGTTGTCGGGCGAGTAGTCGGCGACGCCGAGGTTGCCGGTCTTCGCGTCGATCGTGAACCGGAACGGGTTGCGGAAGCCCATCGCGTAGATCTCCGGCAGCGTCTTCTCGGTGCCCGGGGCGAACAAGTTGCCCTCGGGGATCGAGTACGTGCCGTCGGCCTCGGGGTGGACGCGCAGCACCTTGCCGCGCAGGTCGTTCGTGTTCGCGGACGTCGCGCGCGCGTCGTGCCACGTGCCGTCCCGCTCCGAGATCGGCGCGTAGCCGCCCGACGGCTCGGAGTGCGGGTTCACGTCGTCGCCGACGCCGATGTACAGGTCACCGGTCTCGTGGTCGACGAGGAGGCCGCCGCCCGTGTGCCCCGGCTCGTCGGGCAGGCGCCCGGCCGGGATCTCGAGGAGCACCTTCTCCGACGCCGGGTCGATCACCGTGGAGCCGGGCCCCTCGGAGGAGACCGTGAACCGCGAGACGCGGCTGAAGAAGTTGGCCGGGTCGGAGTCGTTCGAGCTCGCCGGCGAGTAGTACTGGTACAGGTACCCGTTCTCGGCGAAGTCCTTGTCGAGCGCGATGCCGAGCAGGCCGTCCTCGCCGCCCGAGTACACGGGGATCGTGATGGCGGTCGTGGTGTTCTGCGTCCGCGGGTCGTACACGCGGATCTGCCCGCGCACGAGCTCGGTGTAGAACACGCGGCCGTCGGGCGCGACGTCCATGCCGAAGGGAGCGCTCGTGTTGGAGTCGAGCGCGATCTTCTCGAACGAGCCCCAGTCGGTGCCGCCGCAGTCGCCCTCGACGAGGCCCGCGGCCCACTGCACGCCGCCGACGATGTGCTGCACGAGGTCGGGCTCCTGCGTGTAGTGCGCCCCGAAGTGGCCCATGCCGGTCATCCAGGCACGGCCGCCGTCGTAGGGCTTGCACCAGGAGATCGGGTGGTCGTAGCCCATCTTGTTGCTGCCCGCGTCGTACGTGGACTCGTCCATCGTGGCGAGCACGTGCGCGCTGCCCCGGACGTTGGCCGAGTAGTTGTACCACTCGTCCGCGCGCGTCCAGCGCTGGGACAGGTG
>NZ_JBHJVM010000071.1:1164-1457 GCF_042264825.1 Isoptericola sp. NPDC056134
GTCCTCGACCCGGACCGTGCCCGGGAGGCCCGGGCTGTTGCCGGTGGCGGCGTGACCGGGCATGAGCGCCCCGATCATGTCGTCCCACCAGCCGTAGCTGCCGCGCATGTCCGTGGCGTTGTGGATCGCGACGATGCCGCCGCCCGCCTGCTGGTAGCGCTCGAGCGCCGCCTTCTCGTCGGCGTTCCACGGGTCGCCCGACGTCTGGAACATGACCAGGGCGTCGTACTGCGCGAGGGTCTCGTCGTTGAAGACGGTCGAGTCCTCCGTGTGGTCGGACGCGATGCCTACCC
>NZ_JBHJVM010000072.1:0-1423 GCF_042264825.1 Isoptericola sp. NPDC056134
TACTTCTCCGGCGGCGACACCACGTCGGGAACGCAGGTGACCATCGCGGACTGCGACACGGCAGTCGTCGGCGCCGACATCGCCTTCGTCATGAAGCCCCTCGTGCCGCCTTCCCTCTCGATGCCCACGGTCGGGACGAAGCTCACGGCCACGCCCGGTTCGTGGAACGTCACCAACGCTTCCTACACCTTTGCGTGGCTCAGGGACGGCGCACTCGTCCCTGGGGCGACCTCCTCGACCTACACCCCGGTCGCAGCCGACGCTGGACACCTGCTCTCGGTGGTGGTCACCGCACGCCACGTCAACTATCGAGATGCGACGGCGACCTCGGCGACGGCGAGGGTTGCGCCCGGTGCCGCGCCCAGGGTCACCAAGGCTCCGGTGATCAGCGGAACCGTCAGAATCGGCTCCACGCTCAGGGCCTCTGCCGGAGCATGGTCCGTTGCCGGGGTGACCCCGAGCTACCAGTGGTACAGAGCAGGCAAGGTCATTCCGAGGGCGACGTCATCGAGCTACACGGTCACGACGTCAGATGCCGGGTCTCGGCTGAGCGTTCGGGTCACGGTCAAGAAGGCCGGCTACACGAGTGCCTCCGCGGTTTCCGGATCGACGGTCGCCGTGCCGAAGGTCAAGCCGACGCTGGTGGCGGCCCCCGTCGCGACGACGATCAGCAGGACAACTGCGCCGAAGGTGAACGTCAGAGTCCAGGCCGCAGGCGTGCCCGCGCCGGTGGGCACCCTCGTCGTGACTCTCGGCACGAAGACCACGCGGGTCGTGCTCACAGCGTCTAGCAAGGGCAAGACCACCGTCACGCTCCCCAGGATGCCAGGGGGAAAGACGTACCCTCTGCGGGTTTCGTTCTCTCCGTCCTCTGCCGCCTCTTCGTACCTGACGTCTAGCTCCGTCACCGCTCCCTCGGTCCGCGTCCGGTAGTCCGCAGTGCTGCCTGGACGCTCACTGTCAGCGTGGTGGCTGGTGGCCATGTCGGAGCCCACCCCTAGCATCAACCGCACCAGCAGCGACGACGTGACGGTGAGGTAGAGGGTGCTCGAGAAGGTCAAGGGTCTGTTCCGGCGCGACCAGGAGCAGGCAGGAGGTGGCCGCCCGAGCGCTCGGCTCGTCGACGCGCTGAAGGTGCTCGCCGTCGAGTCGCCGGGGCTCGCGGACCGCGCGGTCGCGTACGTGCACCAGGGCGAAGGACCCGAAGTTCTGCTGGAGCTCGAGGCCCTGCGCGGCGGTGACGTCGAGGCGTTGCTGGGTCGGCCTGGCCAGTCGGGGATCTACTCGTGGACGACGCCCGCGCAGGACGAGCGGCTCAAGGCCGCGGTGCCGGGCTGGACGTCGGCGAAGGCCGTCACGGCCCGGTCCAACCTCTACACGCTGAGCGACTCCGTGACGATCCCCGAGCTCGTGCGCCTGGGCC
>NZ_JBHJVM010000073.1:0-1411 GCF_042264825.1 Isoptericola sp. NPDC056134
CGCGCTGACCGGTGGTGTGGTCGAACAGGCCGAACTTGGTGGCGATCACGACGCCGTCGCGGCGGCCCTTGAGGGCGCGGCCGATGATCTCCTCGCTGCGGAACGGCCCGTAGATCTCGGCGGTGTCGATGTGCGTGACACCGAGGTCGAGGGCGCGGTGGATGGTGCGGATCGACTCGGCGTCGTCGAGGGCGCCTTCGGAGGTGTAGGTGCCGGCCATGGTCATCGCGCCGAGGCCGATGCGGGAGACCTCGAGGTGTGCAAGACGTGCGTTCTTCATCGGATGGTCCTTCTGGAAGGAGTGGGCGCGCGGTGGCGGGGCGGGTGGCCCCGCTGCCCTGTCGACCGCCGGATCAGCGGGTGAGGCCGCCCTCAGTCGTCGCTTCTGATGCCCACCCGGCGCAGAACCGGGACACTGAACCGGAACGTCGTCGGGTTTGGACCGTGGGGCAACGGTGCGGGCAGGGTCGGGGGTTGGTGGACTGGTCGAGCGCGAGGGTCGACTTGCCTAGAACTTTGTGATGCGGGAGTCGTCGAGGGTGGAGGTGCATTGCGGCGGCGTCCAACTCGAGAGCAGCTGCAATGCGTCGTGGTCACGAGATCCGGGCTGAGCTGAGTAGGCGATGAGCTGTAGTCCGCGGTCGTTGCTGAGGTCGAGTGCTTCGTAGGCGAGATCGAGGTCTCCGACAACCGGGTGCGTCAGCGACTTCACGCCGGTGCGGTGTTCGCGGACGTCGTGCGATGCCCAGAGGGTGCGGAACAGCGTGCTACAGGTGGCGAGCTCGCCGACGAGGTCCGACAGGTCGCGGTCGTGTGGTGCGCGTCCCGCCTCGCTACGCAGAAGTGCGACCGTCTGCTGCGCTGCGCCGTCCCAGTCGCGATAGAACCCTTCGGCGCGGGGGTCGAGGAAGACGAAGCGGGCGAAGTTCGCGGGTCGCCTGGGCTGTACGTAAAGTTCGGAAAAGACGGCACGGCCGAGCCTGTTAATGGCGATGAGGTCGAGGCGGCTGTTTTGCACGAACGCGGGCACGGTGTCCATGGCGTCGAGCAGTTGCTGCACGCTGGCCCGCACGGTCTGCGCACGCGCCTTCGGGCGTCGACGACTCGGCTGGGCGCCGTCGTTAGCGGCTCTGACGAGGTCGTAGAGGTGGGAGCGCTCGGCGTCGTCGAGCTGCAGGGCGCGGCTGATGCCCTCGAGCACGGACTCGGAGACGCCGGTGGCGTTACCGCGCTCGAGGCGTACGTAGTATTCGACGCTCATCCCAGCCATTAGGGCGACCTCTTCGCGACGAAGTCCGGGAACGCGCCGACGGCCGCCGAAGTCGGGAAGGCCGACGTCGGCGGGGGTGAGCCTGCCCCGTCTGGTGGTCAGGAACTCACGGATGTCGCTCCGGATGTCCATGACAGGGAG
>NZ_JBHJVM010000074.1:0-1409 GCF_042264825.1 Isoptericola sp. NPDC056134
TCAGCCCTTGAGGCCTTGGGTGGCGACGCCGTCGACGATGTAGCGCTGGAAGAGGATGAAGAAGATCATCACGGGCAGCAGTGCGAGGACGGCCATGGCCATCTGGGCGCCGTAGTCGGACACGCTGGTCTGGTCGACGTACAACCGGAGCGCGATGGGCAGGGGGTAGAGGTCGGGCTTCTTGAGGTAGAGCAGGGGGCCGAGGAAGTCGTTCCAGGACCAGATGAACGCGAAGATCGAGCTGGTGATGATCGCGGGGCGCATCAGGGGCAGCATGATGGAGCCGAAGATGCGGCCGTGGCCGGCGCCGTCGATGCGGGCGGCCTCGTCGAGCTCGCGGGGCAGGTTGCGCATGAACTGGACCATGAGGAACACGAAGAACGCTTCCCCGGCGAGGAACTTCGGTGCGAGCAGGGGGATGAAGGTGTTCACCATGCCGAGCTCGTTGAACATGATGTATTGCGGGATGATCACGACGTGGAACGGCAGCAGCAGGGTGCCGATCATGATCGCGAAGAAGATGCCCCGGCCGGGGAAGTCGATCCGCGCGAACGCGTAGGCCGCGACGGTCGAGGACAGGATCACCCCGACCACCGAGGCGACGGCCAGGATCATCGAGTTGCCGAAGAAGGTCCAGAACCCGACCCCGCCGATCCCGGACAACGCGGTGGCGAAGTTCGACAGGGACAGGTGCTCGGACCACAGGCTGATGTTCCCGATGATCTCGTTCGACGGCTTGAACGAGGACATGAGCATCCACGCCGCGGGGTAGAGCACCACGATCGTGCAGATGACCATGAAGGCGTGGAACCCGACCGACCGGACCCCCTTGCGCCGCTTGGCCGCCTTGCGCAGTGACGTGTCGACCTGGCCGGGCGGGCGGGACGAGCCCGAGTCGGTGGGGATTCCTGTGGCGGCTGCCTGGTTCGACAGCGGCGGTGTCGTGATGTGCGCGCTCATCGGTTGTCTCCGGAGTAGTGGACCCAGGCGCCTGAGGTCTTGAACAGGATCGCGGTGATGATGCCGACCACGACGACCAGGACCCAGGCCATGGCCGAGGCGTACCCCATGTCGAACTGGGCGAAGCCCTTGATGTACAGGTACAGCGTGTAGAACAGGGTGGAGTCCGCCGGGCCGCCGGTGCCGCCGGAGATGATGAACGCGGACCCGAACACCTGGAACGCGCCGATGGTCTCCAGCAGCAGGTTGAAGAACAGCACCGGGGACAGCATCGGGATCGTGATCCGCCAGAACTTGCGGATCGGGCCCGCGCCGTCCACCGCGGCCGCCTCGTACAGCTCGGCCGGGATCTGCTTCAACCCCGCGAGGAAGATGACCATCGGGGCGCCGAACGTCCACACCGCGAGCAGCACGAACATCGGCATCGTCTTGGACGGGTCACCCACCCA
>NZ_JBHJVM010000075.1:0-1403 GCF_042264825.1 Isoptericola sp. NPDC056134
CCAACGACCGGTCAGCAACCCGCGATCAGCGAGATCCCGCACCAGATCCGGATACGTCGGTGCCTGCGGTGCCCCGCTCATGACTGCGGCACGAACTGGGGCCGACTGCCGTCCGGAGACGGCTTCGGCTCCTGCGGCGGAGTCCACGGCTTGTCCGACGGCTGCCCGCCATGCTTCCCCGCCTCAACCGGAACCTGGGTGCTGGTCATCGTCCATCTCCTCTGATCGATACGACTGATTGGTTGACATGACGGTCAGCCGACAGGGTGGAAGCCATCCGGCCTTGCGGCCGTCCCGGCAGGCTCGCATCTCCATCGGCATCAGTGGCTCCCCGAAGCATGGTCGCGGATCTTCGTGGGGTGGTCGGCGGCCTGCCAGATCTCCCCGGCCGTGAACGGGTGTGACAGGAGAGCCTGGTCAAGCTCTGCAATGACGCTAGGGACCGTCGGCTCCGGAACTCCACTTCCTTGCATGAGTTTGCGCACGAATTGCCTTCACGTGATGCGGTGTTGATGCATCAGCGCAGGTGGGTATGGCTCACGCAAGTCTGAGCAAACCCTCGGAGCCGGGAGGCTGGCATGTCCGTAGAGTTCGTGGGGATCGACCCCAACACCGACCGCGACCACTGCCCGACCGTGTGGGCCGACGCAGAGGCGCAGGAAGTCCTCTTCCAGGGCTGGAAGCCTGACGCGGAGACCCACGCCCAGTGCGAGGCGACCAGTCCGGCGAACGGCTCGGTGCCGGACACGGAAGCGATCATCCGGATTCCGGCCCGGATGATCCCGATGATCAGGGAGGCTTGTGATGCCGTCGAGCGCGCCCAGCTTCGGTGAACTGCTGGGCAAGTGCCAGCGGTCCGCCGTGCACCTGGAGATGCGCGACTTCTACGCGCCCACGGAACGTTTCGAGGCGTGGCAGCGAGGAGAGCGCATCAACTGGACGGACAGGGGCTCTTGGTGGCATCCGTACGATCAACTGATCTCAGACACTGTGGCCCGTGGAGTCACCATCAGGCGGGCTCGGATCGTTTCGGAGCCGGTGAGCGAGTACATCCGCTGGGAGCACTACGTCACCCTCGCCAACGTGACAGCAGGCGAACAGGTCCGATGGTTGCCCAGAAAGTTGGCGACCGGCATTGCGCTGCCGGGAAACGACTTCTGGCTGTTCGACGGCACCTTGTTGCGGGTTCACCACTTCTCGGGTGACGGTGCCGTGGTGGAGGACGAGATCACGGACGAGCCGGCGGTTGCGGACCTGTGCCGCTCAGCATTCGAACGTGTCTGGCAACTCGCCATCCCGCACGAAGATTTCACGATCTGACAGAACGGCCGGTTCGTTGCCCCAACACCCGTCCCCCAGCGTCCAGAAGGCGCGCGAGGCTCTAGCTGCCCGCCTCCGGGAAC
>NZ_JBHJVM010000076.1:0-269 GCF_042264825.1 Isoptericola sp. NPDC056134
TGAACTCATCGATGCAGCTCGGCGGGTCCGTCGCGCTGGCGATCTTCACGACCCTGTTCATCACGATCAGTGGTGGCTACGGGAGCGCGAGCTCGCAGGGTGTTGCCGGCTACTCCGCGGTCTACTACGGCGCGGCCGTCGCCCTTGTACTGGGCGCCATCGCCGCGGCGACTCTCATCCGCAAGTCGCAGGGCTGGGGCGATTCCGGCGACACCGGCGAGTGGAACGACGAGAGCTCCGGCGAGTGGTCGGGGAATGATTCGGCCGAA
>NZ_JBHJVM010000076.1:279-1396 GCF_042264825.1 Isoptericola sp. NPDC056134
GCCTTCAGGAGTCCCACCGGGTGTGGTGTCGCGGCAAGGATCGCGGCACCACACCCGGGTTCAGCGCGCGATCGTTCACGGCGCCTCGCCGTCTTCTGCGCCAGCCGGGTGATCAAGGACCGCGTCGAGGAGCCCCGGGAACCGGGCACTCACATCGTCCAGCCGAAGCTGGTTCTGGATCGTGGTCCCCACGTACCTCTGACTGATCAGCCCCGCTTCGCGAAGGACGCGAAAGTGGTAGGTCGATGTCGCCTTCGAGACCGGAAGCTCAAACGCGCTACAGGCCTGCTCGGCCCCGGTCTCGTAGAGCTCCTGGACGACGGACCGTCGGATCGGGTCGGACAGCGCGGACAGTACCGCGTCCAGAGTGAACTCCTCGCGCCCTGGGTGTTCCAGCACTCTCGCCACGCCAGTCCCCTCTCCTACCTGTGATACGTCGCACCGCCCATTGTACGAGAACTGTCGTACACTCGTCAGTATTACGAAGATCGTCGTACTACGGAGGCTTGCAGTGCCCACCCTGTTCGATCCCCTGAAGCTGCGTGACGTCGAGTTCCCGAACCGAATCTGGATGTCGCCGATGTGCACCTACTCCGCTGTGCCCACGGGCGAGCAGGCGGGAGCGCTGACCGGCTTCCACCACGCCCACTACGTCGCACGGGCTGCGGGAGGGGTCGGTCTGGTCATGCTCGAGGCGACCGCGGTCTCACCAGTAGGGCGCATCACCCCGAACGACCTGGGGCTCTGGAGCGATAAGCAGGTAGGCGGTTACGCGAACCTCGTGGCAGAGATCCACGCGTCGGGCGCGAAGGCGGGCATCGAGCTCTCCCACGCGGGCCGCAAGGCATCCACGGCACAGCCGTGGCACGGGGGCGCCTACCTCGACACGCCACATGGCGGCTGGGCGACTCAAGGCCCCAGCGCACTGGCCTTCCCCGGCTCCCCAGCCCCATACCCGTTGACCACCGAAGAGATCCGCGGCGTCGTTCGCGACTTCGTGGACGCCGCCACCCGTGCGGACGACGCCGGGTTCGACGTTCTGGAGATCCACGCCGCCCATGGCTACCTCCTGCACTCCTTCCTCTCACCGATCTCGAACGATCGGCATGACGAGTAC
>NZ_JBHJVM010000077.1:0-1334 GCF_042264825.1 Isoptericola sp. NPDC056134
GGTCTGGCTGCGGCCCCCAGAGCCGGGGCGTGGGCCCGGGCCGGCGCTGCCGGCCCTCGCAGGCTTCGGGAGCAGCGGTGGGGGTGCCCCCGATCTCGTACGCCTGGTGGACGCGGCGGCGACGGAATGCCATCGGGTCCGGTTGTCACACGCCCGTTCCGGCTTGCCGACAGGGGTGCTGACAAGGGGTTCGGCAGATCAGCCGTTGGCCTTCTCGTAAGCCTCACGGATCTCGGCGGGAACACGGCCGCGGTCATTCACATTGTGGCCGTTCTCCCGGGCCCACCGGCGGATTTCCGCGGTGTCCTTGTTACCGCCGGCGGCGGCGCGGCCCTTGCCACGGCCCGTGGCGGCACGGCCACCGGTGCGACGTCCACCCTTGGTGTAGGGCTCGAGAAGGCCGCGAAGCTTGTCCGCGTTGGCCGTGGTGAGGTCGATCTCGTACGTCTTGCCGTCGAGGGCGAACGTGACGGTCTCGTCAGCCTCGACACCGTCGAGGTCATCGACAAGAAGGACCTGAACCTTCTGTGCCACGGGATTTCCTTTCATCGAAAATGGAGTACGCGGAAAGGAAACCGCTTTTCCCGGGAAAACACAAACCCTCGGGAGAGGTTCAGCAGCCCGGGAAGACGGGAAACATGCGCGATTCGGACATAGGGAGGCAGGTCCTTCTGCAGATCACAGGTGCAGAAGCATCCGGCTGTTGCCCAAGGTGTTCGGCTTCACTCGTTCGAGACCGAGGAACTCCGCGACACCCTCGTCGTAGGAACGCAGCAGCTCACTGTAGACATCGGTGTCGACGGGCGTCTCTCCGATCTCGACGAAGCCGTGCTTGGCGAAGAAGTCCACTTCGAAGGTGAGACAGAAAACCCTGCGGACACCGAGCCATCGCGCGGTCTGCAAGAGCTTCTCCAGCACGTGATGCCCGACTCCCGCGCCCTTCATGCGGGGGTCGACGGCCAAGGTCCGTACTTCCGCCAGGTCTTCCCACATGACATGAAGTGCGCCGCAGCCGATGACGGTCGCGTCCTCGTCGCGTTCCGCGACCCAGAACTCCTGGATGTCCTCGTAAAGGGTGACGGTCGCTTTGTCGAGCAGGATGCCCCCGGACACGTACCCGTCGAGGAGTCGTCGTACCGCCCCGACATCACTCGTCCTGGCCCGCCGGACGGTGATGGCGGGCTTATTTACCGACGGGTCGGTATGGAGTTCGGTATCGGGATCGCTTTGCGGCTGCTCTGAGGACATGCCCCGACGCTATCGCCCGCTCTCCGGCGTCGCGTCATCGGTCGGTACGTCATCTCCGTCGGCGCCGGCGGTCGGTTCCGCAGGGC
>NZ_JBHJVM010000078.1:0-1334 GCF_042264825.1 Isoptericola sp. NPDC056134
CCCCTGGCCCAGGAAGGCGCCGGCCAGGTTCATCACCGCGGCCATCGCCAGAGCCGCACGCGGGGTCAGCGCCCGGGTGGAGACCGAGGTGGCGATGGCGTTCGCGGAGTCGTGGAAGCCGTTCGTATACGTGAAGCCGAGCGCGACGCCGATGGTCACGACCAGCGCAAAGGTGTCCACGAGGTTCAGGACTCCTTGACCGCGATGGTCTCCACGGTGTTCGCGACGTGCTCGAACGCGTCAGCCGCCTCTTCCAGCACATCCACGATCTGCTTGAGCTTCAGCACCTCCATGGCGTCGTACTTGCCGTTGAAGAGGTGGGCCAGCAGCTTGCGGTGGATCTGGTCGGCCTGGTTCTCCAGACGGTTGACCTCGATCCAGTACTCGGTGAGGTTGTCCATGGTCCGCAGCCCCGGCATGGCCTCGGCGGTCAGTTCCGCCGCCCGGGCCAGCACCTCGATCTGCTGCTCGACGCCCTTGGGGAGCTCCTGGACCTGGTAGAGGACGACCAGGTCGACGGCCTCCTCCATGAAGTCCATGATGTCGTCGAGCGAGGACGCCAGGTTGTAGATGTCCTCGCGGTCGAACGGCGTGATGAAGGAGGAGTTCAGCTGGTGGAAGATCGCGTGGGTCGCATCGTCCCCCGCGTGCTCCGCTGCCCGCATACGCTCCGCGATCTCGACTCGGGAGGCAGAATCCGCCCCGAGCAGTTCCATCAGGAGTTTCGAGCCCGTGACAATGTTGTCCGCGGAGGCGGAGAACATGTCGTAGAAGCTCGTCTCCCTGGGGGTCAGACGAAAGCGCACGTGGGGTCCTCGGGATGCTTTGGATTCGGTCAGGCTGATGCTAGGCGCATCATCCGGCCACGGCTAACCGGCGTTCTTCAGTGTCGCCCATCGGACACGGCGATCAGCACGGACCCCCGGTCACGTTTCGGCAGGATTCGTTACGATATACCCGGCAGGGGTATATCAGGACAACGGGAGGACGCAGATGACCACGACCGGAACCGGGGCCGGGGCCGGAATCACGGGGGCGGAAGCGGCGGGTGGGACCGCTCCGGACTGAGGCGTTCCTCGTCCGCGGCCGACGCGGCGATCATCAGCTCGCCGCACAGCTCGATCTCGGCGAGGGCCACACAGTCCTGAGCGTTCGGAGCGCTGAGCGTCACCACGTGCGTCACCTCTCTCTGCCGTCCTCCCGGCCGTCACCGGCCTCTGGCAACACCGACATCCCAGCCTAGGGAGCGCGATACCTGCCGCGCATGGCACGGACGGACCATTTTGAGCCCCCTCCCAACCGGCCCCACCCCCCGGCCCGTCCCGGTACCCGCG
>NZ_JBHJVM010000079.1:0-1270 GCF_042264825.1 Isoptericola sp. NPDC056134
TGTGGCCGCCGAGCCGCCAGCATCCGAACCGGCACCCGCGCCCGACCCGGTGGTCGTGCCCGAACCCGAGTCGGTGCCGTTCTTCGTGCCGGAGCCTGCCCCGGCACCGCCGCCCGCACCCGCGCCGCAGCCCGAGCCTGAGCCGGCACCGGTGTTCTACAAGAACTGCGACGCCGTGCGCGCCGCCGGCGCTGCCCCGATCTACGAGGGGCAGCCCGGGTACTCCCGCAAGCTCGACCGCGACGGTGACGGCGTTGGATGCGAGTAGAGCTCGCTGCCGCATGAGCAGCCTCTTGAGCGGGCGCGGGCTCTCGGGCTCGGAGCCCTGTGATTAGCCACCACCGGAAGGTGGCCGCCGCGTTCGGCCTGACTCTCCTCCTCTCGGGTGTCAGGCCGAGCCGTCCGCGTCGGACGACTTCCGCGTAGCGTACGAACACGGGTGGTCCGTCGAGGTCATGGCCGGCGAACCAGTGACCGACGGTTTCGATTGTGTCGTTGGTACTCGTCGACGTCCGCCTCCGGGCGGCTGGCCGTCCGGCATCGAGACGGTTCCGATGCGCGACCACGCAGAAGAAGCGCCCGAGCTCGCGCGCCGCGGCGTGGCGATCGTGCGTCCACCCGAGGGCATCCCGGTGCGCGCGTGGATCACGCAGCGCCAGAGCGGCGAGGCCCGCGTCGACGGCGAGGCCGTCGCGTGGGCCGGCCGCCAGGTCCACGTCCGCTACCTGTTAACCGGCTATGGGTTGTATTTGCGCAGGTCAGGGCCTCGGCATATTGCCGGGAGATCTATCGCGGTAGGGGTGGGCTGTGCTACACCTGTGGCGCATGGACGCCAGGGCCGCGTTGCGGCTGGAGCAGCGCGGCGAGGGCTGGGGTCTCGCGGGCGAGGGCGCGGACCGGTTCCGGCTCGTTGATGAGTACCTGAGCCACCTGCTGGATCGGAACTACTCTCGCGCCACGGTGCGGTCGTACGGATATGACCTGCTGGCGTTCTGTCGGTGGCTCTCCGACCTGGATCTCGAACTGGCCGCGGTGACGACGCCCGATGTGCTGGACTTTTTGCGGGCGTGCCGGGAAGCGAGCGTCCCGGGTCGGCCGGGGCCGAACGTGGTCACGATGACGGGGCAACGGCTGGACCGGTACGCCGCGGCCACGATCAACCGGCGCCTGGCCGCGGTCTCGGGCATGTTCGCGTTCGCCGGGCTGCGCTCGCCGGGGCGGGCGAACCCTGTCCCGCGCGGTCGTGACGCCCGCTGGACCGCACCAGGTG
>NZ_JBHJVM010000080.1:0-665 GCF_042264825.1 Isoptericola sp. NPDC056134
CCGTCAGATGTGTATAAGAGACAGCCCCGAAGCCGGTGCAACCGGAGCCCGTGGCATGGCCGGAGCAGGATGAAGTGGTCCAGTCGCCAATTGGCGACCGCCCCGAGCCCCTTCCGGCGCCTGCGCCTGAGCTGGAGCCCGTGTCGGAGGCCGTGGACGAGGTCCTGGCCGAGCCCGCAGACAGTGGGGACCAGAGCCTGGAGCCTGAACAGGACCTGACGGGCGTGGAACTGCTGGAGTACCGCTACCTGCGACTGGCTGCAGAACAGCGTTTCCCGAACCAGTCGGCCAGCTCCCTGGCCAGGTCCCTTTCCCCTGGTACTGGATTCACGGAGGGCACGGCCCGCAAGTATCTGAAGCCCATCATCGACAAGCACAGCTGAGAAATCCCGGGCTGCATGTCAGCCCTGACTCGTACGGTGATCGTGAGGTCACCGGACATAAGGCGCCCCCGGGAGGCGCTGGTACCGCCCAACCCCGGGGACTTCGCGACAGAGGAGAAATCTCGTGTCACGCAAGGAAGAGAATCCCACACCCACCGCCACTGACGAGTTGGGCGGAATGATGCCGCACCGATTGCAAGGCATCATCAAGGCCCAGAAACCCTCCGCGCTCGGCAAATCCGGCAAGGGCGGCGCGTACGCGGCGGTCGGACTGCCCGCCGT
>NZ_JBHJVM010000080.1:675-1254 GCF_042264825.1 Isoptericola sp. NPDC056134
AAGCACCGGCTGAGCATGGATAAGGCGGGGCCCACCTCGACTTTGAAGGAGTCGGCTCCGGTCGGGTTCGCCACCCCCAACGAACTGAAGAAGTGGCTGTCCAAGGAAGGTCTTCAGGCTCGCGCGGGCACCCTCCGCCCGTCCCTGGAGGGGGCGAAGCGGCGGGCCGTCAACCCTCATGAGGTTGGGCTGCACCTGGGCGTGGACCTGCTTCACAGGAAGGGGCTGTTCATCGCCTGCGAGGACATCGTGCTGATGTACGCCCCGCCGCGTACCGGCAAGTCGGCGCAGTACGGCAACGCAATCATCGACGCGGCCGGCGCCTGCATCGTGACCTCGACCCGCGGTGACCTCTACGACCACACCCACCAGTTGAGCCGCGAGGACAACCGGCCCGTCTGGGTCTTCAACGCGGGCGTGAGCGGGGTGGAGAACACCTTGCACTGGAACCTCGTTGACGGCTGCCAGGACCCGGTGGTGGCCCTGCGCCGTGCCGGGTATCTACTCGCGGCCTCGGCCAGCGGGGAGGCCATGGAGAATGCCTCCTTCTGGGAGGGGCACTCCTTCATGGTGCTGTCC
>NZ_JBHJVM010000081.1:0-1239 GCF_042264825.1 Isoptericola sp. NPDC056134
GGCGGGTTCAAGCGGTCGTCGCAACACCTGATCTGGTGAGGGGTGTTGGGATGGGTGACGGGACGAAGGTCGTGCGGAGTGTGGAGCGCGCGTTTTGGCGGGGTGTGCGTGATGGGTTGAGCGTGTTCGAGGCCGCGCAGGCTGTAGGGATCTCGTTCGCGACGGGCTATCGCAAGGTCCGGCAGTGTGGTGGTGTGATGCCTGCCGATCTGGGCGAGCCCTCGGGCCGCTACTTGTCCTTGACAGAGCGAGAGGAACTGGCTCTTCTGCGCGCCGAGGGGCGCGGGGTCCGTGAGATCGCGCGGGTGTTGGGACGCTCCGCCTCGACGATCTCGCGTGAGCTCGTTCGAGGCACGACGGCGGGCCGCTACCGGGCGATCGCGGCCCAGGTGCGGGCCGATGAACGCGCCACTCGCCCCAAGGCGCGCAAGCTGGCGGCCAACCCCCGCCTGGCGTCGTGGGTCCAGGACAAGCTGGCGCCACCGGCGGGAGGACGCTGGGCGCGGGCGTGGAGCCCGACCCAGGTCAGCCGACGGCTGCGGGTCGAGTTCCCCGATGATGATCAGATGCGCATCAGCCACGAGGCGATCTACCAGGCGCTATACGTCCAGGGGCGAGGTGGGCTGCGACGCGAGCTGGCTACCGCACTACGCACCGGGCGAGCCATGCGCCGCCCGCAACGCTCTACGAGCAACCGCGGGAAGCGGTCGATCCCTGCGCACCTGATGATCTCCGAGCGCCCCGCCGAGATCGAAGACCGGGCCGTGCCGGGGCACTGGGAAGGTGACCTCATCATCGGCGCCAACTCCAAGTCCGCGATCGGCACCCTGGTCGAGCGCACCACCCGCTACGTCATGCTGCTGCACCTGCCCAACGGGCATCATGCCGAGGCTGTCCGCGACGCGATGCTGACCCAGATCCGCACCCTGCCGGCGCACCTGCGCAAGTCCCTGACCTGGGACCAAGGCTCCGAGATGACCCCGTTCGCGCAGATCAAGATCGCCGACGACCTGGACCTGTACTTCTGCGACCCGCACTCGCCTTGGCAACGCGGCACGAACGAGAACACCAACGGGCTACTGCGCCAGTACTTCCCCAAGGGCACCGATCTGAGCATCCACACCGCCGACGACCTCGAGGACGTCGCCCTGCTGCTGAACGACCGCCCCCGCCAGACCCTCGACTGGGCCAAGCCCGCCGAAGCACTCAACCGCCTACTCTTGGCAGCCTGACGACGCG
>NZ_JBHJVM010000082.1:0-1224 GCF_042264825.1 Isoptericola sp. NPDC056134
CGGTCGTCGCCGACGTGCCCGAGGCGGCAGGCTCGCTCCCCCTGCACCGCCGGTTCGGCTTCGTCGAGACGGGCCGCCTCACCGCCGTCGGCCTCAAGCACGGTCGCTGGGTCGACACGATCCTCCTCCAGCGCTCCCTCTGAGCCGGGCGGGGCGAGAACGAGCCTGGCACCGCGGGCGGTCGCCTGGGGTGCGCGACGACCAGGGCGAGGCGGAGCACTGACCAGGGTTCTCTCCCTGCGGCGAGGCTCAGACGACGAGGCCGCGGCGGAGGTCGGTCGTGCGCTGCTCGACCGTGCGCCAGGCGTGGCGGCTGACGCCGGGGTGGGCATCGCGGTCGACGTCCGCGAGCGCCGCGAGGAGTCCGTCGAGGGTCTGGGCGACGGCGCGCTGGGCGCGGCGTCGGGGCAGGCCCCAGGTGGTGCCTTCGGTGACGAGGTGCTCGGCGGTGAGGCGGTCCATGTCGCGTTCTCCGGCGACGTCCATGGCGAAGACGCGCGAGGCGTGGTCGTGGTGGAGGTGCATGGAGACGTCGTAGGCGGGGGCGAGCCGCACGGTGCCGTCGGCGTGGCGCAGGACGGAGATGTTCTTGGCGTGGGCGTCGGTGTTCCCGATGGCGAGGTTGAAGGTGGTGAGGGCGAGGAGGGGGTCGGGGCGGGCGCCGTCGTCACGCAGGGTGCGGGCGATGGCGGCGAGGGAGGGGAAGCGGCGTCCGTGCTGGAACTTGCGTTCGGTGTCGCGGGTGTTGATGCCGAGGGCCTGTGCGGTGTCCTCCTGGTGGAGGCGTGCGGTGCCGGTGGGTTCGGTGGGGTCGGGGACGCGGTCGTAGCGGGTGACGACGATGGCGCGTTCGCCGTCGAGCTCGGTGACGTGGGCGTCGATCGTGGTGAGGCCGGTGCGGCGGGCGAGGTCGAGTGCGGCGGCCTCGGTGTTGACGAGGTCGGCGGTGGGTGAGTCGGAGGGGCGGGCGACCTTGAGGATGTGGGTGGTGGGTGCGGTGCCGTGCGGACGGGCCCAGCCGTGCTCGTCGTGGAGGAGGGTGATCTTGGGTTCCATGCCGGGCAGGGAGCTGGTGAGGTGGTCGGTGCGTCCTTCTCCCCCGCTGCGGGCGACGGCGGCGCGCAGGAGGCGCGCGACGGCGGCGTCGTCGAGTCGTTCGGGGGTGCCGGGGGTGGGAAGGGGCTGCCCTTCGGGCGCGAGGAGGACGGCGCCGGCGGTGTCGTG
>NZ_JBHJVM010000083.1:0-1224 GCF_042264825.1 Isoptericola sp. NPDC056134
TTGAAGGGCTGGCAGTGGACCTTCCGGGGACGAACTTTCGCCGAGTTCGGAGGAGGGACGCCCACTCACTTCTGGACGCCATCAAGCGGCGGATACGTCGCTGCCGGGTTCTACGACTCAGACGGAGGCGTCGCCGAGACCGTTCCTGGGTGGCGGATCAGCCACCGCATCACGCGCGCGCGAATGACCTACCTGAGTGAGACCGACAACTACGACGGAACCGAGAGGGGATATGCGCGCGTGGACGCCGGCTGGCTGCCTATCCCCGACCGCATGCCTCGCGGGGTGTGCGCTCGTTGCTTCATGGAGCTCACGCCGTCCGGCGACTGCGTCAACTGCGACTGACCCATTCGTCGGTTCGACGGCCCGACGAAGCGGTGCCGACCAACGCGTCCTTGCCGCGATGCGGAACGTCGCCTCGCGGCGCACGATGTTGCCATGGCGAAGCATGATGATCTGCGCGAAGACATCGCGGTGGCAGCATCCAAGCTCGCAAGCACGCTCGGCTCGGGGCGCGAGTTGAAGAAGCTGGAAGGCCACCTGTGGGACGGCGAACGGGTCGAGCTGGTCCTCTCGGGCGCCTACGGCAACGCCACCGGACTGCTGACGCTCACGGACCGGCGGCTGCTGTTCACCAAGGACGGCGTCATGTCTTCCACCAACGAGGACTTCCCGATCGAGAAGATCTCCTCGATCCAGTGGAAGTCGGGCATGATGCTCGGCTCGGTCACCGTGTACGTGTCGAACAACAAGGCCGAGATCAAGAACGTCGACAAGGCGCTCGGCAAGCTGCTCGTCGACACGGTCCGCGACCGCATCCAGGCCAGCCCTTCGGCACCGGCCACCGCTCCAGCGCCCATGCCTGCGTCTGTGTCATCGGGCAGTGACGACGTCATGGACCAGATGCGCAAGGTCAAGGAGCTGCACGACGCCGGAATCCTCACCGACGCCGAGTTCGAGGCGAAGAAGACCGAGCTCCTCGGCCGCATCTAGCGCTCGCTTGCCGGCGCTGCCTTACCCCGCCGCAGCACCCACGAAGCAGCCGCGCGACGGTGGTGGAGCGGACGCGGAGCAGGCTCCGAGACGGTCGCTCGTAGGATCCGGCCATGACGTCTTGGGAGTACGCGCGCCGGGTGGTGACTTACGCCGAGGACTCGGAGATGTTTATCGTCCGGTGCATGTGCTGTCGAGGGCTCTTGGACGGCCAGGCTTCGGAGCGGGATG
>NZ_JBHJVM010000084.1:0-1220 GCF_042264825.1 Isoptericola sp. NPDC056134
GATCTGCTCGGTCACCTGGGTGCCGTAGCTCTCCGGCTCCTGCGCGACGCAGCCGCGGTACACCTCGGTGAGCGGCTCCTCCGACGCGCAGAACCCGTAGAGCGCGACGTCGGTGCGGTTGCCCAGGGCCTGGAGCGCGCCGTAGACAGCGGGGCCGGTCGAGGCCCAGATGACGTTGATGTCCTGGTTGCCCTGAAGCATCTCGCCGGTGACGCGCAGCGAGTCGTCGGGCTTGACGTTGCCGTCGACCTTGGCGACGACCTCCGCGTTCGGGTTGGCCGACACCGCGTCGGTGAAGCCCTCGTCACGGATGACGACCGGGCGCTCGTCGGGTTCGGTGATGAAGCCGATGCTCAGCACGGCGTCGGCGCCGAGGTCCTCGAGGACCTTCTCGCCCATCGCGCGGCCGCCCGCCTCGTTGTCCGCGCCGAGGTACTGGACGATCGTCGCCCCCTGGGCGGCGAGCGCGTCCTCGTCGACGATGACGTTCACGGTGAAGACCGGCACACCGGCGTCGTTCGCCGCCTTGACGATCCCGGCGGCGGGCTCCGACTTCACGGGGTTCAGGGCGAGCGCGCACGGGTCCTTCTGCAGCATGGCCTCGACCTGGGCGAGCTGCTGGGCGTCGTCGTCGTTCGCGACCTGGACCTCGACGTCGAACCCGTTGGCGGTGCCGCCGTCCTCGAAGCCCTGCTTCATCGCCACGTAGTACGGGTTGGTGAGGTTCGGGAGGCTGACCGCGACGTACGGGTTCTCCCCGTCGCACGACGCGGGCAGCGTGGTCTCGGCCTGGTCGGTCGAGCCGCTCCCGCTCGTGTCGCCGGTGCCGGTGTCGACGGCGGAGCAGGCGCCCGCGAGGGCGAGGGCGGTCACGGCGAGGGCCGAGACGATGATCTTGCGTCGCATGAGTACTCTCCTTCGAGCGGTGGGGGTCAGGACGTGGCGCGCGAGGCGCGACGTGGTTGCAGGAGCTGGAGGAAGAGGCGGCCTCTCCCCCCGGTGGTCGAGAGCGAGCGGCGGTAGGTGTCGAGGCTGACGCCGGCGAGGATGATCACGCCGATGACGAGGGGCTGCCAGAAGCTGTCGACGCCGACGACGTTCATGCCGTTCGAGACGGTCGCGATGAGCACCGCGCCGAGCAGGGCGCCGCCGATCGAGCCGACCCCGCCGAACAGGCTCACCCCGCCGACCACCGCGGCGGCGATCGAGTAGAAGAGCTC
>NZ_JBHJVM010000085.1:0-1213 GCF_042264825.1 Isoptericola sp. NPDC056134
TGGCGGGACTGGCGGGAGCCCGCGAGGAACGAGCGGGCGGATGGTAGACCCGGCACGCACACCCCCGGTCCCCGCCGGACTCAGCGGGTCGGGAGCGACGAAGTCGTCAGGAGAGGCCCTCGGCCCAGTCGTAGCCCTCGAGGTACGGGTCGGGCTCGATCGGCTCGCCCGAGCTCCACTCGGTGTAGATGAGGCCGTCGGGGCCGATCTTGCCGATGAGCGCGGTCTTGGCGATGTGGTGGTTGTCGCCGTTCACGGTGACGGAGCCCTCGGGGGCGTCGAACGTGACGCCGTCGGCGGCCTCCTGGACGTCGGCGACGTCGAACGACTCCGCCTTCTCGACCATGCCCTTCCACAGGTAGAGCGACGTGTACGCCGCCTCCATGGGGTCGGAGGTCACGCGGTCGGCGCCGTACTTCGCCTGGAACGCCTCGACGA
This sequence comes from Isoptericola sp. NPDC056134, assembly GCF_042264825.1. Classification (NCBI taxonomy): domain Bacteria; kingdom Bacillati; phylum Actinomycetota; class Actinomycetes; order Micrococcales; family Promicromonosporaceae; genus Isoptericola; species Isoptericola sp. NPDC056134. The sequence goes on from NZ_JBHJVM010000085.1 coordinate 439, forward strand.
ACGTGGTGTTCTCGGGGCTGTCGATGGTCTGGTAGTAGTTCCAGGCCGTGAGCTGGCCCTCGACGTTCTCGACGCCGACGCCGCCGACCTCCTCCTCGGCGATCGACACGGACACGACGGGCATCGTGTCCGGCCCGAGGCCGGCGTTCTTGTACTCCTTGAAGAACGCGACGTTGGAGTCGCCGTTGAGCGTGTTGAACACGGCGTCCGCCCCGGCGGACTTCACCTTGTTGACGATCGTGGAGAAGTCGGTGTGGCCGAGGGGCGCGTACTCCTCGCCGAGGACCTCGATGCCGTTGGCCTCCGCGTAGGCGTTGATGATCTTGTTCGCCGTGCGCGGGAAGACGTAGTCGGAGCCGACGAGGAAGATCGACTCGACGCCCTGCTCCTTGAGGTAGTCGAGCGCGGGGACGATCTGCTGGTTGGTCGTGGCGCCGGTGTAGAAGATGTTCGGCGACGACTCGAGCCCCTCGTACTGGACCGGGTAGAAGAGCAACGAGTCCTGGGCCTCGAAGACGGGGAGCATCGCCTTGCGCGACGCGGACGTCCAGCCGCCGAACACCGCGGCGACGCAGTCGCTCGTGATGAGCTTCTCCGCCTTCTCGGCGAAGACCGTGGGCTCGGACTGGCCGTCCTCCTGGACGATCTCGAGCTGCTTGCCGAGCACGCCGCCGTCGGCGTTGATCTCCTCGGCGGCGAGGGCGAGCGAGTCGGCGACGGTCTGCTCGGAGATCGCCATGGTGCCGGAGAGCGAGTTGAGGAAGCCGATCTTGAC
>NZ_JBHJVM010000086.1:0-1185 GCF_042264825.1 Isoptericola sp. NPDC056134
GCACGCACCTTCCCGATCGTGGGAACGTGCACCGCGCGCGACGATGACGGGTGTGCGGTGTGGGCGTCGAACCGGCACGTCGCACCGTCCTTACGCCTCCGGAACCGGGGGAATCCGACCCGACGACCCTTCCTGGCACCAGTCTTGGACCTGGCCCAGTTCGACAACGCCGCAGCCAGCGCCCGGCACGCCTCCTTCGGCACCCGCGAGGACAAGCCCTCTGCGGTGAACCACGGGTACGCCTCACGGTGGGTGGCCCGCCAGTACTTCTCTAGCGCGGGCGCCGACCACCCGACCGCCGGTGTGAGGTCGTCGTCCGAGATGCCGTAGGTGCGCTCCGCCGCGCGCTGCCCCATCACGGCCTTGACGCGAGCGAGGCAGTGGTTGAACACGACCCGGTGCAGCCCGGCGTGCTGCACTAGGCGGTCCGCCTGCACAGTCGTCGGCCTGAGCTCGACCCGGAACCCTTGCAACGTCACGGCGCCACACTTCCAGAACCCACCGACATCGCGGCGGCGACGGCCGCATCAGCTCGCCGCCTGGCCGAGCCCCGCCCATACTGCCGGGCGCAGAACGACGTGGAGGATCTGCGTCGGGGCCCACATTCGGGCGTTGGCAACCTCACCATCCTCCAGGACCGCGATCGAGGCGCCCTGCGCGCCCAGCATGGCCTGGAGAAGCTCGAGCCCGAACCGTGCCGCACGGTCGCGATGCTCGACCACGATCGTCGTCACCGACGGGTCGGCCAATAGCCGAGAGAACTTCACCCGCCGAGCGTCCGGGCCGGACCCGACCTCGCAGACCACCGAGTCCAAGCACAGTCCTGACACTGCCCGTCGCGGTCGTCGGCGTGCACAGCTCATGCTCGAACGCACCGAGCGTGACCCGCCCGACCTGCCGCTCCAGATCCGCTGTCTGGTCCGCTCTCGAGACCGGCAGTACCCGACCGCCCGGCCCTCACGGTTCGCCGGCTCAGTCACGACGAGGTACCGGCCCGTCGCCATCTTCACGACAGGTACCGGACATGCTGGGGCAGCCCCGAGGATGTGGACGACTCTCATCGGAGCGGGTCTGCTTGGCTACTGTGTCGCGCGTGCCAGACAACCCCGCCGGGACGGCGTCCCGCCCGCCCCTCGCGCCCCCGACGGCCGTGCTCGCCGCAGTCGGGGTCCACCTGCCCGAGCG
>NZ_JBHJVM010000087.1:0-1182 GCF_042264825.1 Isoptericola sp. NPDC056134
GGGAGTGGTCGAAGGTGGGACTGGCGATTGGGACTAAGTCGTAACAAGGTAGCCGTACCGGAAGGTGCGGCTGGATCACCTCCTTTCTAAGGAGCATCTGATACCCCCTGTGGCGCTTCGTGCGTCGCTTCATTGCCTCGTCTGCCAGGTCTTCTGGTGGGTTCGGTGGTGGGGTGGGGGTCAGGCAGACCATCTGAGACACCGATTGAGTGTCTGGTGGTTGCTCACGGGTGGAACATTGACTAGAAGGATCGGTTCGGCGCTTCGCTGGCCGGCTAGTACGCACCAGGCTCTTCGGGGCCAGGCTCTTCGGGGTCGGACTCTTCGGGGTCGGGTGGGGGAACGCTGGTGGTGGGGGGTTGGTCTGGTTCGCGAGCACACTGTTGGGTCCTGAGGCAATCGGCCGGCCCTTGTTCGTCTCTCTCCTTGTGGGTGGGGCGGGTGGGGTGGTGGGTGGTCTTGATGGATACGGGTCGTGGGCTGGTGTGAACCGCTCCCTTGGTGGGGGTAGGCGTGCCGGGTGTCTGCGGGTCGTCCGTTGCTTGAGAACTGCACAGTGGACGCGAGCATCCCAGATGTTCAGTACTTGTTCCTCGTCTTCTTCTTTGAAGGGGTGGGGGACGGGTTTTCTGATCTCTGTGAAATATTGTAGTGTGTCGAAGTTTTTAAGGGCACAGGGTGGATGCCTTGGCACTAGGAGCCGAAGAAGGACGTGGTAGCCTGCGATAAGCCTCGGGGAGTTGGCAAACGAGCTGTGATCCGAGGGTGTCCGAATGGGGGAACCCGGCTGGGGTCATGCCCAGTCACCTGCATCTGAATACATAGGGTGTAGGGGGGAACGTCGGGAAGTGAAACATCTCAGTACCGACAGGAAGAGATATTCCGTGAGTAGTGGCGAGCGAAAGCGGATGAGGCCAAACCGTGTGTGTGTCAAGCTGTCAGGCGTTGCACATGCGGGGTTGTGGGACCTTCTGACCAGATCTGACAGTCTGGTAGCCAGTAAGAAAGCCGTGTCATAGTCGAACCGCATTGAAAGGCGGACCGTAGTGGGTGTGAGTCCCGTAGACGAAATGGTGCGGCCTGGTTGAGGGGATCCCAAGTAGCACGGGGCCCGAGAAATCTCGTGTGAATCTGGCAAGACCACTTGCTAAGCCTAAATACTACCTAGTGACCGATAGCGGA
>NZ_JBHJVM010000088.1:0-1163 GCF_042264825.1 Isoptericola sp. NPDC056134
CACCAGAACTTCGCCAAGCTGCAGGACACGGTGCGGGCCCAGCTCGACGCGCTGTGGACCGCGGACGCCGACGTCGAGGGTGTGCTCGCCGACACGTGCGCGGCGATCCAGCCCCTGCTCGGGGACTGAGCGTGGCGTCCTCCGCACTCGCACGACGGGACGCGGCCGTGGGGTACACCATGGTCGCGCCCGCCGTGCTCGGCGCGCTCGCGTTCGTCGTCGCGCCGCTGGTCGCCGTCGTCTGGTACTCGCTGCACGAGTGGAACGTCCTCGCGAACACGTTCACGTTCGCGGGCGCCGACAACTACGAGCGCATGCTCTCCGACCCCGGCCTGCGCGACTCGCTGCTCGCGAGCCTGTGGTTCTCGATCGGCCTCGTGGTCCTCAACATCTCGCTCGCGCTGCTCCTCGCGGTGCTGCTCAACCAGAAGCTCCCGGGCACGACGACGTTCCGCACGTTCTTCTTCTCGCCGGTGGTCGTGTCGCTCGTCGCCTGGACGATCGTGTGGAGCTTCCTGCTCCAGGCGGACGGCGGGATCAACGGGTTCCTCTCGCTGCTCGGCATCGAGGGACCGAACTGGCTGCGCGGCGAGACGACGGCCATGATCTCGGTGATCGTCGTCCAGGTGTTCAAGAACGTCGGCCTCAACATGATCCTGTTCCTCGCGGCGCTGCAGGGGGTGCCGGAGGAGATCCAGGAGGCGGCGCGCATCGACGGCGCCGGGGCGTGGCGACGCTTCCGCTCGATCACGCTCCCGCTCATCAGCCCGACGCTCCTGCTCGTCTCGATCCTCACGATCGTCGGCTCGCTCGAGGTCTTCGCGCAGATCGCCGTGCTCACGGGTGGCGGTCCGGGGAACTCGACCACGGTGCTCGTCTACTACCTGTACCAGCAGGCGTTCCGCTTCAACGACTTCGGCTACGCGAGCGCGATCTCCGTCCTGCTGTTCGTCATCGTCCTCGTCCTGACACTCGTGCAGTGGCAGACGCGCAAGAGGTGGGTCTTCCATGAAGTCTGACGTGATGCCCGGCCCGGCCACGCTCCCGGGCGCGGACGACGGCCCGGCCCGGCCCGCGGCGTCGGGCACGGGCGGCGACGGCGCGGACCGCTCACGGCACGCGCCCGCCCGTCGGGACCGCGCCGCGCGCTCGCGGCGCAGGTG
>NZ_JBHJVM010000089.1:0-532 GCF_042264825.1 Isoptericola sp. NPDC056134
GTCTACAAGGAGAACACCGCCGAGTACCTGAAGCTGTCGCGGCAGCGGGACCGGCGGGTGAGGCTGCGGTCGTTCGTGACGCTGGTCTCCATCGTCTTCGGTACCGGCCTGGCCCTGACCCTGTACGTCATGGCCCCCGCCCTGCTGGTGGTGCTGGGGTCGGCTGCGGTCCTGGTCGCCGGGTACTGGGGCTCACCGCAGGATCAGCCGGTCATCGGCCCGGCCGTGCTGAAGACCGAGTTGCAGAAGCTCACCGGTCCGATCGTGCTGCGCGCCCTCGACAACATCGGCAACGTGAAGCTGTCGGCCGCCATCAAGAAGGGCGGCGACATGAACGGGATGCGCTTCACCTCCGAGATCACCCGGGACGGGCCCGGATACCGCGCTGACCTGGACCTTCCGTGGGGTGTCACCCCGGAGGACATCATGGAGGCCCGCAAGCCGCTCGCCTCCGGTCTGCGCCGCAAGGTCGGCTGTGTGTGGCCCTCCTCCGACCCGACGGAGCATGAGGGCAGGCTGATCCTGTGGGTGG
>NZ_JBHJVM010000089.1:542-1149 GCF_042264825.1 Isoptericola sp. NPDC056134
TCTTCGGCAACGACCAGCGCATGGGCGACGTGGCGGTGACCCTGATGTTCGCCTCGGTCATCGTCGGGTCCATCCCGCGCATGGGCAAGACGTTCCTGATGCGGCTGTTCCTGCTCATCGCCGCTCTGGACCCGCGTGCGGAGCTGTACGCGTTCGACTTCAAGGGCACCGGCGACTTCGGGGCCCTGGAACCGGTCTGCCACCGCTACCGGGCCGGAGACGAGGACGAAGACATCCTCTACGTCCTGGAATCCCTGCGGGAACTGCGCACCGAACTCCGCAGGCGGGCCAAGGTCATCAAGTCCCTGCCGCGCTCGCGCTGCCCGGAGTCCAAGGTCACCCCGGCCCTGGCAAACGACAAGACGCTGGGGCTGCACCCCATCGTCGCCGGATTCGATGAGTGCCAGGTCCCCTTCGAACACGACAAGTACGGGCCGGAGATCGAAGAGATCTGCACCGACCTGGGCAAGCGCGGCCCGGCGCTGGGGATGACGATGCTGTTCGGCACCCAGCGGCCCGACGCGAAGTCGCTGCCCACCGGCATCAGCGCCAACGCCGTACTGCGGTTCTGCCTCAAAGTCATGGGCCAGCCCGCCAACGACATGGT
>NZ_JBHJVM010000090.1:0-1143 GCF_042264825.1 Isoptericola sp. NPDC056134
CCCCACGGCTCGTAACGCCACCGATCCTCCCACGAGAGTCCCACACCGCTGTAGAACTCTCTCGCCTCCGAGAAGCACCGCTCCATGAAGGCGTCGTCGGAGATGGCGCTCTCACCTGGCTCGGACAGGAGGATCTGCACGGACGGTGTCCTCTCCCTCCCCAGCGCGAAGCTCTTCTTCCGTCCTTTGTGCTCGAGCTCGACGATCGTCTCGTACGGGTCGTCGTCGGACTCCTCGAAGCCCATGTACTGAGCCGCGCGAATCTTGCGGTCCCGGATCATCTCCCAGATCTTCCGCGGGAAGTGCTGCTGGCCCTTCGGAGGTTGAAGGACATGGCGAACAGTCCCCACCACGTCGGGGGTGATCTCGTCGGCGATGTCGTGCGGGACCGCATAGGCGACGGTCCTCACGGCTCGCACCTCATTGAGCTCTGCCTCCGCTAGCCACGCCTTGCTCTCCACGATCGTGTCGACCGGCACGTACGAGTCGGGGATCGCCGCGAAGATGCTGTCTCGGAGGAGGCGCACGAACGCTCGCCCTCCGCCGGCGGAACCGGCTACCTGCTCGAGGTACACCAGAGCGGTGCCGCCACCGGGTGGCGCGATCACCATCGCTCGGGACGCCACCGTCGATGCCTGGCGTGTTGTGCGTGTGTGCGCGACTGTGTGGTCGGTGGTGTTGATCGTGTTGCCGGTATCCCCGTAGTAGCCGGACTCGAGGTGCACGAGCACACCGCAGCCCGCAGGTACCGAGTCGATGATCCGGGCGTACACCTGCTTGTCATCGTCGCGGAGTGTGTTGGGATCGTGGCTACTGACGAGCGCGTGCACGTGGACGGGCAACGTGCGTCCACGGATGTCGGGTAGGACGTCGACCTGTCGCTTCTCGGGTCGGATCTTCAGCGTCTGGGCAGTCAGGGTTCTACGTGGCATGGCTCCCGCCAGTGGGTTGGACCTGCCCGCAACGTAGCGCCGTGAGAGGCCCGCCACGACGACCTCGGCCCCGACGCGCAGAACTTCACCCCCTGCCACCCCGGGCGATTCGAGGGATCCACCCCTGCTAACCGGTTGCTACGCGCAGCGATTGCGGCGATGCGCGGCATGCTCGCGACGCCGCGCCGAGACTGCGCGAACCGCGGAATCC
>NZ_JBHJVM010000091.1:0-628 GCF_042264825.1 Isoptericola sp. NPDC056134
CCAGTACGCCTACGCCCTGTAGCCCCAGAGCAAACAAGCAGACCCAGCCAGACGAACGAAGGAGCACCTGTGTCCATCCCGCAGCGCGTCATCGTCATCCACGGATACGGAGCAGATCCCGACAGCCACTGGTTCCCGTGGCTGACGGATCAGCTCGGGCCCGAGAACGTCACGATCCCGCCCATGCCCGACCCCTCCAACCCGGATGCTGCCACATGGGTCGAGATCGCCACCAAGGCCATCGCCGACGCGGACGAGAACACCGTCATCATCGGCCACAGCCTCGGGGGAATCACCGCGTTGCGCGGCATCGCTGCGCAATCCCCCGCCTTCCACGTCGCGGGGATCATCATCGTCGCCGGTTTCGCCGAGCATCTCCCGGGCTACGCGGCACTGGACCCGTTCACCAGCGACCGTCTCGACATCGAAGCCCTTCGTTCCGTGAGCCCGAACAGGTCGGTCTTCGTCGCCGACATCGACCCGGTCCTCGACACCGCGATCGTCGAGCGTCTCGCCACGCGACTCGGCGCGAACCTCATCGAGGTCGCCGGCGCAGGCCACTTCCAGGCGGACGACGGCATCACAGCGCTGCCCGAGATCCTCAACGTCATCCGTGAGATCCCTGGCG
>NZ_JBHJVM010000091.1:638-1136 GCF_042264825.1 Isoptericola sp. NPDC056134
AGCGGGCGCAAGCGCCCTCGGACGCACCGAAAGCGGGATGACCGCACTCAACCGCCGAGGATCGCTCCGCTGATCTTCGCAGACCTCACCGACACCGAGGTCCTCACCGAGGATTGGGCGCTGCGCACCGACTTCGACAGGGAACACCTGACGGAGATCGACACCGCCGAACTCGACCTCGACGACGTCACGTTCACCGAGTGCCACGTCGTGGGCTGGAACGCGCATCGGACCAACTTCCAGGGCGCGAGGTTCCTGCAGACACGGATCGAGCGCCTCAACGCACCCTCGCTCCGGGCTCGGCGCACGACGTGGCGTGAGGTGGAACTTCTCGCCTCACGCATCGGCGCGGCCGAATGGTACGACTCGGACCTGAGCCAGGTGGAAATCTCTCACTCCAAGCTGGGGTGGCTGAATCTCCGCGCGTCCCACCTCACCGACGTGGTTCTTCGAGACTCGCGCATCGAGGAGCTCGACCTTTCGGGCGCAACCCTCGAC
>NZ_JBHJVM010000092.1:0-342 GCF_042264825.1 Isoptericola sp. NPDC056134
CTCCACCCCCACACCCCGGGCGACGCGCCGTCCGTGCCGGGGGCTCCGCCGTCCGGCACGGAGGACGACGCACCCCTGACCGTCCGCACCGACCGCCTGCCCGGCGTCCCGTGGCCGGCATGGTCCGTCGCGCTCGGGTGGGAGCAGCTCGCCGCGCTGCACGACAGGTTCGACGCCGCGGACGGCGGACCACGCCCCCTCACCACCCGGCGCACCGCCGAGCACTGGGAGCGCCGCATCCCGCTCTGGTACTCCGGTGCCGAGGTGTTCACCGCGCGGGCTGCCGACGGGGAGGTCGTGGGCTACCTCGCCCTCGAGCCCGGGCCGGACGCCCTGAGGGTC
>NZ_JBHJVM010000092.1:379-827 GCF_042264825.1 Isoptericola sp. NPDC056134
GTGCGCGACAGTCGTCGCCGTCTGGTCCGGGATCTCGGGCACCGTCAACAGCTGGCAGGCGCAGCACGACGGCGAGGTCGGCACGTTCACCCCGGTCGAGCAGCACTGCAGCTCCAACCGTGGCACCACGTCCTGCCGCTGGACCGGTACGTGGGAGCCCGAGGCCAGGGACCGCGTCATCAAGAACGTGCTCCTCGACGAGAGCCTCGGGACCGCAGAGGGCGACCCGCCTCCTGGTCCGGTCCATCCCACCCTCCACCACGACGCCTTGTCAGACCCGCGGGTCGTCTACCGGCCGGGTGATCGCACCTGGCTCCTGACCCCGGCTGTGACCACGGTCTTCCTCGGAGGCAGCGTCTACCTCGCCTGGAAAACGCACCGGTGGTCGCGCCGGACGGCGGAAGCCGCAACTCGACAAGCCCGGCCGGGGAGGCACCGCATCGTTCCC
>NZ_JBHJVM010000092.1:837-1112 GCF_042264825.1 Isoptericola sp. NPDC056134
GAGCCCCGGGCCGCGTCCCCGACCTGCCGAGAGCACACGGCCTGCTGGCGCCGGACCACCGCGGACGATCCCGCCGCCGTCGAACGCGACCAAGGCCAGAGGATCGCCCGTTCGACACGCACGCCCTCGTCCGCCGTGCAGGCGCAGAGCGGGCCGCTCCGCCTCACTGCGGAGGGGCGTTCACCTCCCTGCGATCCGTCGCAAGACCTGGCCCGCCTCGTCTCGCGAGATCCCCATGCGCAGCTCGAACTCCCAGTCCTCGATCGCTTCGGGGC
>NZ_JBHJVM010000093.1:0-1102 GCF_042264825.1 Isoptericola sp. NPDC056134
GTGTTGGACTGGATCGTGTTGTTCTCGAACACGTTGCCGGTGTTCGCCAGCTTCTCGGACCACATGGCGAGGCCGTCGTCGCCGGTGTTCCGGACGAAGACGTTCCGCACGACCGAGTTCGTCACGCCCCCGTGGAAGTTCAGCGCGTCGGCGATCTGGTCGACGATCACGGTGTTCTCCACGCGCAGGTTGTCCATCGGCCCGTCGAACCACAGGCCGACCTTGGTGTGCTGGAGGTACAGGCCGGAGATCGACGAGTCGCTGAGTGCGCCGCCGATGCCGTTGACCTGGTCGGTGTCGACGCGCTCGCGCACGTCCCCGACGATCGCGAAGTCGCGCAGGTGCACGTTCGAGCTGCCGCCCTCGTCGGCGTACCGCCCGTAGAACCCGACCCCGGTGTGCACGGACCCGTCGGGGGCGGGCGTGTCGAGCGCGACCTCCTTGCCCCGGAAGACGGTGTACCAGCTCCCGGCGCCCTGGATCGTCACGCCGTCGACGAGGACGTGCCGGTTCACCTGGTAGACGCCCGGCGGGACGTACACCTCGAGCCGGTGCTTCTTGGCGAACGCGATCGCCTTGTCGAGCGCGTCGGCGGAGTCGCGCCGGCCGGTGGGGTCGGCCCCGAAGAGCAGCGCGTTCGCGGCGAGCAGGCGCACCTTCGGCGGCGCGACCTTCTCGGAGTCGAGGAGGTCGATCACGGTCCACTCGGCGGCTCCGCGCGCCGGGACCGTGAGGCGGACGACGTCGCCCTTCTTGTACGTCTGGCCGAGCAGCAGCCGTTGCTCGTCGTAGAACTTCATGGGGCGGAACGGCTTCTCGAACGTCGGCGTCGGCGTCGTCTCCGCGGGGACGCACGCGCACTCGGTGACCCACCAGCCGGGCTGGAGGAGGCCCGCCGCCGGGTCGTTGGTGAACGGGTACTGGTTGTACAGGTAGGAGTACGCCGACGTGAGCGTTATGCGCCGGTCCAGGCCGACCTTCTTGCCCTGGCGCAGGACCGATACGTCGAGCGGCGACGTGATCCCGCCGCCCGTGGGGGAGTCGGGGATCGAGTACCGGACCGTGATCGCGTTCGCGTCCGCGGGGAGCGTGAACTCCACGC
>NZ_JBHJVM010000094.1:0-1088 GCF_042264825.1 Isoptericola sp. NPDC056134
GCACGGAACCGAGGGCCGAACTCCTAGAGAGCGGCGGCCTCCTGGAACGCAGCGGCAGTGGTCAGCTGGCGCAGGCGACCAGTGCGCTGCCCCCTCGTTGAGGGACAGCAGGGTGTTCTATGTCCGATCGGCAGACCCGATCACCCTGTGTTCGAGTCCGTACATCCGTCGGCGCTGAAGCCGACGCTCGAAGACTCCAGCGTGTTGCCCTGCGAGGTGTGCCTGATTTCCCATCTTGTAGGTTGCGCCGCCGCCTAGGGTGGCCAGAACTTTCACCGCCTCGGTTCAACCAGCCCTGCGGTGTACGTGCCAGGCCTCAGCGGCTGTTGCGAGGCGCAGGGTCCACGGGGCGGGGTCGGCGGCGCTGATCTCGGCCCACACGTTCGCGTTGGCGACGGCGAAGGCGGTGATGCCCTCGGCGGGGGCGGTGTGCCAGGAGGGGATGTCGGCTGCCCAGCGCTCGGCGGATGCGGGGGTGTGTCCGGCGGCGATGAGCCAGATGGTCCAGTAGCCGGCGTCCAGCCAGGGCGCTCCGCGGGTTGCCCAGGCCCAGTCGACCAGACGGGCCCTACCGCCCTGGGGTGCGTGGTCGTCGACGAGGACGTTGGTGTGGTTCAGGTCGGTGTGCAGGAGATGGGGCCCGGCGAAGTGGCGGAGGTCGTCGGGACGCGCCGCGTAGCGCTCCAACCGCTGTTCGGCGTGGCGGAGTTCGATGTCGGGGCAGGGGGTCTTGCCGAGGTGGCGCAGGAGGGCGGCGACTTCGGGGAGGTCGGGGGAGCCGGGTGCGTAGTCGGCGTGGTGGCCGTTGAGGGCTTCGAAGCCGAGGAGGTCCCAGCCTGCGGTTTCGACGTGCCAGTCGAGGGTGGGGGCCAGGCCGGTGAGGAAGGGGGCGACGGCGGCTTCGCGGTGTTGGGTCCAGGCGCGGGGGTGGTCGGTGCGTAGTCCCTTGATGTGCCAGGTGCCCGTGGTGGAGGTGATGCGGGCGGCGATCTCGCTGTTGAAGCCCTCGGTTGTCTCCTTGACTGTGAGGAGGGGGCCGGTGTGCTTCTCGATGGCGGCGCGGGCGGCGGGTGGCAGCTGGTCGAGGC
>NZ_JBHJVM010000095.1:0-1087 GCF_042264825.1 Isoptericola sp. NPDC056134
GGTACCGCCTCGTCCAGTCGCCGACCGTTCTGGTCCTGCTTGCGGTACGCGTGTTGCCGCTCGGAGCTGACATCGAGAAGGCGCTCGATGCGCTGCGCGCGATGAGGATCTTCCCTCTCGCCACGGGCGAGGCAGATCGCATGGAGTATCGCGACCTCACCCACACCGCGATGGACGCTAGCCCGCTCCAGTGCGAGGCCAATCTCGACTTCTGGAAGCGGCTGCACGAGGTTCTCGACGCCGAGCCGGTGATCGAGGAGTTCCGGCCGATGTACGGGTTGTTGAGCGCGATCGGCATCGAGCCGGGCAAGCAGTTCCCCACCGACGAAGCCACGGTCGCGCTGCTCGAGCGCGCGGCATTGACCGGGCGCGACCAGATGCTGGTCTCGGCCTTCGCCAGCGATCGGCCCGACCGGATCGCGTGGCCTGACCGAGCATGGGAGTGGGCGGGGCTGGTCCCCGACAACGGCGACTTCGAGACCCCTTACGGGCTTGACCTCGAGGCCCGCGACCGCTGGTTCGCGCAGGCGATCGTCTCCTCGCCGGCGATGTTCCGGCGCCAGGCCGGACAGGGCTCGTTGTACTGGCTCGCCGTGCGCGATGGTGATGGTGCGCTGCTCGACGGCTCCCATACCTACACCCTCGACATCCCCCAGCCCGTGCCGGGCAAGCTCTTCTGGTCGGTCACCGTCTACGACGCCGAGACCCGGTCGCAGATCCAGACCGATCAGGACAAAGCCGCGCTTCGGTCACTGTTCGAGCTCAGCGACGTCGACACCTCTGCGCCTACGCGCCTGCACTTCGGCCCCGAGGCCCCGGCCGACACCGATGGCCGTTGGCTCCAGACCTTGCCGGGTCGCGGCTGGTTCGTCTACCTGCGCATCTACGGCCCCGAGCAGCCCGCGTTCGACGGCACCTGGAAGCCCGCCGACATTCAGCGCACGCGCTAGGCGGTGTCTGAGCGTCCTCGCGACCAGATCGTGACGGCGAGCCCGCCGGCGAGCAGGAGGATCGCGAGGCCGCTCAGTGGCGCGAGCCCAGTCCCGGTGTTGGGAAGGTTGCCGTCGCTGTCGCCAGGGTCGGTGCC
>NZ_JBHJVM010000096.1:0-1083 GCF_042264825.1 Isoptericola sp. NPDC056134
GCCACAGGCCCCACCAGAAACCGTAGCCGCCGGGGTTGGCGGCGACGTTCGGCCCGGCGGCGCAGGCCCCCAGGAGCAGGAGCACTGCGATGGCGAGAGCCGCAACGGCTCCTCGTCGCGTCGTCGTGGACATGACGCTCACCTCCGCGCACCAGTGAACCGCGAGAGCCGCCCGACGGCGAGGCCGGCGCGGCTCGCACCGGGGCTCCGCGCGCCCGTCGGTCGACTCCGCGCAAGGGCTAGACGCGGTGCGCGAGGCGTCGGCGGAGCTGGTGGATGCGGAGTGTGCCGACGACGAGGGCGACGATCCCGACGCCGATTCCCGCGATGAGCAGGGCGAGGGCGAGCGGGACGGAGCCTTGCCAGCCCAGGAACGAGACGAGCACGAGCTGAGTGTTCTGCAGCATGAACACGATGAGCGCGACCAGGACGAGGGCGGCGACGCACAGGCCGACCCACGTGGCTCCGGTGCGGGTCCGAGGAGTCCGCGTCGGGTTGCCCGACGTGCGGGACACGCGTGAGTCGGGGCTGCTGCCCGACACGGCAGCGGTGGGCTGCCCGTTCGTCGCGGAGCTGAGCGGGGTGGTGGCCATGGCGGCCTCCTCGTGGTTCCGGGCCCGCGCACCTCAGACGGGGCACGTTCGCCGCGGATACCGTGACCCTACGCCTCGCACCTGGGAGCGAACCTGGGAGCCGCTGTGCGCGTGCCGGACGACCTCCCTACCGACCGAGGCTGGCGGCCAGCGGGCAGGAGAACGGTTCGCGAGCACGGCCGGGGACGTCGTTGAGGTACTGGACGACGATCCGGTAGGAGGCGAAGAACCGGACCTCGGTGTACGTCACGCCGAGCTGGGAGCAGTACTCGCGCACGAGGGGCTGGACGCGCCTGAGGTTCGGGCGCGGCATGCTCGGGAACAGGTGGTGCTCGACCTGGCGGTTGAGACCGCCCATGAAGAAGTCGACGACGGCGCCGCCGCGGATGTTGCGGGACATGAGCACCTGGCGGCGCAGGAAGTCCACGTCGGCCGTCGCCGGGACGATCGGCATGCCCTTGTGGTTCGGTGCGAACGCGCCCCCGAGCAG
>NZ_JBHJVM010000097.1:0-1080 GCF_042264825.1 Isoptericola sp. NPDC056134
GGTGGCCGCCTCTCGGTGGCGTCCACCGAGCACATCTTCCTAAAGTGGGGCAATGCGCACCGAGGAAGTCCTGGCCGCGATCGCGACGGGCCTGTGGCGCTGGGACAACGCAGCCGGCACGGTCACGCTCGACGCGGAAGCGGCCCGGCTCCTCGGCCTGCCTCCCGAGCCCGGCAGCTACCGGGAGGCGGCGGTGCGCTCCCGTTTCCACCCGGTCGACTGGAACGAGATCTACGGGGTGGTCAACCTCGCGGTCGCCGAGGGCAGCCTGGCCGAGGCGCGGCTGCGGATCGTGGACGAGCGCGGGCAGGTCCTGCGTACCGTGCGCAGCCGCTCCAAGCCGGTCTTCCGGACGGACAAGGAAGCCGACAGCGAGGCCTACGTCCTCTACGGCACGCTCCAGGAGGTCGCCGAGCCGCAGCCCGGTGCCACCGACGCCGCCCACACGCCGATCACCGGGGACTGGCGGCGGTCCCGGGAGGCGTTCCTGCTGGACGCCGGGCGGGCGCTGGCCGAGGCCCGGTCCACCGCGGAGGTGCTGCGGGTCGCCGGGTCCCTGTCCATGCCGGGCTTCTCCCCGGACGGCCTCGCGGTCTTCGGCTCCGCCGGGGAACGGCTGACGATCATCGGGCACCACGGGCACAACATCGGGGACGAGGAACCCTTCACCGACATGCCCCTGGACACCGACTACCCGGCCGCCGAGGTCGTCCGCACCGGCCGCGCGATCTATCTCCCCTCCCCCGACGAGTACCGCCGCCGCTATCCGGCCACCTGGCCGCTCGCCCGGCGCTTCGGGCGGCAGTCCTGGGCCTTCCTGCCCCTGGTGTCGTCCGGTCGCACGATGGGCGCCTGGATGGCCGGGTTCCAGCACCCGGTGGGGTTCTCCCCGGACGAGCGCGCGGTGCTCTCCACGGTCGCCCGCATGCTCGCCCAGGCCCTGGCCCGCGCCGGGGTCGCCGAGACGGAGCGCGAGCTGTCGCTGGGGCTCCAGCGCTCGATGATGCCGACCCTGGGCCCGGAGATCCCCGGGATGACGGTGGCCGCGCGGTACGTGCCGACCGGCGGCGGGCTCCAGGT
>NZ_JBHJVM010000098.1:0-1078 GCF_042264825.1 Isoptericola sp. NPDC056134
ACCTACTACTGGGTCGGGGAGTGGGACCGGGACGCCCACACGTTCGTGCCCGACCACGAGGAGCCGCGGCTCTTCGACTACGGCGAGCACTTCACCGGACCCTCGGGGATGGTCGACCCTGAAGGCAGGTCGTTGCTGTTCACCATCACCCAGGACGGGCGCAGCGAGGACGAGCACCACGACGCCGGCTGGGCGCACTCGATGGGGCTGCCGGTCGAGCTCACCCTCACCGACGACGGCGATGCCGGCCTCAAGCCGGTGGACGAGCTGCAGTCGCTGCGTTCGAAGAAAGTCCTCTCGGTCAAGAACAAGTCGGTCGAACGCACTAACGCCACGCTCGACGACAAGCACGACACGTTCAGCGATCTGCTCGAGATCAAGGCCGAGCTGCAGATCACCCCCAGCTCGAAGGACGGGGCAAGCACGAACGCCGGCCTCGAGGTACGGCGCAGCAGCGACGGAACCGAGCGGACGGTCCTGTCCGTGGACCGGGAGGCCGACACCCTCACCCTCGACCGGAACCACTCCAGCCTGGACCCCGACACCCGCAAGGGCGTCAACCAGGGCGCCTTCGAGGTGGACGCCAACGGCAAGGTCACGATGCACGTCTACGTCGACCGCTCAGTCGTCGAGGCGTTCGTCGACGAGGAGAAGTCCATGACGACCCGCGTCTACCCGACCCTCGCCGACTCCGTCGGTCTGCACGTCCTCGGCGGCTCCAACGTCCAGGTCAAGTCCCTCGAGGTCTGGAACCTGGACGGCGCCTACGGGAAGGTCGCGCCGGCGCACTACGACGAGGCAGCAGGGGTGCAGGACACCAAGGAGCTGACGAACGGTGACTTCGCCACGTGCGACCTCACCGGATGGTCCGTCGTCGAGGGCGACGCGTACAGCGACGCCAACGTCACCGACGCCACCGACTGGGGGTGGGGAGGCCAGTTCCGCCAGGCCAACGCGTGGGGCAGCGAGGACCGCTGCCACCTGTGGGGCTTCAACGAAGCCGTCGGGGATGCGGGGACGGGTCGACTGCGGTCCGAGACATTCACCCTCGGCGGTGACGGCCAGATCGACCTGCTCC
>NZ_JBHJVM010000099.1:0-1074 GCF_042264825.1 Isoptericola sp. NPDC056134
TCCGCTATCGGTCACTAGGTAGTATTTAGGCTTAGCAAGTGGTCTTGCCAGATTCACACGAGATTTCTCGGGCCCCGTGCTACTTGGGATCCCCTTCGGGAGGCCGCACCATTTCGTCTACCGGACTCGCACCGTCTGTGGTCCGCCTTTCAATGCGGTTCGACTATGACACGACTTTCTGACTCCCCGGCGGACTGTCAGATCCACCAGAAGGGTCCCACAACCCCGAACACGCAACGCCTGACAGCTTTAACACGCGCCCGGTTTGGCCTCATCCGCTTTCGCTCGCCACTACTCACGGAATATCTCTTCCTGTCGGTACTGAGATGTTTCACTTCCCGACGTTCCCTCCACACACCCTATATATTCAGGTGCGGGTCACACGACATGACTCGTGCGGGGTTCCCCCATTCGGAAACCCTCGGATCACAGCTCGTTTGCCAGCTCCCCGAGGCTTATCGCAGGCTACAACGTCCTTCTTCGGCTCCTAGTGCCAAGGCATCCACCCTGTGCCCTTAAAAACTTCAACAAAAACAACAAAACTGCAGAGAACCAAGAACCACACCCGAAGGTGTGTCTTGATCTTTACAAAGATGCTCGCGTCCACTGTGCAGTTCTCAAACAACCAACGACCCCGACCCCCACCAGGACCCGCCTACCCCATCAGCTCCCGAAGAAGCAGACGACGCGGTTCGAGGTCCGAAGACCGGCCCGTACCAGGCACCCCACCAACCGGTGGCCGGTGACCTGAGGACCCAACAGTGTGCTCGACAAGCCCCCCACCCTCACCCGTGATGTTCCACCACCACCCCACCCGGCCCCGAAGGACCAGGCAGGCCGGCAGGTACTGACACCAGCAAGACCAGAAGACTCTTTCGTCAATGTTCCACCCATGAGCAACCACCCACCACACGTACGGCGATGGCGTGGCACCTGAACGACCCACCCACCAGCAAAGCCGGCGAGGCGAGCGTTGGTAGCTCCTTAGAAAGGAGGTGATCCAGCCGCACCTTCCGGTACGGCTACCTTGTTACGACTTAGTCCCAATCGCCAGTCCCACCTTCGACCACTCCC
>NZ_JBHJVM010000100.1:0-1064 GCF_042264825.1 Isoptericola sp. NPDC056134
GGTTGACGTTCTTCGGGTCGAAGGTGAGCTCGAACTTGTCCGCGTACGTCAGCAGCGACTCGACCGGCGTCTCGGGCGTGATCGCCTCGCCCAGCGCGTCCGAGAGCGAGTCGTACATCTTCAGCTGCGTCCATTCGCCGCCGAGGTCGTATTCCGTGCCGTCGGCGAGCGTGACCAGGGTCTTCCCGAGCGCGTCCTGCGCGGCCCGCTGCACCAGGTTCTGGGTGAGCACCGCCATGGTGTCGTAGTCGCCATAGGCCTCGTACGCCTCGAGCATCGCGAATTCCGGGGAGTGCGTGGAGTCCACGCCCTCGTTACGGAAGTTGCGGTTGATCTCGAACACCTTCTCGACACCGCCGACGGCTGCGCGCTTGAGGAACAGCTCCGGGGCGATACGCAGGAACAGGTCGATGTCGAAAGCATTCATGTGCGTCTCGAACTGGCGCGCTGCCGCGCCTTCCGGACGCGTCTGGAGCATCGGCGTCTCGACCTCGACGAAGCCGCGCTCCCAGAAGTTCTCGCGGATCGAGCGCACGACGGCGGCACGCAGGCGCACCGTGTCCCGGGCGGCCGGGCGCGCGATGAGGTCGACGTAGCGCTGGCGCACGCGCGCCTCCTCCGAGAGCTCCTTGTGGAGCACCGGCAGCGGGCGCAGCGCCTTCGCGGCGATCTGCCACGCGTCGGCGAACACGCTCAGCTCGCCGCGGCGCGAGCTGATGACGCGGCCGTGCGCGAAGAGGTGGTCGCCCAGGTCCACGTCCGCCTTGAACGACGCGAGCGACTCCTCGCCCACGACAGCCTGGCTCAGCATGACCTGGAGGCGGTTGCCCTCGCCGTCCTGGAGCGTCGCGAAGCACAGCTTGCCGGTGTTGCGCAGGAACACGACGCGACCGGCGACACCGACCTCGTCCTGCGTCTCCTCACCGGTCTCCAGGTGCGCGTACGCGGCCCGGACGTCGGCGATCGTCGTCGTGCGCGGGACGGATACGGGGTACGGCTGGTCGCCGCGCGCGAGGATCCGCTCGCGCTTCTCGCGGCGGACCTGCATCTGCTCCGGCACGTCG
>NZ_JBHJVM010000101.1:0-1063 GCF_042264825.1 Isoptericola sp. NPDC056134
GCTCCTTAGAAAGGAGGTGATCCAGCCGCACCTTCCGGTACGGCTACCTTGTTACGACTTAGTCCCAATCGCCAGTCCCACCTTCGACCACTCCCCCCGGAAAACCGGTTGGGCCATGAGCTTCGGGTGTTACCAACTTTCGTGACTTGACGGGCGGTGTGTACAAGGCCCGGGAACGTATTCACCGCAGCGTTGCTGATCTGCGATTACTAGCGACTCCGACTTCATGGGGTCGAGTTGCAGACCCCAATCCGAACTGAGACCGGCTTTTTGGGATTCGCTCCACCTTACGGTATCGCAGCCCTCTGTACCGGCCATTGTAGCATGCGTGAAGCCCAAGACATAAGGGGCATGATGATTTGACGTCATCCCCACCTTCCTCCGAGTTGACCCCGGCAGTCTCCCATGAGTCCCCGGCATAACCCGCTGGCAACATAGGACGAGGGTTGCGCTCGTTGCGGGACTTAACCCAACATCTCACGACACGAGCTGACGACAACCATGCACCACCTGTGCACCGACCTTACGGGGCACCCATCTCTGAGTGTTTCCGGTGCATGTCAAGCCTTGGTAAGGTTCTTCGCGTTGCATCGAATTAATCCGCATGCTCCGCCGCTTGTGCGGGCCCCCGTCAATTCCTTTGAGTTTTAGCCTTGCGGCCGTACTCCCCAGGCGGGGCACTTAATGCGTTAGCTGCGGCACGGAACTCGTGGAATGAGCCCCACACCTAGTGCCCAACGTTTACGGCATGGACTACCAGGGTATCTAATCCTGTTCGCTCCCCATGCTTTCGCTCCTCAGCGTCAGTTGCGGCCCAGAGACCTGCCTTCGCCATCGGTGTTCCTCCTGATATCTGCGCATTCCACCGCTACACCAGGAATTCCAGTCTCCCCTACCGCACTCTAGTCTGCCCGTACCCGATGCAAGCCCGAGGTTGAGCCTCGGGATTTCACACCAGACGCGACAGACCGCCTACGAGCTCTTTACGCCCAATAATTCCGGACAACGCTTGCGCCCTACGTATTACCGCGGCTGCTGGCACGTAGTTAGCCGGCGCTTCTTC
>NZ_JBHJVM010000102.1:0-1060 GCF_042264825.1 Isoptericola sp. NPDC056134
CGGCGTGCTGTGGAACTGGATCCTCAACGCCCAGACCGGCGCGCTCAACGTGATCCTGCGCGGGATCGGCATCGAGAACCCGCCCAACTGGCTCGGCGACACGACGACCGCGCTGTCGAGCGTCATGCTCGTGCTCATCTGGGTCCAGATCGGCTACCCGGTCGTCATCTTCATGTCCGCGCTCCAGCGCGTGGACCCCGAGCTGTACGAGGCGGCCGAGCTCGACGGCGCGTCCCAGTGGCAGGTCGTGCGGGCCATCAAGATCCCCGCGATCCGCGGCTCGCTGGTCATCGCCACGATCTTCTCGATCATCGGCTCGTTCCAGCTCTTCAACGAGCCGAGCATCCTCCAGAGCCTCGCGCCGAACGCCATCACGACGTACTTCACCCCGAACCTGTATGCGTACTCGCTGTCGTTCTCCGGCCAGCAGTACAACTACTCGGCGACCGTCGCCATCATCATGGGCGTCCTCACGATGATCGTGGCCTACGTCGTCCAGCTGCGCGGCATGCGCAAGGAGGCCTGACGATGACCGCCACGACCCCCTCGACCCCGGCGGTCCCCGCCGCGTCCCGCACGACGACGAGCGCCACGACGCGCAAGCCCGTCCGCCTGCGCTCGCGCGCCCCGCACAGCGTGGCCCGCCCGCGCCGCAGCGTCCTGATGACCGTCCTCACCGGGATCGTCCTGCTCTACGCGCTCGTGCCGCTGTTCTGGCTCGTCGTCAACGCGTCCAAGACGCAGTCGAGCCTGTTCTCCTCGTTCGGGCTCTGGTTCAGCGGCGACTTCGCGCTGTTCGACAACATCGCGCGCACGCTGACCTACGACGGCGGCATCTTCGGCCGCTGGTTCGCCAACACGCTGCTGTACGTCGTGCTCGGGGCGGGCGGCGCGACCTTCCTCGCCGTGCTCGGCGGGTACGCGCTCGCCAAGTTCGACTTCCCGGGCAAGCGCGGCGTGTTCGCGACCGTGATCGGCGCGGTCGCCGTCCCGGGCACCGCGCTCGCCGTCCCGACCTTCCTCATGTTCAGCCAGATGGGTCTGACGAACACCCCGTGGG
>NZ_JBHJVM010000103.1:0-1057 GCF_042264825.1 Isoptericola sp. NPDC056134
TACAAGCGGGTCTGGAAGGACGGGCCCCTCTGGGCCCCGGTGACCGGCTATTCGTCCCAGGCCTTCGACTCCTCGCAGCTGGAGAGCCTGGAGGACGGCATCCTCACCGGCAACGACGACCAGCTGTTCTTCAACCGCACCCTCTCCATGTTCACCGGGGAGAAGAAGCAGGGCGGCAACATCGTCACCACCCTGAACGGCGACGCCCAGCGGGCCGCCTTCAAGGGACTCGGCGACAAGAAGGGCTCCGTCGTCGCGCTCGACCCGAAGAGCGGTGCCATTCTGGCGCTGGCGAGCACCCCCTCGTACGACCCCTCGGTCTTCGCGGGCAACTCCGACAAGGACTCCGAGGCGCGGCAGAAGCTCCTGAAGGACAAGGACAAGCCGATGCTCAACCGGGCATTGCGCGAGACCTACCCCCCGGGCTCCACCTTCAAGGTCGTCACCGCCGCCGCCGCCCTGGAGAACGGGCTCTACGACGACATCGACGCCAAGACGGACTCCCCGCTGCCCTGGACGCTTCCGCAGTCCACCACGGAGCTCAAGAACGAGGGCAGCATCCCCTGCAAGGACGCCTCGCTGCGGGAGGCCCTGCGCTGGTCGTGCAACACCGTCTTCGGGAAGATGAGCGACGACCTCGGCAACCGGAAGATGATCGAGCAGACGGACAAGTTCGGCTTCAACAAGGAAGTCTTCACGCCCGTCCGCGCCGACGCGAGCATCTACCCCGAGGACAACAAGCCGCAGAACGCCATGGCCGGCATCGGTCAGGCCTCGAACCGCACCACCCCGCTCCAGATGGCCATGGTGGCCTCCGCGATCGCCAACGACGGCAAGCTGATGCAGCCGTACATGGTCGCCGAGCGCCAGGCGCCCAACCTGGACCCGGTCTACACCCACGAGCCCGAGGAACTCAGCCGCGCGCTCTCCGGTGAGAACGCCCAGAAGGTCCAGCAGATGATGGAGACCGTGGTCAAGGACGGCACGGGAACCAACGCGCAGATCCCCGGCGTCACAGTGGGCGGCAAGACCGGTACCGCCCAGCACGGTCTGAACA
>NZ_JBHJVM010000104.1:0-1050 GCF_042264825.1 Isoptericola sp. NPDC056134
GTTCTCGAGCTCGTCCTCGATAACAGCCTCGGGCTCGGCGGCGGACGGCAGCACGCCGCAGGGGCTCAGGCCGAGGTCGACAGCCACCTCTGTGGTAGAGTTCCTTCTCCGCTCGAACGATCGAGGATGGCTTGCGCGCCCACAGGTGTGCTTGTCCGAGGCTTGAAACCTCCGGCTTCAGTTGTCTATGAATCCGGAGGTTTTTTCATGCCTGCTGTCCAACTCGACCCTCGTCGCTGGTGGGCCCTAGCCGTCATCTGCATGACGCAGCTCGTCATCGTCCTCGACGCGACGATCGTCAACGTCGCGCTGCCGAAGGCACAGTTCGAGCTCGGGATGTCCGACGCCGAACGCCAGTGGGTCGTCACGGCCTACGTCCTCGCGTTCGGCTCTCTGCTCCTGCTCGGAGGGCGCATCTCCGACTTCTGGGGGCGCAAGCGCAGCTACATGATCGGGATGTTTGGCTTCGGGGCGGCGTCCGTGGTCGCCGGCTTTGCTGACAGCGCCGCTCAACTGATCATCGCCCGAGGGGCACAGGGCGCCTTCGCCGCACTCCTCGCGCCTGCTGCGCTGTCCATGCTGACGGTCGCGTTCACCTCGGGCAAGGAGCGGGCCAAGGCGTTCGCCATCTTCGGGATCGTCGCAGGGACAGGCGCGACCATCGGTCTCGCGATGGGCGGCGTGCTCACCGAGTACGCCGGATGGCGCTGGTGCCTGCTCGTGAACATCATCTTCGCGGTCCTCGGCATCGTGGGTGCTGCACTGTTCGTTCGAGAGTCCCGGCTGAACGGCGACCACGGGCATGACCTGCTGGGGGCGGTCCTGATCACTCTCGGATTCGGCAGCTTCGTCTACGGCCTCACGCTCTCCGAACACGGCTGGGGATCGGCCGACACGATCCTCTTCCTCTCTGTCGGCCTGGTGCTGATCGCGCTGTTCCTCGTCGTCGAGTCGAAGACGAAGTACCCGCTGCTGCCGCTGCGCATCCTGCGGAACCGCACCCGGGCCGGCGCGTTCCTCGTCCAGGCGTCCGTGGGCGCCGTCTACATC
>NZ_JBHJVM010000105.1:0-424 GCF_042264825.1 Isoptericola sp. NPDC056134
CAGGCTACCCGCGCGGAGGAGCCCGCCGGCGCGTCGACCGGTCGCGCGGGCGCGGACCCTACGCGCGTCGTCGGACGCTGTCACGCGCAGTCTTGCTCCGTGAGAAATTCGGTGAGAAACGGGCGATTCGCTTGCGAGCGGCGCGCGTTCTTGTTTCGGTGGAGTGGACCGAGGAGCCCGCGGGAGGGTGCACCGACGGCAGGTCACGCCAGCCAGGCGTGAGCCGCACGGACGTGTCCCGCAGGGTTCCGCCCGGCGACGAGAGGAGCTCTCGTGCTCACCCTGACCGACAACGCCCGTACCGCTGTCCACGACCTGCAGACCCAGGCCGGTGTCCCCGAGGGAGGCGGTCTGCGGATCGCCGAGTCCGCGGACCAGGCGGGCAGCTTCGAGCTCGCGCTCGTACCCGCCCCGCAGCCCGACG
>NZ_JBHJVM010000105.1:493-1040 GCF_042264825.1 Isoptericola sp. NPDC056134
CCGCCACGGCCCCGACGCTCTCGAACCTCACGCTCGACACGGACCCGAACGCGCAGGGCCCGGCGTTCGTCCTGACTCCTCAGGGCTGACCCACCACGCACCTCCGGCGCCCGCGCCGGACGATCTCGACGACGCGTCCTCCTCCAGACGCGTCCTCGGTCGCACGACGGGCCGTCCGCTCCGGCGGGCGGCCCGTCGTCGTGCGAGGCGGCGCAGCCTCAGGCCGCCGGGCCCACGATCCACGACCCGCCGAGCACGGCGGCGCCGAGCGTGACGACGAGGAACACGCCCACCCAGAACAGCCCGGGGACGCGGGTGAGCCGCGCGAGGATGTCGGCGTCGGACGTCGCCGCCCGTCCGCGCGACCGCTCGCTCTGCAGCTCGAGCACCGGCCGGACCGCGCCGAGCAGCAGGAACCACGTGACGGCGTAGGCGACGGCGCTCTGCACGTCGGGCGTCGCCCACCACGACACGCCGACGAGCGCGGCGCCCGTGACGAGCACGGACCACAGCCCGAACCAGTTGCGGATCTGCAGCAGCATGAGGG
>NZ_JBHJVM010000106.1:0-1024 GCF_042264825.1 Isoptericola sp. NPDC056134
GTCCTGGAGCACGCCCTGCGCCCGCTCTTCGCCTATCTGCGGGCCGTCACCGTGCCCACCTCCGTCTACGCGGCCTCGGAGGACTGGGGTTCCTCGGGCGACGAGTACACCGAGGGCCTGCCGTCCCGGATCCGGCGTGCGGGCGGCGAGCTGGCCTCCGCGGTCCTGGGCCGTACGGTCTCCGGGGCCTCGCGGACCCCGGGCCTGGACGACGGGGAGGACGCGGTCGTCCCCTTCGAGCAGCAGCTCGCGGACCTGCGGCTGGACTGAGGCCGGGCCGGGAGCGACCCCATGCGGGCGGGGCGATCGGGGCGGGTCACATCGACCCGCCCCGATTGCCCTATTTGATTACAGTGAGACAGGGCGCTGTACCGAGCGCGACCGAGCGCGACCGAGCTACCGAGCACGACCGAGCTGGAGGCAGATATGGGCAGGATCGTTGTGGGCGTCGACGGCTCCGACTCCTCGATCAAGGCACTGCACTGGGCCGTACGCCAGGCCGAGCTGACCGGCGCCACGGTGGAGGCCGTGAACAGCTGGGAGTACCCCGCAACCAGCTGGGCGTCGATGATGCCGGGCATGCCCGAGGACTTCGATCCGCAGGCCCTGGCCACCGTCTCCCTCAACGAGGCACTGGAGGAGGCCCTCGGCGCCGCGGGGGCCGCCGCGGTCAGCAAGGTCGTGGTCATCGGCAATCCGGCCCAGGCCCTGCTGGACCGCGCCCAGGGCGCCGACCTGCTCGTCGTCGGAGCCCGCGGCCACACCGGCTTCAAAGCCACCCTGCTCGGCTCGGTCAGCCTCCACGTCACCCAGCACGCGCCGTGCCCGGTGACGGTGGTCCGCGACTGAGGCGGGAGCGGGGCGGCTGACGCGGGGTGGGGCGGCCCGCCCCGGAGAAACGAGGGGCCGTTGTCAGTGGGGGCTCCTATCGTGTGGTCATGACCCCTGCTCTCTTCGGGCGCGACCACCCCGCAGGCGTTCTCCGCTCGGAGATCGCCCGGGCCACGGACAGCCACGGCGGTCT
>NZ_JBHJVM010000107.1:0-1007 GCF_042264825.1 Isoptericola sp. NPDC056134
GTCGTCACCGAGGACGGCGACGTCGAGGCCGGGACGGTCGACCGGCCGCTCGCCGTCGTGGACGGCGCGACGGTCGAGGACGGGCGCGCGACCGACGTCCCCGGCTTCACCGTGCTGCCCCGCGACCAGGTGCTCCAGCGCCAGGCCGAGGTGACCGAGCTCCGTGTGCCGGTCTCGGACGACCCCGAGGACGGGTCGATCCGCACCACGGACGCGCGGACCGGCTACGTCTACACCTCGGCGCTCGAGTGGGACGCCGCGGCGGACACCATGACCGACACCACGACCGGCACCGTGTACACGCCGAACGACGAGGGCCAGTTCGAGGCCCCCGACGGATCGACCCTCGCGGTCGGGTGGCGCGTGCCCGTCGGCTTCGACAACTTCGTCACCGCGTTCTCCGACGCCCGCTACGCGGAGCCGTTCGTCAAGATCCTCGTGTGGACGTTCGTCTTCGCGATCGGCTCGGTCGTCACGACGTTCCTGCTCGGCCTCTTCCTCGCGATCGTCTTCAACGACACGCGGATGCGCGGGCGCAAGGTGTACCGCACGCTCATGATCCTGCCGTACGCGATCCCGGGGTTCCTCGCCGCGCTGCTGTGGTCCGGCCTGCTCAACACGCGGTTCGGGTTCGTCAACGAGGTGATCCTCGGGGGCGCGCACATCCCGTGGCTCACCGACCCGTGGCTCGCGAAGCTCTCGGTCCTCGGTGTGAACCTGTGGCTCGGCTTCCCCTACATGTTCCTCATCTGCACGGGCGCGCTGCAGTCGCTGCCCGGGGACGTCATGGAGGCGGCCAAGATCGACGGCGCCGGGCGCTGGCGGACGTGGCGGGCGATCACGCTGCCGCTCCTGCTCATCGCGACCGCGCCGCTGCTCATCTCGTCGTTCGCCTTCAACTTCAACAACTTCACGCTCATCTACATGCTGACCGGCGGCGGTCCACGGTTCGCCGACGCGTCCGTCCCGCTCGGTCACACCGACATCCTCATCTCGATGGTCTACTC
>NZ_JBHJVM010000108.1:0-1000 GCF_042264825.1 Isoptericola sp. NPDC056134
AGCATGACCCGAGAGCAGAGTCAGCGCGCGGCGAGGTGTTCGAGGCGTTCTCGTTGCTCCACAAGCGGATCTCGAGCGGTCCGGACCAAGTTTCCCGGATGCGCTGCCAGGCCTGTGCGAGCCGCCCGAAGAGGGCCGTCGAACCCTTCGGAGCGTTCGCCAACTCGGCCCAACCGAAGGATCCGGGGTATTGCGCCCACTTCACTTGCAGCGCATACCTGGTACCGGCCGCTTCGAACTGAAAGTCGTCGGCGACCCCCGCATCCGGATCCGCGACCCTGATCCACCGAAGCGTCGTGATCTTTGCCCGTACGATCCGCGCCGCTAGTCCGTACTGACCGCTGAACCCGACGACTGCGGAGCGCTCGCCCTCGGCTGGGCGCTCGTCGACGCCATCTCTCGCGGTGTCTTGGGTCGGAGCCACGCGGCAATTGTTACCCGCCGGGGCGCTCGCTCTGCGAACCGCCGAGAACCGGCGCGTCACCTCATCAGCCGTGATGACGCGCAAGTGACGCAGGACTCTGGACATTCGCTTCGAGGGACCGTCCTGCGGACGGCTCTCCTCTAACTGCGAACGCACGGGACGAGCAGGCGGTCCGAGACCTAGGTGCGGTCCTCGTCGCTAGCACTTCAGACACCGACCTTGTGGAGGCGCCTTCCACATCTGCTGCTCAGTACGCTCTCGGTCCTCGAACATGGTCTGAAGACGCGTGGACGGCGAGTGCTGTGTCGATCGGTGCCGCAGTCCCGGGCGAGCTCGCCTCGGTCGCCGCTGCCGCGCGAAGCCCTTGTAGCCCTGACGAAGCGTGCGGCCGCCCGCGCGGCGACCAGCGGCCTATCGGCTCCATAGATCCCACTCCAGGCCAGGACAAGTACTGCCGTCACGACACGACGCCGGAGTCGCCCCACTCGCATCGAAGCTCGCGGCTGAGACACCGACCGGTCGCGCGTGAAAGAAAGACGACCCGGTCCTCAGCCGCCTAGAAGACCTCGGATCTGT